>CAZCQN010000087.1:0-12501 GCA_964500825.1 uncultured Verrucomicrobiota bacterium | reverse complement strand
TCGAACCTACGACACGCGGATTATGATTCCGCTGCTCTAACCAACTGAGCTACGCCGGCGTTGATGGGCGTCCGTATATACGCAAACGGGCGCAGCGGTGTCAAGGGCGTGTGATGTGTCATGGCCGAGCGACCACCCCAAGCCGATGCCGAGCAGCATGCCGGGTTCGGGCACTTCGTCTGTTCGTATCGCCTGCCGGTGGAATCGGGGAGCATGGAACACTCCGGCTTCGGCCTTGATTCGCGCAGGCGAGCTCGCCTACAGTAAGCACAGACAGGCGGGGAATCATTCACCTGGGTGAAGGGTCGCTGTGGCGCGAGGCTCAAAACTCCTGGGACGCTCCTATGTGCTGCTGCCGCTGATTTTCGGGCTGGCCTTTCTGTCGGCGTGCATTGCGTCGCCGTTCTTCAAGATCCTCAACGACGAGCTGGGCAAGACGCGCGAGCTGGTCAAGATCTTCACGCGCTGCTTTCTCGCGTTCTCGCTCCTGTACTTCATCGTGTTTCGCCGGCACATGCGGTCGCGGGTGGTCGAGTCGCTCAACGTCCGCGTTTCGTCGGTGCTGAAGCAGCTCATCGTGGGGCTGTTCGTCGGGGCTCTGGCGCTGTGCGTCATCATCGCCATTTTCTATGCGGCCGGCGCCAAGCGCCTCCACGTCGACTTCGCCTTCGGCATGGTCTGGACCGCGCTGGGGGCGGGCCTGCTCGTCGGGCTGCTCGAGGAGGTCGTCTTCCGCGGCGTCGTGCTCCAGAACCTCCAGGCCGATATGGACGCGTTCTTCGCCGTCGTGTTCGCGTCGGCGTTCTTCGCGGCCATGCACTTCATGCAGCCGCTGCCGGAGAACGTGCTGGCATCGAGCGGCGCCCCGTCGTTCGAGCACTTCCACGTGCTCAACGGCTTCCGGATCGTGCCGCACCAGCTCTCGAACTTCGGGCGGTTCGCCGAGATCTGGCCGTTTTTCCTCGGCCTGTTTCTGATCGGCGTCGCGCTGGCGGTCGCGTACGTCAAGACCGGCTCGCTGTACCTGCCGATCGGCATCCACGCGGGGTTCGTGGCCGTCGGCAAGCTCGACGGCTCGCTGTTAGAGGAAATCGCCGGCCGCTCGACGCTGCTGTTCGGCGTGCCGCACGACTGGTACATGAGCTACACGGACAGCCTCGTGTGCTGGCTTGTAACCGTCCTGCTCGTCGTCTTGCTCATGCTGTTCGCCTCGAAGCTCAGGGCGCGGTCGGGGAGCAGCGGCAAGCGGTGAGCATGCTCGGCGCGATCATCTCCCGGCTCGGCGAGCTCCTGTATCCCCGGCGCTGTGTGGTGTGCGGCGACGATCTCGAGTTGGGCCAGCGCGGCCCGCTGTGTGACGAGCACCGCCGCCGGGTGGTGCTCGTCGAGGATCCGTTCTGTGAGCGGTGTGGCCAGAAGATGTTCACCGCGGCGGCGAGCGAGCTGCTCTGCGCCGAGTGCCGCCAGTCCAAACGCCACTTCGACCGCGCGTTCTCGGCCACCGTCTACAACGACGTGATGCAGCCGCTCGTGCACCTCTACAAGTACGGCATGCGCCAGTACCTGGCTCGCGTGCTTGCGCGATGGATGATCGACTTCATGCACCGGCACATCGACGCGGCGTCGCTCGACGCGATCGTCCCGGTGCCCCTGCATTGGCGGCGGTTCCGCTACCGCGGTTTCAACCAGGCGATCGCGCTCGCGCGGCCGATCCGGCGGGAGTTCGGGCTCCCGATCATCACGCACGTCCTGCGCCGCACGCGCCACACCGTGCCGCAAGTCAACCTCGGGCTGAAAGAGCGGCTGACGAACATCAAGGGCGCTTTTGGCGTGCGGCAGGCTGGGCGCATCGAGGGCAAGCACCTCCTGCTCGTCGACGACGTGTACACGACGGGCGCAACGATCAACGAGTGCGCGCGGGTGCTCAAGCGCGCGGGCGCGGCATCGGTCACCGCGTTCACGCTGACGCGCCCGCTTTTCTGATGTTGCCCAAACGTTGACGCCCGTCCCTACCACCGGCTACACTCCGCGCTGAATGGGACCCGGGTGTCGGCATCGAACCATGATTCAGAAACGAGTGCCCATCGTCTTCAACCACCACCTGGCCGGTGCGTCGCACGCGCTCGGCTTCGAGTGCGCCGAGATCGCCCGTGAGGCGAAGCCGGGCACCTTCGTCATGATGCGCGAGGCCCGCCCGCGCGGCTACCTGCTCAGCCGGCCGTTCAGCATCGGCAGCGTCGACGACGATACGGTCGGCATCTACTACGACACGGTCGGCACGGCCACCCGCGCCTTCGCCGAGCTCGACCAGGGCGACGAGCTCGACGTGTTCGGCCCGCTCGGCACGAGCTTCACGCTCGAGACGTGGGCCCGGGTCAACATCCTGGTCGCGGGCGGGATCGGCATTGCACCATTCCCCTTCCTCGCCGTCGAGCTCGCCAAGCACCGGCCCCAGGCCCGGACGGTTGTCCTTGCCGGGTTTCGGTCGGCCGAACTCGCTGTGCTCGAAGACCTCTTTGGGGAGATCGACGTCGAGTACAAGCTCGCCACGGACGACGGATCACGCGGGTATCACGGCGTGGTCACCGAGCTGCTCGAACGCGAAGTTGGCGACGCTGCCGCTTGCGCCGACGAAGCCGGAGGCTTCGCCCAAGCGACGCGAAGCGTCGCCGTGTACGCGTGCGGCCCGGAGCCGATGCTCAAGCGCGTCGCCGCGATCGCGGCCGAGCGCGACGTGTCCTGCGAGCTATCGCTCGAGCAGCGGATGGCGTGCGGCGTGGGCGCCTGCCTCGTCTGCGCCTGTGCGACGAGGGCGCCCGACGGCGGCACCGAGTACAAGATGGTGTGCAAGGACGGGCCGATCTTCAACGCCCGCGACGTGGTGTTCGAATGAAGATGGCCGTCGACATCGGTGGCGCCACGATCAAGAACCCCGTGATGACCGCGTCAGGTACCTTCGGCTACGGCCAGGAGTACGCCGAGCTGTGCGACATCACGAAGCTCGGCGCCGTCGTCACCAAGGGCATCACGCTCGAGCCTGCCGGGGGCAATCCGCCGCCGCGCGGCTGCGAGACGGCCGCCGGCATGCTCAACGCGATCGGCTTGCAGAACGTCGGCGTCGAGGCGTTCATCGACGAGAAACTCCCCACCCTACGCGAGCGCGGCGTGGCGTGCGTCGTCAACGTTCAGGGCAGCACGATCGACGAGTTCGTCGCCGCCGCCGAGCGCCTCACAGGCTGCGACGGGGTGACCGCGCTCGAGCTCAACGTCTCGTGCCCGAACAAGGCCGGCGGCCTCGCGTTCGGCACCGACCCGGAAGCGCTCCGGAAACTCGTCGCCGCCGTGCGCTCGGCGACGACGCTGCCGCTCATGACGAAGCTCTCGCCCAACGTCGGCGACGTGGCCGAGTACGCGCACGCGGCCGTCGACGGCGGCACCGACTCGCTCTCGCTCATCAACACGCTCATCGGCATGGCGGTCGAGCTGGGCGATCCGTCACGCGGCGTCACGCCGCACCCGGTGCTGCGCAACGTCACGGGCGGGCTCTCGGGCCCGGCGATCAAGCCGGTGGCGCTCCGGATGGTGTGGGAGGTGGTGAAAGCGGTTGAGGTGCCCGTGATCGGCATCGGCGGGATCGCGACCGCGCCCGACGCGCTCGAGTTCCTCGCCGTCGGCGCGTCGGCCGTACAGGTCGGCACGGCCAACTTCTACAACCCGCGCTCGTGCGAGGAGATCGTCGACGGCATCGCCGCCTTCATGGCCGAGCACGCCATCGCCGACATCAACGACTTCATCGGCTCGTTCGAGATCCCGTAGCGCGGCGAGCGCCCATCGTGACCGGCGACGCAGCCCGGCCTCAGCCGTGCGTAAGCACCGACGCGACACCCCGCTCCTGCTCGACGACCGGGAACTCGAGTGAGAACGTCGTGCCGGATCCCTGCTCGACGTTGACCCGCAGCACGGCGCCGGGCGCCACCCTCTCGAAGCGCTGCTGCAGGCTCGCGGTGTCGGCGGGAAGTGTGTCGCACGAGCCTGTAATCTGGGCCACAGAGCCATGTTCACCCGGCTCCAAGGTGATGGCGAGCTCAGGCAGCGGCCCGGCCTCGTCACCGGATCGGTCCACACCCGGGCCGACGGGCCGTGCAATCGCCTCGAGCAGCTCGTAGAGCACCTCGTCGAGACCAAGCGGGTCGATCGTCGCCACTGCCGGCGCGCGAGGCATCTCGACGGCGACGCGCAGGCCCTCGACGGCCGAAAACAGCCGGCCCACAGCACGCAGCACGCGTGTGACGTCGACCGCCTGGGGCAGCATCGTGGCGCGGAACCGATCGATGGTCATCATCTGCTGCTCGAGCTCGTCGAACGCGCTGCGGAACATCGCCTCCGCGTTCGAGCCGAACAGCTCGGCCGCCTGCGCGCGACAGCGCTGGACCACACGGACCGTGTGCTGCATCTGGTATTCCATCTCCGGCTGCCTCTTGTAGGCGACCAAGTAGGCCGCGCCCGGCACGTTCTCGAGCTCGGGCCAGTTCGCCGGGTCGGCCTGTTGCTCGTGGAACTCGAGCGTCGCCTCGATCGCGTCGACCACGTTGCGCGTCAGGCGCGTGAGCTGGACGTACTCGGGCCGGTCGATCTCGGCGATCCGATCGAGGAAGCCGGCCGCTGCCGCCTTGACCGGAAGCAACACGCCGATGAAGTCGTCGAGCCGGTGCATCATATCGGATCCGAGCTTGATCGTGCGCTTGAACCGAAGCTGGCGCACGAACATCTCGCCGAGCTTGACGGTCGCCGGGCTCGGATCGCTCTCCATCCGCTTGCGGACCGCCAGCTCGAACAGGTCCTCGTTCCGGTGAAGGCGTTCGTGGAACGCCTCGTCGCGCACGAGGTAGTTGATCATGTACTCGTTGACGGCGTATTTCTGCGCGAGCGCGCCGACGCCGATCGCATGCCGCTCCGTGCACGCCGACATGATCGCCACGAGCCCGTCGAGCGGATCGCGGTTTTCCGTCTCGTCGAGGGCCCGGATGTATTTGAGGGAGACGGCGAGGATCTCGGTCAGCATGTTCGTCGGCTCGTCGGGATTCGCGCTGAGCTCGTCGAGCACCTTCTCAACATCGTAGAGGCTCTTCGAAGTGCGGCTCAGCTCCTTGAAGCTCGTGCTCTTCTTCAGATCCGGCCCGAGGCCGTAGATGATGCCGAGCATGATGAGATCCTCGACGACCTTCTTGTCGCTCAGCTTGCGCTTGTAGTCGCCAAACACGACTGAGCCGGCCAGGCCGCTGTAGACGCCGGCCTCAACGTGGCGCCGGAACTCGAGCTCACTATGGGTCAGGATGTCGTTGAGCATGCCGAGCGTGAGCAGGTCGAGCCGCTGAACCACCTTCTGCACGTCGTTGCGCACCTGCACCAGCGTCGTCGAGTCGCCGAAGAAGATGCGCGAGTCATGGAGCAGCTCGTCGAGGCTGCGCTTGATCGGCTTGTAGACCGACCGGTACAGCTCGCCGCGCACCTTGGTCACCTTCAGCTCGTCGTCCTCCATGAGGTGCTCGACCATGTGCTCGAGGCCCGGGGTGATATCGATCCGCGGGAAGGTGCGCTTGGCTTTCAGCACCTCGCTGCGGATGAAAATGCTCGACCTGTCGAACACACGCACCCCGCCGGAGGCGACCTGAATGATCCGGCCGTTCCGCAGCATCTCGTCGTAGATGAGCGCACTCTCGGTCTGGGTCAGCTGCGGCACTCCGGGGCTCTTGGTGGGCTGTTCATGTTCTGGAAGCATACCTCAGCCCCCGCTGCGACTAAGCGCAGTGGTTCTGTTATCTTTATCGGAGGGCCTGCCGGTCGGGCCAAGGCAAAACCACAAACGCGGCGCACAGCGCGCCAAAACGGGGTGGAATCGAGCGGGACGTCAAGGCGCGGGTCAAGCGTAACAAGCGGCGCCGGAAAGCATTAGGAAAGACATGGTCGGCCGGCACCGAGCGGTTTCACAAACCCCAAAAGCAGCAAAGGCTCGGAGGATGCTCCCTCGCAGAGAGCAGGGCCTCCGACCTTCTGCTGCGGTACATTCTGCCGCTCCTTTTGATCCCCCCCGAATCTCGCAGCTGTACCTAAACGGGAGTGATATATCCGCGATTCTTGGGCCGGCATTCGACCCGGGAAGGAAGGATATCTACGATGTAGGCCATCGACACCCCCGCTTCACTCGTCGAGAGAACGTACACCACTCAGTGCCGAGAAAGATCCGTGGGGAAAAACAAACGGCTTGCGCGCCATACCCCCCAACGCATAGGCCGTCCAAGAAAGCTTCGTGTCGGCTATACTTCACGCAACCCAGCTTGTCAAGCGGTTTTTTGGGTCGTTTTTCATTTTTGTACGGCGAACGGACGAATTTGTCTACACCGCCTGGCTCGCTGGGCGTGCTACCATCGGCACTACTCACGACGGATCGGAGGCCGCAGTGTCCTTGCTCGGGCAGCTCAACCCTCAGCAGCGTGAGGCCGTCGAGCACGGCGATGGCCCGCTCCTGGTCGTCGCCGGCGCCGGGAGCGGCAAGACGCGCGTCATCACCTACCGGATCGCCTCACTCATTTCTCGGGGTATCGACCCAGGCTCAATCCTTGGCGTCACGTTCACAAACAAGGCCGCCGACGAGATGCGCGAGC
This sequence comes from uncultured Verrucomicrobiota bacterium, assembly GCA_964500825.1. GTDB lineage: Bacteria > Auribacterota > JABMQX01 > JAFGEW01 > JAFGEW01 > CAYUZG01. Next base: position 5,839 of record CAZCQN010000087.1, on the reverse strand, counting down.
GTGTCGAGCGGATGCTGTCGGGGCTCGGTCTTGGCCCCGCCGGCCCTGCTCGGGGGCGTGGGCCGCTGCTGTGCACGTTCCACTCGTTCTGCGCCCGCCTGCTGCGGCGCGAGTCGGGCCGGATCGGTTTCCCGAACCACTTCACGATCTACGACGAGGCCGACAGCGAGCGCCTCATCCGGCAGATCGTGCGCGACCTCGGCATCGACCCGAAGAAGCTGCCGCCCTCGGCCATCAAGGCCGAGATCGAGCACGCCAAGACCGCCATGCTCGAGCCCGACGCGTACGCGGCCGGCCGCCGCTACGGCTTCGGCCGCAGCGTGGCGCCCGTCTACGCCGAGTACCAGGCCCGCCTGCGGCGCGCGGGCGCGATGGACTTCGACGACCTGCTCATGCAGGCCGTCCGCGTGCTGCGCGACCACGCCGAGGCCCACGCCCGCTGGCGCAGCCGGTGCCGGTACCTGCTCGTTGACGAGTTCCAGGACACGAACCCGCCGCAGTACGAGCTGGTGAAGCTGCTCGCCGCGCCGGACGGCAACGTGTGCGCCGTGGGCGATCCCGACCAGTCGATCTACCAGTGGCGCGGCGCCAGCATTCGGCACATCAACGAGTTCGCCCACGACTTTGCCGGCGCGCGCCTGGTTACCCTCGAGCAGAACTACCGCTCGACGCCCACCATCCTGCGCGCGGCCAACGCCGTCATCGCGCAGAACACGATGCGCCACCCGAAAAACCTGCAATCCGATCGCCCCGAAGGGGCGCCCGTCGCGTTGCGCGAATGCCTCGACGAGCGCGACGAGGCCGAGCACGTTGCCCGCCTCGCGCGCGAGCTGACGACGCATGGGCTCGCCCGCCGCGAGCTGGCCGTCTTCTACCGCACGAACGCGCAGTCGCGCGTGTTCGAGGAGGTGTTCACGGCCGAGCGGATCCCGTTCATCGTCGTCGGCACCGTCGGCTTCTACCAGCGCAAGGAGGTCAAGGACGTCATCGCCTACCTGCGCCTGATCGTCAATCCGGCCGACGTCGTCGCGCTCGAGCGCATCATCAACGTGCCCCCGCGCGGCATCGGCCAAACGACGCTCGCCCGCTTGCGCGCGCATGCCGCCAAGCACGTCGTCATGCCGCACGAGGCGCTCGTCGAGCCCGACGAGATCGACGGCCTCGCGCCGGCCGCCCGTAAGCGGCTCACCGCGTTCCACGAGCTGCTCGAGCGCCTCCGCGCACACGCCGAAGAGCACGGGCCGGCCGAGCTGGCTCGCCTCGTGCTCGACGAGACGGGCTACATCGAGATGCTCGAGAAAGGCCGCGACGAGGCCGGGCCCGACCGCATCGAGAACGTCGAGGAGCTGCTCAGCGCAATCGAGACCTACGAGGAATCGGACGACGCGCCGACGCTGCGCGACTTCCTCGAGCGGGTCTCGCTGCTGTCCGACATCGATGATTGGGAAGCCGAACGCGACCGGGTCAACCTGATGACCGCCCACAACAGCAAAGGCCTCGAGTTCGCGGTGGTGTTCGTCACCGGCCTCGAAGAGGGGCTGTTCCCCCACGCCAACTCGCTCGACACCCGGGACGGCACCGAGGAGGAGCGCCGGCTCTTCTACGTGGCGCTCACGCGCGCCAAGGACCGCGTCTACCTCTCGTCGGCCGACACCAGAATGCGCTTCGGCCAGGTGACCCAGCAGGAGCGGTCGCGGTTCATCGACGATCTCCCGGAAGACGAGCTTGACCTCGGCCACACGATGGCACCGGCTAAGCACGGCGCCTCGACGGGGCGAGACCGCTCAGTGGTTGAGGAGACAGCCGAATACGCGCCGGGCGACCGCGTTGTTCATCCAACCTTCGGCGGCGGGGAGGTACTCGACGTAGCGGACACGTCGATCGGGCAGAGCTGCACGATCCTGTTCGACAACGAGGCGGAACCGCGAACCGTCGTCGCCCGCTTCGCCAGGATGACCAAGGCCAACCAGCGCGTCTGAAAAACGGGGAAAAATGGGGACAGGCACCTGTTTTTCTGCGGACGCGCGACGCATTGAGCATGGCCGCAGATGAGAAAAACAGGTGCCTGTCCCCATTTTTCATAAGCAAGACGTGCGAGATCAGGCTATTTCTGTTCCGCCTTCAGCGCCGCGATCCGGCAGCGCTTCACGCTCTCCCTGAAGTCCTTGCGACGACGATCAGAGGGCTTCTCGAAACGGCGAGACCGTTTGAAGTCCTTCAAAACCCCGTCCTTAGCGCACTTCTTCTTGAACGCACGAATGGCCGCGGCAATGTCCTGACCGGGCTTCACGTCCACTCGCGTCATAAGTAGATCAGCTCCAATCTGTTACAGTGTCCATCATGCAGAAGCAATATACACCGCGCCGTCCGGGCTGTCAAGCAAGATAATCGCCAACTTCTCGCACCCCGCGCCGCGGGCTTGTTCAGAGCACCGTCATGGTCCGCCGTCACGACGCAACGCCGGCAGATAATCGCGCAGGTACCGGCCCGTGAAGCTCTCGGCGCAGGCGGTGATCTGCTCGGGCGTGCCCTCGGCGATGATGCGGCCGCCGGCGTCGCCGCCCTCGGGGCCGAGGTCGATGACGTGGTCGGCGCACTTGACCACGTCGAGATTGTGTTCGATGACCACCACCGTGTTGCCGCGCGCCGTGAGCCGCCGGAGCACCTCGAGCAGCCGGTCGATGTCGGCGAAGTGGAGGCCGGTCGTCGGCTCGTCGAGCAGGTAGATGGTCCGGCCGCTCTCGGTTTTCGACAGCTCGGCGGCCAGCTTGATGCGCTGCGCCTCGCCGCCCGAGAGCGTCGTTGCCGACTGGCCGAGCGTGATATAGCCGAGGCCGACGTCGCACATCGTTTGCAGCCGCGTCCAGAGCCGCGGCACGTGCTTGAAAAAAGCGTGCGCCTCCTCGACCGTCATCTCGAGCACGTCGAAGATGCTCTTGCCGCGGTAGCGGACCTCGAGCGTCTCGCGCTTGTAGCGCTTGCCGTCACAGACGTCGCAGGTCACGTACACGTCGGGCAGGAAGTGCATCTCGATCCGCTTCACCCCATCGCCTTGGCACGCCTCGCACCGCCCGCCGTGCACGTTGAAGCTGAACCGGCCGACCCCGTAGCCGCGCATTCTCGCCTCCGGCAGCCGGGCAAACAGATCGCGAATCAGCGTGAACACGCCCGTGTAGGTGGCCGGGTTCGACCGCGGCGTGCGGCCGATGGGTTTCTGGTCGATGATCTCGACGCGATCGAGGTGCTCGACGCCGAGCAGTGAGTCGTACTCGCCGCCTCGCTCGCGGCTGCCGTAGAGCGCCCGGCGCAGCGCATGCAGCAGCGTGTCGCTCACGAGCGAGCTCTTGCCCGAGCCCGACACGCCGGTGATGCAGACAAGAAGGCCGAGCGGAATCTGCACGGTGAGGTTCTTGAGGTTGTGCTCACGTGCGCCCTTGAGCATGAGCACGGCGGCGCGACTGGCCGCCTTGCGCGTCTCGGGCACGGCGATCTGGCGCTTCCGAACCAGGAACTGGCCCGTGAGCGACCGCGGCTCGGCCACGATGTCGTCCACCGTGCCCGTGGCGACGACCTCGCCGCCGTGGAGGCCCGCGCCGGGCCCGAGATCGACGATGAAGTCGGCCGACCGGATCGTCGCCTCGTCGTGCTCGACGACGATCACGGTGTTGCCCAGCTCGCGCAGCTCGCGCAGGCTGTTGAGCAGCCGGCGGTTGTCGCGCTGATGCAGGCCGATGCTCGGCTCGTCGAGGATGTAGAGAACGCCGACGAGGCCCGCGCCCATCTGCGTGGCGAGCCGGATGCGCTGCGCCTCGCCGCCGGCCAGCGTGCTGCTCGCGCGGTCAAGCGTCAGGTAGCCGACGCCCACGTCGCGCATGAACCGCATCCGGGCCACGATCTCTTTGAGGATCTCGTCGGCGATCTGATGCTGACGCGGCGTGAGCTCGAGCCCGTCGAAGAAGCCGATCCCCTCGCCGATCGTCAGCTCGGTCACCTCGATGATCGACCGGCCGCCCAGGCGCACGGCGAGGCTTTCGGGCCGCAGGCGTTTGCCTCGGCAGTCGGGACAGACAAGCACGTTCATATACTCGCGCAGCGTCTTGCGCACGTGCAGGCTCTCGGTCTCGCGGTAGCGGCGATCGAGGTTGGGGATCACGCCCTCGAACGGCCGCTTGGCCGTGCCGCCTTGCCAGCCGCGGACCTCGATCGCCTCGCCTTTCGAGCCCCAGAGGATCAGCGCCTGCGCCGATTCCGGCAGCTCGCGGAACGGCCTGCCCAGATCGAAGCCGTAGTGCGCCGCCAGCGGTTCGAGGAACATCGCGTGGTAGTAGCTTTGGGCCGCGCCGTGCCGCTGCCAGGGCACGATGGCCCCGTCTCCGATCGAACGCGAGGTGTCGGGCACGACGAGATCGGGGTCGATCCGCTCGATCGTGCCCAGCCCGTGGCACCGCGGGCACGCCCCGTACGGGTTGTTGAACGAGAAGTGGCGCGGCAGCAGCTTCTCGAAGCTCAGGCCGCAGTCCGGGCACGCGTTGAGCGTGCTGTGGATGCGCTCGCCTTTCGAGGTGCTGCCGACGACGAGGCCCTGGCCCAACTTGAGCGCCGTCTCGACCGAGTCGGCCAGCCGCGGCCGCACCTTCGGCTTGACGACCAGCCGGTCGACGACCACCTCGACGGTGTGCTTGCGCCGCTTGTTGAGCGTGATCGTGTCGGCCAGCTCGAGCACCTCGCCGTCGATGCGCACGCGCACGTACCCGTCCTTGCGCAGGCGCTCGATCACGTCGCGGTGCTCGCCCTTGCGGCCGCGCACCATGGGCGCCAGGACCGTCAGCCGCGTCCCCTCGGGCAGCGCGAGCATCTGGTCGACGATCTCCTGCACCGTCTGGCTCGAGACCGGCTTGCCGCACTTGTGGCAGTGCGGCTGGCCGACGTTGGCGTAGAGGAGCCGGAGGTAGTCGTAGACCTCCGTCGTCGTCCCCACCGTGGAGCGCGGCGACGCGCCGGCGCTGCGCTGCTCGATGCTGATGGCGGGGCTGAGGCCCTCGATATGCTCGACGTCCGGCTTCTGGAGCTGGCCGAGGAACTGGCGCGCGTAGGCCGACAGGCTCTCGACGTACTTGCGCTGCCCCTCGGCGTAGATCGTGTCGAACGCGAGCGACGACTTGCCCGAGCCGCTCAGCCCCGTGATCACCACGAGCTTGTTGCGCGGGATCTCCAGGTCGATGTTCTTCAGGTTGTGCTCGCGCGCGCCACGGATGACGATCTTCTCGCGCATGCCGCCCCCTTACGCAATGGACGAAACTCGCTAGTATAGGTTGGGGGGGCGCGGCGCGGAAGCAAAAAGAGGGAGAAAGTCCGCCACGGACGCTGACGGTCGGGGGCGAACGGCACGACGATCCGCCGCGTGCTCGGATCAACGAGCCGTCAAGCGCCGGCTATTGGCTTAGGGAAACGCGCGCCGAAGACGAGATCGCTAGCTGTGTTCCTCTTCTTCAGGTTGGACGTACTGTTCGAGCGCGTCGAGATCGTCCTCTTCCAGATCGTCCAACGCGTCGAAGTCCTCGATTTCTTCGACCTCCTCATCCTCGAACGCGCGCTCCCAATCCTGCGGCTGTCCGCGTCTGTAGGCGCGGCGCGTGTCGCGGATGCGGCCGAAGGGGTCGTCACCGAAGCCCGCCTGCGGCCTCGGCTTGTGACCGTGCGTGTTCCTGACCATGGTTCCTGATCTCGATGCCTTCTGTGACGTCTCAGATCATGTCCATTAGCCCGGCTGCCGCGCGCATGCACAGCAGCACAGGACGACTCGTCGCCCTAACACGATACGGGAATCATAGAGAAGATA
>CAZCQN010000086.1:0-12854 GCA_964500825.1 uncultured Verrucomicrobiota bacterium | reverse complement strand
TGTCTCACCTCCGACGGGGAGTATGAGACATTATTTATGCGGCTGTCAATAGCGCCTGAGCGCCGGGTGGCGTCCGAGCGCACGCCCTCAGCGCCAGACTTGCTACTTCGTCTGGGAGCTCGTGAGCTGCCGACAGCGTGGCTCGGTAACAAGCCTGACTGATACCGGTTGGGTCGTGAAGAACCTGGCGTTTTCTCAGCTCATACACAGCTTCGCCCACTGCCACCGCCAACTCCGCCGCCTCCCTTTGGCAGGGCCAAGAGGGCTTGGCAGCACTGAGCCAGGTCTCGACCAGCTTCGCCACCTGCGGGAGCGCCAACTCGACGACTCGATCAAGGTGCCTGTGCAGGAACAACAGCATCTGCGGCCAATAGCAGACCAGCGGCAGACGGTATTCGGCCCGACTGCAGGCCAATGCCTCGGCGTCGAGGGTCTCTGCAAGCTGAGCCAACACCGGATCCGGGTAAGTGGCCACTTGACGGAAGCGCGCAAGCAGTCGGCGGAGGAGGGCTCCGTTGTCACTCTCCAGGTCCGCCCAGACTCGCTCCAGCAGCGCAAGCCCGTTTGCCGCGAACACGGTTGAGTCCAGCAACAGGTCCTGCGCAAAGGGCAGCTGCGTGAGGGCATCTCGCCACTCCGTTGTATCCTTGCGCTGCTCCAGCAAATGGAGTCCGTAGAGGCGTATTGCGCGGTGCCAGTGCGGCTGTATCACTCTCCGTTCTAGGTAGGCGACTACCGTATCGACGTGGGCGAGAATGCTGCGCTGCCTTGCCCAATCCCCGACCAAGTCATGCTTGAAGCTGACTCGCTCCTCATGCCTTCCGCAAATGCCGGTGTTGCTCAGTGGCGCAATCTGGGCGACATCGGCACTCTCGAGCTCTGTGATCGGAGTCTCAAACAGTCCGGTGTCTGCTTGCTGTCCAGCGAGCAGCTGCAGAAACCTGGACTTGACGTCACCATCTGGGTCTTGCCGTACGATGCTGTTCCAGAACCAGTCGATCAGGTCTGACTCACCAACCCATTGTTCGCTCTCCGCCAATTCACCGGCGGCGCCGGCAGACGCCAGCAAGTCGAGGATCTTGGGCTGTTTGAGGAGGCTTCCCAACTGAGGTCTTTGGGCAAGGTCTCGGAGCGAGGGAAACGATTGCCAGACCAGCTCGAGTTCCTCCTCGCAAGGCTCCGCGACCTGGACCCCACTCCATTGTGGTGGCTGCGACAGGTGACTCCTCAGTTTTGCTTCGACCCGCTTCCAGTGCTCGGCCTGACACGTGACGAGCAGGCGCCAGGGGCTTGCCGGCTGCCCTATCTCGAGAGCGCACAGGCAAGTTGCCAGCTCGTGGAACCCCATGCGATCGACGAGACGCTCCAGACCATCGATGACCACCAGCCCCTCAGGCTGCGTCAGGCTCGGCAGGATGTCGGCAATAGGGTGACTGAGCCCCAGCGACGAGCGAAGCAGCCCGAGGCCGCTGCCCTTGAGATCTTCGGCGCCAAACCACAATGCCATTGAGCGCGCTTCCACCTGCTCTGAGTAGAGCTTGGCGATGACGGTCTTGCCCATCCCCGGCGATCCCAGTATGACCACGGCCTTGCTGTCAGACAGCTGATCCTGGACGCGCAGTAGTTCGCTGGTGCGCGGAAGAACGACGGTGCCCCCGATGCGCGAAGGCACCGTGTCCCTGGCTCGGCGGGACCAGTCCCTCAGGCGATTCCAGTCATCTCGGTAATCCGGAAGGTCTCTTAAGCGATGCAGACACCGGAGCCGCCCGAGCAGACGGCCCCGGTCGAGGAATCCCCCAGCAACACGCGCCTCGTCCACAATCTCCAGCACTGAATGCCAGAGGGCTCCAGCATCTTCTGAGGAGCCGCCTTCCACAAGGTCCTGACAGACCCCCGACGGCGCCACTTTCGTTTTCAGATACCGCGTTCTCGAAGTCGAGCTCTTTCACGATCACGTGAGCCAGAAGCTTGCCGGTTCGGGAATCGTCGACCCCGCGGGCCTGAGCCAGATCTCCGGGGCAGGCGAAGCTCGCGAACAGCCGCCGCTCAATTGCTGACGCGTAGCGCCGCTTTGTGATGCGTTTCGCTAGCGCGGACGCATCCTGTTCCCTGGCCTTCCGCAGGAGCTCCTGAACAGCCTGCTTCGGCGGGTCAGGATGCGGTGCTGTTATGAGGCCGAGCATGTCGGTGCCAGCAATGAACTGCTCACTGCCCTCGTGAAGGAATTGCTCCCAAGCGGCGCGGACGAAGTCAGCAGGTGCGGAGGATTTCGTGAACTGCGGGCTGCTCTTCACAGAGAAGGCATACCGGTGCTCGCCGACGCTGCTCTCTAGGGTCAGAAGGAAATCGTCGAGGAACCAACCGTCGCCGCGGCGGTGGAAGCCCATTTGGATTATGGTGCCGTGCCCCAGTGCGAACGGGGCTTGGCCTCGAAGCATCAAGACAGCGTAGTACGCACCGACCTTGTTCTCGAAGCTGAACCCGCCTCCAGCGGTCTGCTTGGGCGTCGCTACTTGCTTGGCCATGGCTGGTCAGGGACCCCCGTGAACGACACCAGCCTCCGCAACGATGGAACACTCGAGTTCACGCGTGAGCGGCTCGCTGCACCAGCCCACACATGAGCTCTTCACGTTCACCATGCTAGCCCAGTAACGGCCGCCAATCAAGGCCAGCTCTACCTCCTCAGTGCCTGCCTCTACCTGCCACGCAGGAACCACGACGAGCCTTCTGAGGTGATTCGCCTCGATCCGCTTCGGACGTCTGGGCAGACACATGGGAGCGTTGACCCGTGACTTGCCTGGTGGCGCCGCTTCCTCGGACGACCGTTCGCTCCAACGGAACCGCGAGCGAACTGGCTTGTTTTCCATCCTGAGGTTTTGGCGAAGAAAAGGCCGAGGAGGACGGCAGAGAGCAGGAGCTTGGTGGTGGGGTGGCGCCGGGGGAGGCGCTTGAGGCGGGGCGACTGAAGGGCTAAGTGCGCGGCCGCGAACGCGAGCATACAGGAACCCCCGGATGCCGCTGCTAACCAAGCCCTGCGCTCGGAGCGTACCGGCAGCCCAAGCCTTCACCGGACAGCGGTTGACCTCACCAGTTAGCTCGATACGTTCCTTGGTCATGGCGGCGCGCGCCCCTTCCCGGCCGCCAGGCCAGGGTTGTGTGCTTCAGCTGGGGGACTCGCACCGCCTCCTTTCTTTCCGCGCTCCTTCTCAAGGCACCTGGCCAGCGCCCGCTGAGGGCCGCGCGCGTATTCGCTGGCAGGCACGCTGACCAGGACTGCTGGACCTCTGAACGCGGGGTGCGCGATGAACACTGGGAGTACCCGCTCGATGGGGCATGGCCTGTTGCACACGCTGCAATAAGCTCGTGCCGAGGCATGAACCGGGATATGCGGCGGGCCAGAGGCGACCGTCAGCTTCACTTCTGACGACTGATTTTACAGAAAAACACTTGACAGCCTGCCACTGGTGCCTTATAGTGACAGATAACTCGCAGGAGCGAGCTTCTTGCTTCTGTTGGTTGAGTGCACCACTTGCACTCCCGCTTTGCTTTACGGCCGAAGGTTTTTCTGTCCTGGGCGACGGTGCTCGCCGGGCCGGTTGGCCTGGCGAGTTGCCCTCGGAGAGGTGGCCGAAAGTGGCGAGGTTGAAGCGCGCGACGGGACTCAGCGTCCGGCCGGCCAGGGTCGCGTGGCTGAGTTACGAAGGCAGTTTAGAGACCCCGCACTCGTCATGGGTGCGGGGCTTTTCGTGCTCTGCTGAAATGACACAGGCTTCTGGTGAGCTGACGGAAGGAGGCTGAACCATGGCGTTCATTCGTAAGCACAGGTTAGTGCTGGTGCCGCTGTTCGTGGTGGCGATTGCTGGACTGGGTCTGTTCTTCCTGCTGCGTTCGCAGTCAGAGGAGCCAGGCGGGAACGTGTGGTCGGCACGGCCGCGTGAGACGGTGCAGGCGTGGCAGGAGGACGTGGCCAAGCGCACGCAGCATGGGCGCGAGTACGCGTTCCTGCGGACGGTCGAGTACGTCGATCCCGAGACGGAAGAAGTGGTCACCGACGAGGTCGTCTCGACGGTGCGCGAGCGCGGCACAAACGTCTGCTACAAGGACGACGGCGGCGATTGGCGGCCGACGGTGGCCGAGTGGGAAACCGGCGGCCTCGGCTTCAAGATGAAGGAGAACTCGTGGCAGATCGAGGTGCCACTGACGCTGAGCGCGGCGTATCAGTACGCGGTCGGCGGCAGGACGCTCGCGATGCGGCCGAGCGTGATCGGCCTGAGCGACGGCCAACAGACCGTCGTCCTGGGTCGGATCGACACGAGCGTGGTCGGCGAGATCGACGAGGACGACCCGTCGCGGCTCGTGTTTGCCGACGTGCTGGGCGCGAACTCGGGCGTCGACATCGAGTTGGTGCTCGAGCGAGCCGCGCTGCATCAGAACGTCGTGCTGCGCGCCAAGCCGGCACTCCCCGAGGGGTTCAACGCCGAAAGCACGCGCCTCTACGTTTATACCGAGCTCGGGCTCGACGCGCTGACGGCCGGCGGCGATGTCAACGTGCGCGTCGGTGGCGAGGCGGTGAACGTGTCTGCCACCGACCTTGCGACGGCCCGGACCACGAATGAGCCGATCACGTTTACCGTCGAGACAACCATCGACGGCAAACGAGTCGAGGCGCCGCTGCATCGGTTCGTCGCCTCGCGCGTCTGGGACGAGACCGGGCCCGAGAATGAGACGGTCGCGGCGCGACAGCTCTGGCGCCACCCGTTCACTTCCACAACCTATCTCGTCGAGAGCCTGCCGTATTCCTATATCGCCGACGCGACCGGCGCGGTCACGCTCGACTACGAGAGCCAGAACGGCACGATCGACGCGGACGAGACATGGACGGCCGACGCGACCTACTACGTTACGGGCAACGTGGTCATCGGCCAGGACGTGACGCTGACGATCGAGCCAGGCACGGTGGTGAAGTTCGCCGAAGACACGCAGATCAACGCGGGCATTTACGAGACCGAGTCGGGCGCCAAGATCGTCGCCAAAGGCGAGCCATACAACTACATCGTGTTTACGAGCGACACGGACGACAACTGCGGCGAGGACCTGACGCCCGGCGAGTCCACGAGCGGCACGAGCTCCTATTACACGCTCGCGCTCGAGGTCGGCCGCTATGGGGATGTCACAAGCGAGATCGAGTACTGCAAGGCGGCGTTCGGCCTCTGGGGCTTCGTCACCTCGCGGCGCCTCAACACGCCGGTCGCGCACTGCATCGTCGACGATTGCTGGTGTGGGATCCTCATGTGCCGCGGCGACTCGGACAGCGCCTCGGACGTGTTCAATTGCCTGGTCCGCGACTGCGCCCTCGGCATCTGCGCCTGGATACGCGGCACCAGGCCGGCCGGTTTCAACATCGTCAACAACACAATCGATGGGTGCGGCTACGGGTTCCGAATCGAAATCGAGGACGGCAGCGGGAGCGCGCCCGCGTTCAACCTCAAGAGCAACCTCTTGACTGGGTGCACGGTCGCCGGAATCGGTCGCACCGGCAGCGGCACGGGGGCAACGCCGTTTGTCGACAGCAACGGGTTCTGGGATAATGAGGACGACTACGTAGGAAACATCTCGGGCACAAATGATGTCACCCTCAACGGGAACCCGTATGAAACAACGGACACGCAACTCGGCAGCTTCTTCATCGATACGAGTGGCGACGGCGGGGAGTTGGTGGACGCCGGCAACGGGAACGCCGATGACGCCAACCTATACGGCGACGGCACCGCGGGCAGCAACACGCTGTTCGTCATCACGGCACCCGAGGTTGTCGACAGCGACATTACATCCGACGCGACATGGGACAAGCGCACAGTTGACACGGGGACCGTCGACATCGGCTACCACCACCCGCGGGTGGACAAAGTCATTGATAACACAGCAATCGACATTGGCACCTCAAGCGCTGTGGAGCTTGAGATCGACCCGGGCGTAGTGGTGGCCTTCTGCGGATCATCCGCGACGTTGGGATTCAACGGCAGCGCCACAGCGGACCCGACGCTCACCTGCGACGGCGATCCCGACGACTACATTGTGATGGCTGGTGCGCCGAGCGTCTCGATGGACATTGAGGCCAAGCGCGACGGCTCTTCCTCTGGTGCGATCCAGCGCGGCGTCGTGAGCAGTGCCGATGAGACCGCTTCCGTCACCTACAGCCGTTTCATCGGGCTGCATGTGGCGCTCCGCGCGACCGAAAGCTCGACGGGCGAGATCATGCACTGCGTTTTTGAGCGCAACGGGAAGGGCCTGCAATGCCAGTACCTGAACTACGCACAGCTGACCTGCACGCTGAAGAACTGCCTGTTCCAGAACAACGACACTGGGTGCGAGCTTGGCTATGGCATGGGAGGTTCCAAGTCGGCGACGCTGCGAAGCTGCACGTTCGATCGAGCCAACACGGGCGTTTCGTGCATGGCGTATTCCACGAGTGGCCGGTCGCTGACCATCAAGGACTGCCTGTTCACCAACTGCTCTACGGCGGGCGTGTATCTTGGCGAAGTGCCTGGCGCTTATGACGAGGATTACAATGCGTACTCGAACTGCGAGTCGAATGTGTACGACTTCAGCGGCGGCTCCGGCAGCGGGCCGTATGGGATCGGCACGAACTCGATCGTGCTGCTTGCCAACCCGTACGACACCAGTTGGACCGACTGGGGGGATCGGTGGTACCTCGATCAGGACGGTGCGTGCATCGACGGCGGCTCGGACGTCGTCCAGGACAGCGACATCGACCTGGACACCTTCACGACCGATCTCGACGGCAAGCTCGACGTCGCCACCGTCGACATCGGCTACCACTATGCGGGCCCCGCAGGCGTCGAAGACGTTGATCTTGAAGACGACTCGACAGGCACCGACCTGATCGATGTCGTGCTCACCGACACCCAGGACATCGAGCTCAATATCGATGTCGATAACAGCGGTGACGACGATTGGACGCTCTACGTCGGCGAGACACCGGTTGACACGGGCAGTGGCGACTTCAGCGACTACACCCTTGATCTGAGCGAAGTCACCGACGGCGATGGGACGTACGTGATCAGAATCGTCTACGACGACCCTAACATCGACGACATCGTGTTCACGATCCTCATTGATGAGACCCCTCCTGGCGTAACGATCCAGTGGCCGGAGGACACCGCCACCGTCGGTGGCATCTAGCAATCGGGAGACAGAGATCACACTGACCGGAGCATCAGCAGGTACATCTATGAGATCGCTAGCACAGAAACGCGCATTCGTCCTTAGCCTGGTGTTGGCCGTGTCGGTGCTGACGAGCATCGGAACAGCCGTCGGCGCTTTGGCGTCGCATCGAGACTATATGGCCGAATACGACGCCTTGAAGCTCCTCGGCCAGCACGAGGAGAAGCAACGGGCCTTCCTGGGAGAGGCCGAGGCATACATTGCGTCGAACCCCGACGGACCCGAGATCGCCCAGGCGAAGCTCAACAAGGCGATTGCGATCAGTTGGTATGGCACACGCCGCGACCGGGGCCACGGCGAACTGCGCGATCAGGAAGCGGACAGCATTCTCGAAGAGATCTTGTCGAAACATGCTGACTCCCCGGTTGCGCCGGCGGCCATGTACTACCGGGCCTGTCTCTACGACGTGGGGTTTGAGCGGAGGCGCCACCACAAGGTTTCCGACCTGCTGCTTGCCGTGGCGGAGCGCTACCCTCACTCATCGGAGGCGCCGCGTGCACTCCTGGACGCGGCAAGGCAATGCCCTCCGGACGAGATGGCCGGACTACAGGACCGTGTGCGCCGACTGGCGCTTGGAATGATGGAGCAGCGACCCACGTGCCGTGTCGACGCGGAGGTCTTCGATCATCTGTTCGGCACAGACAGCCATGATGCCGTTGAAACGGGGCTGTCGCTCTGCAGGACGCTGATTGACCGTGGTGCGGAAACGGCGTACTGGCGTCTTGCCTGGGATAAGCGCCTGGAGCTCAATGGCGTGCTCGGCGAGCCCAAGTGCTTCAAGGAAACAGCGGCTCTCGTTCGCGGCATCGCCGATCCCTCGACCAGAGACGAAATCGCCGGTGAACTAGCCGGCGTGCTGGCCTTTCATATCATGCGGCGGCCCGAGGACAGGGCGCATGCCGATGCGCTCGTCGCCGAGCTCCTTGGAGAGAACGCCTCGCTCACCAGGGTGGCCGCGGCGGCTTACTACTTCCTTGCTGGTGAATCGGAGAAGTATGGCCGACAGAACGAGCAACTCGCCGAAGACGAGAAGCGCTTGTGTGGTGAGCGCGTCTACCGCTTGACAGTCCGGAGGCAAGTCGAGCTGGACAGGACGCGCCCGCGTGCTGAGCGCACAGACTGGGAAACGCTCAGTACAGGACTGGCGAAGGGCCTGGCGGACTACCGCCCTGATGCCCAGCTCCTCTGCTGGGTCTACGCCTTCTATGTCGAGAACCAGAACTGGAACTTCTGGCCGGAGGCGCTCCAGGTGATGGATGACATCGTCGGGCTGGATCCGTCGTCGGCGAACGTTGCCCAGCTCCGATATCAGCGCGCCCTTGCCATAGTGACGCTCGACTACGAGCAAACCGGCAAGTACAGAAAGGAAACCAGAGACGAGCTGCTGAGTATTGCCGAGGACTACCCAGGGACGGAGGCTGCCGTCAGCGCGCTCTTCGAGCTCGTCTACCACCACGCGATACAGAACGAGACCGAAGCCGCGCAGGCAGCCAATCTCGAGCTCCTGGCCCAAGGCACCCCCTACGCCCGGGAACGCTACAAGCGCAACATCGACATCGTTCTCCAGAGAGAATACCAATACTTCGAGTTCTACAGAGACGCGTACCACGATCGGCTGGCAGAAGTTCTGCCGCAATGCCGTTTCCTGAACAACGCCCAGAAAAGCGGCCTCGTCCGCACGTCACACCTCCAACACGTCGTGGATGAACCACACCAACTGCTCCAGGAGATCAGAAGGCGTTTCCTCGAGGCCGGCGAGGAGGTCTTGGCCAATGAAGCCTTGTTGCTGGAGGGGCAGCTTCTGCTCATGAAGTGGCAGTACCCCGAAGCGGCTCGTGTGTTCGAGCAGGCGAAGCAGCTCCCGGGCGCCACAGCGCGGCAGGTGCGGGATGCCGATCGCTTCCTCGCGGCCACGTGTTACTACCTCAAGGATTACGGGACGGCGGGCACTCTGCTGAGTGGGCTTGTGGGCGAAGAGGCTGATCCTGAACGTCCCGAGTACATGCTCCACCTGGCCATGATGAAATACGACCAGGGGATGCTGCGTGACGCGCGCACCCTACTGCGATCCCTTGTTCGTGAGTACCCCGAATGTGCTGCCGCCAAGGAGGCGAAGCGCATCATCGACTACATGAAACCGCTCTTGAAAGAAACCGATTGATCCGAGGTGTTCGGAGGAGACAAGGCAATGAGCAGGACGATGAAGACCTTGGCATTGATTCTCGTTCCCATCATTTCCGTGTCGATTGTGACATGGGACCTGAGCTGGATTCTGCCATCCGCCCAAGCGGCAAAGCAGATCGGGAAGTACAACCAGTGGCTGCGCACGCTGCAGGAGCGACTGCGGCAGCAGGCCCCTAAACCTGCTAATACAGAGAAGGCAAATGTCGCTTTGCCGACTCCGGCGCCTCCGAGACATAAGCCTGGCGTGCGTTCGGCGGCATCCGCTCGGAAGAAACGACCGCTTTTCGCCGAGCCGACGTATCAATACCCCGACCGACCAACGCTCAAGGTCCACATGGCCAAAGAGGTGTCGATCGATGGGAACGGCGACCTCATCGTCGACTGCTACCTTGTCGCGCGCAAGGGCGCCCTCAACGGCTACCACTTCTTCATGCGGTGTCCGAGGAACGAGTCGCCCACCGGATGGAAGGAGGTCGCCTATATCTGGGACACGGAGAACGACTACACCGTCCCCAAGACCGAGGACTCCAAGGTCGCGGCCAAGTACAAGGTCGCCTCGTACAACATCTCCGAGATGGCCGGCCTGACCGAGGAGACGAAGGCACAGCTTGCCGAAGGCGTCATCCCGGGCGCTGTGCGGCACGCCGCGATGGAGTTTGCCGACCGTCAATTGCTGCTGTCCGGCCTGAGCGAGGGCAGCGCCGGCACCAACTGCGACGAGGGAGGCGACGCGCAGAGCCTCGTAGATGACCCCGTCGACATCATCTCAGGTTGTGTCGTCGACGAGTGCGTCGACTTCTCGTTCCCGAACAGGGGCATGCCCGTCGTCCTGAAGCGCTGCTACCTCAGCAAGGAGAGCGACATCCAGACCGATCTCGGCTACGGCTGGCGCCACAGCTACGACATGGTCCTCGTTCAGGAAAACACAGAGGGCACTCCGGACATCTACTACGTCTGGCTCCACGGCGAGATGCACACGCTCAAGGACTATGGCTCCTATTGGGTGTCGTGGCCGCACCCCTTCATGTCGATCGAGGTGGACGAAGGCGAGATGACGATCACGGACGATGACATGGTCTACGTCTTCGACGAGCCGGGCAGCATCGGCTGGTCGTACAGCGAGCAGATCAAGTCGATGACGAAGGTGGTGGAGAAAACCTCGACGGAGCCGCTCGGCTACACCTACAGCTTCACCTACCACACGAGCGGCGACGACGAGGGGAAGCTCCAGTATCTCGTCGATGAGAGCGACGACACGAACATCCTCGAGTTCATCTACGCGACGGACTCGGAGGACAACAACCGCCGGAAGTTGTACCAGGTCGAGAACAAGAACAACGCGGTGCTCGTCACCTACGCGTACGGGGACAGCGACGGGAACGTGACGAGCGCGACGAATCCGGAAGGCGAGGCGATCACCTACGACTACGACGACAGGACGGAGGACCCCGATCTGCCGCTCAACCACAAGATCCGCGTCAAGAAGCTCGACAGCGGCGTCGGCGTCCTCTGGAGCTTCCCTGTCAGTTCCACTGTCGAGACCAACGACGACTACATCTTCGGCAACGCGAGCGGCGACTCCTACCGCGTCCATTACAACGACCTCCACATGGGCGACGATGCGGGCGACGACTGGTTCCACATGACGATCGACTACGATGAGAGCCCGGATTACGTCAAGACGCTGGACCTGAAGGACGGCGACAATTGGGTTGAGACCCGGCACTACTTTGACGACTTCCTTTACGACCGCTTCGACGAGATCTGGATCTACACGTCGGAGACGGACCACTACACGATCCAGCGTACCTACAATGACACCGACCTGAATCAGATCGAGACGGAGCGGATCACGGACGACGACAGCTCGTACTATGTCGAGACGGCCTACACGTACGACGCGTATAGCGGCAAGCTCGCCTCCAGGACGGTCCGCAACAGCATGTCCACGAGCGGCGAGGACGCCGACCTGACGATCACGTACGACTCCGACACCGGCAAGGTGGTCACGATCAAGGACGCCGCCGGCCGCGGCCTGTTCTTCGAGTACTACGGCAACGAGGGCGGGTGGAGCCGGCAGGTCAAGTCCCTCTGCCAGATCTCCGAGTACGAGAACGGCGCCACTACGTCGGGCTACAACGAGTGCAACGAGACGCAGTTCGAGTACTATGCGCACAACGATGCCTCCGGACGCGAGTGGCTGCTCAAGAAGATCACGGACCCGATGGGGCGCGTGACGGAGTTCGACTACAACTCGGACGGGACGCTCAAGGAGATCGAAGACCCGATCACAGGCACCAGCACGATCAGCTACAGCGGTCTGCCCGACTACCTCCTCGGCAAGCCGACCAAGGTCACGGTCCCCGGCCTCAACGGGCCGCGCGAGATGGAGTTCTCGTACGACGACGCGGGCCGGATCGAGTACCAGACGTTCCCGAAGGCGAAGCAGTCGGACAGCAACCGCTACAAGCTCGGGTGGACGTACAACGGCGACGGCCTCCTCTCGACGCTGAAGCAGTACTACGGGGCGACGCTCGTCAGGACGGTCACCTACACGTACCACGACGAGACCGACTGGCTCGAGACGGTCTACACCGACAGCAACGAGCGGAAGACGAAGTACGAGTACTTCGCCAGCGGCGACATCGCCCAGATCATCCAGGTCCTGGCCGAGAGCGGCGGCGAGATCACGAGCGGCCGCTACACGAAGTTCGAGTACGACAACCAGTTCAACCTCACCAGGAAGCGCTACTCCATCGACGCCAACAACTGCAACGACGAGGTCTACAGCTATTTCCCCGACGGCTCGCTCGAGAGCGTCACGTACGCGGGCAAGGAGGGCGGCGCCGACCTCGACTCGATCGCCATCTCGTACGGGTACAACTCCAGGAACATGCTCTGGACGGTCAACTGGCCCGGCGGGGACGCGGACGACAAGACGTTCACGTACACGACGGGCGGCCTGATCGACACAATCGAGAACCCGGCCGGGACGGTGGATATTGACTATGACGAGTTCAACCGCGTCGAGCGCGTCGACGGCATCCTGACGGGTTCGGCGGACACGCTGCTTTGGACCTGGAACGCCGGCTACAGCCAGCTTGACCAGATCGACGGGCCGAACGGCTACCAGCAGGTCTTCAGCTACGACTCGCTGGACCGGCTCAAGACGATCACGGGCGACGGCAGCAAGGTGACCACGTACGACTACGAGCGGATCACGGGGCGCCTGAGCCGGATCGAGCTTGCGAACGGCACAACGGCCGACTACACGTACGACGATCTGGACCGAGTCGTGACGCTCGCCAACCAGCTCAACGCGGGTGAGCTCATCAATAGCTACACGTACCAGTCCAACACCAAGGGCTTACGCAGCAAGGTGACGTACGCCAACGGGAGCTGGGCCGACTTCACCTATGACGTCG
>CAZCQN010000085.1:0-13031 GCA_964500825.1 uncultured Verrucomicrobiota bacterium | reverse complement strand
GCTGAGCACGTGAATGCGGTTCATGGCCGGATCGGATTCCTCCTCACGCCCCGTAGGAGCCTACTCCACGCCTAAGGGTGTGTCAAACGGTGCGGCGGGCGTCGCGCGTTCCGCGCGCGCGGCGACCCGCCCTACATCTTCCGCGAACGCACGTTGGCGATGAGTTCGGATCGTCCTGGACGCGAACGCCTGGGCGTTGTTGTCGCGGCAGCGATGTAGGGCGGGTCGCCCTCGGCCCGCCGGAGCTCCTTGAGGGGCGTCGCTCTCACGCGCATGACGTGAAACGCACACGCCTTACGGGGGAGATGTCGAAGCGCGGCTTGCCACGGTCGCGCATACAAGTCCAGAGCCGGCGGCGCGTTAGCAGGACGACGCACGAGCTCGGCGCCTCTTGGCACTCAAAATGCAAACTGTTGAATCGCGTCGTGACGGCTCGGCCCAATGTCGGGAGGGAGGTGTCGCCATGCGAAGGCCCTTTCCGATCGCTGAAGTCGTCGTCGTCCTCCTTGTTGTGTTCTTGGTCGTTCGTTTTGTCCTGCCGCTGTTTGCCCGCGTGCGCGACGGACGCCGCGGTCCTTGCCTGAGCAACCTCAAGCAGCTTGGTCTTGCAGCGAAGCAGTACGCCCAGGATTTCGACGACCGCTACCCGTGGCATGTGGGCGTCGAGAACCGTTGGGACGCCTGGCGCGACCTCGGGATCCTGTTTCCGAACTACTGCACCGGGTTTGGCAACTTCATCTGCCCGAGCTCGCGCGACCGCAAGCTCAGGGCGCCGACCACCAGCGGTGCCAACCCCGACAAGGGGCCTCTCGATCCGTTCGCGGCCGACCTGACGATCAGCTACGGCTACTGCATGGACGCAAGGGAATCCCCGGCCCGAGCCTGGACCGAGGACGCCCCCGCGACCACTCGCATCGCCGCGGACAAAAAGGCGGGGACTCGGGTCGGCAGCCCAAGCAATCCCGCCAAGCTTGCCAACCACGGCGACGACGGCCGCAACGTGCTCTATCAAGACGGCCACGTCACATGGAAAGCGGGCGGAGATGCGCTCGATCCGGACGAGGATAGCGGCGCGATCGGCGCGCCGGGCGCGCACGATTATCGCCGCTGGTGGTCGGATCCGCCGTACAGCGGCGAGGCAAGCGAGGAGCGGGAGTGATGATGCGCTGGACGGCGTTTCTCAGGCTCATCTTCGGCTTGCTCGTCGTGTGGATGTTGGCCGGCCTTTATCTGTGTTGGGTTGTGCCGCGCCGGCGGGTGCGTTGCGCGAACAACCTCAAGCAGCTCGGGCTTGCGCTGGCGCAGTACGCGCGGGATTTCGACGGCCGCTACCCGTGGCGCGTTGGCGCGAGGAATCGGCATCAGGCGTGGCGCGATCTCGGCATGCTCTATCCGGACTACTCGAGCCGCTTCCCCAGCTTCCTCTGCCCGAGCTCGAGGGACCGAAGACTCAAGGCGCCGCGGATCCCCGACGACAAAGAGCCGCTCGGGCCGTTTGCGGCGGGCGTGGCGATCAGCTACAGCTACTGCGTCGATGCGAGAGCCGTGCCGGTGTTGCCATGGATCGAGAGCCTGCCCGCGACCGTTCGCATCGCCGCCGACAAGAAAGCCGGCACGCGAATCGGGAGCCCGGATAATCGGGCCAGGCTGGCCAACCACGGCGACGACGGCCGACACGTCCTCTACCTCGATGGCCGCGTCACATGGAAACGAGGCCGGGCCGCGCTCGACCCCGACGAGGAAAGCGACATGATCGGCGACCCAGGCGCCGGGGACTATCGGCGCTGGTGGTCCGACCCGCCGTATCGCGGCGAGTAGGATGCGTGCGCTCGCGGCGTTGTGGTTGGTTGCGGGCTGCCGTGCGTGATTCTCGCGCCAGTCTTGCGAGCTCCGCGCACATTCGGTTGTGTTCGCTCACCTGTGATAGACAGGTAACGCGGCGGGAGTGCGTTGCCACGTCGTGAGTTGGAAACAAGCTGCACTTGGACGGAGCGTGTTGGCATCCGATGTGCAACTCATCACATCGGACATAACCGTGGCTATGCGGGAGAGACGGACCCGAGGGCATGTGCGCGTGCTCGTTGCGGCGACCGTGTTCGCCGTGGGCGACTGTGACGGCGTGAGGATGATCATACCGCTTTTGTCATAACCGTCTTCATTCTCCGCTCGTTCTTCACGCCCTCCACCGCGCGAGGTGCTCTGTGCTTGTGCGCAGGCAATGGCACCTCCAGGACCGCCCCGTGCCCCGGCGCCGTCGAGGAATCCGGTCGGCGCGCTTCTCGCGCCATGCGGCGACGCACCTTCCCGCAGCCAGGCAAGTATTGAGACAACTACGAAACCCGACGACGGGATGGGGCCGGCGGAATAACCAAGCAGGAACACTGGCTCTGGATGGCAATCCCTTGCGTCCGGCCCCATCCCCGTCGGCTAAATGTGCGGGGCGTCATCCGTTGCCGCGCAGGTCCGGCCGTTGTGTTCTCCCTTTTTTCGGGCCTGTGCGAACGGGTGACGCCCGCCTTCTCTACAGCGACTCCAGGTAGCTCTTGATCAGGTCGGCGGCCTTCTTGCCGCTCAGCAGCATCCCGCCGAACAGCGGCCCCATCCGGCTGCCCCCAGCGACGTTGTTGGCCGCCATCCCCGCGACGAACAAGCCGGGCGCGAGCATCTGCGTCTTGGCGACCGTGTCCTCTTCGCCCTTCTCGGCGTTCATGAAGTATTCGCGCGTCAGCTTCGTCGCCGGCTTGCGGCGCGCGTACAGGTTGGCGAGCACGGCCTCGTGGCCGGTGCCGTCGAGTACGGCGCGCGCCCGGAACACGAGCGGATCGACGTGCAGGCCGGCCGCCTCGACGCTGCTGCTGTTGACGACGACGCCCGTGACCCGCTCATCGGTCGCGTGCAGATCGACCGCGGTGAGCAGATTGAACAGCGTCACCTTCGGGTGCGTCGCCGCCTTGGCGATCAGCTTGCTGGCGAACACGACGGAATCGACCACGAGCGCGCCGTCGTCCTCGTCGCACGGGATGTCGGCCTCGCGCAGGATCGGCTCGACGTCGCGCTGCAGCACGATCTTGTTGAACGTCATCCCCCCGCCCCAGATCCCGCCGCCGGGCGCGAGTTTCTTGTCGAACATCGTCACCATGTAGCCGTCGTCGCCGAGCGTCCACGCGCACGGGAGGCCCGCCGGCCCGGCGCCGACGATGATCACGTCCGATTCGACCGCGCGTTGAAAGTCGTCGAAGTAGTGTTTGGCGATCAGACGTGTCACCTGCGTGTCAGCAACCGGGTTCCTAATCTCGCTCACTGGTAGGGCCTCCTTGTCGTTGCGAATAAGCGCTGGTCACCGGAAAAATAGGGACAGGCACCTATTTCTGGCACCTATTTCTCCTATTCTTCGTCGTTCCTCAGTTGTTTTGGCTGTCCGAAAAATAGGTGCCTGTCCCTATTTTCTGGCCTTGTCCTTCAGTTCGCGCAGCGTGATGAGCGCGTCGACGGGCGCCATCTCGTCGAGCTCGAGTGCGCGGAGCTCGTCGACGACCGGGTGCGGCTCGTGGCCGAACAGGAACATCTGGCTCGGGTGCCGCACGGTGCCGATGCGCTCCTTAGCCGACGCCGGCATTTCGCCGCCCGGCGTTCCGCCTGCGAGGGCCTGCTCCTCAAGATGGCGGAGAATCGCCTTGGCGCGCTCGACCACCTCCTCGGGCAGGCCGGCGAGGTCGGCGACGTGGATGCCGTAGCTCTTGTCCGTCCCGCCCGGCACGATGCGGCGCAGGAAGACGATCTCGTCGTTCCACTCGCGGACGGCGACGTTGTAGTTCTTGACGCAGTCGAAGAGCTCGGCGAGCCGCGTCAGCTCGTGGAAGTGCGTCGCGAACAGCGTCTTGGCCCGCTTGCCCGGCGTCGCGGCGATGAACTCGGCGACGGCCCAGGCGATGCTGATCCCGTCGTAGGTGCTCGTGCCGCGGCCGATCTCGTCGAGAATGACGAGGCTGCGGTCGGTCGCGTTGTTGAGGATGTTGGCCGTCTCGTTCATCTCGACCATGAACGTGCTCTGGCCGCGGGCGAGCTCGTCGCTCGCGCCGACGCGCGTGAAGATCCGGTCGACGACGCCGATCGTCGCCGTCTTGGCCGGGATGAAGCTGCCGATCTGCGCCATGAGCATCAGGAGCGCCGTCTGGCGGATGTACGTCGACTTGCCCGCCATGTTCGGCCCGGTGACGATCAGGAGCTGGTTGGCGCCGCCGTCGAGGTGGACGCTGTTCGGCACGAAGCGCTCGCCCACCATGACGGCCTCGACGACCGGGTGCCGGCCGTCGATGATCTCGATCGTGTCGCCCTCGTTCACGTCGGGCCGGACGTAGTTCGCCTCGAGCGCCGAGGCCGCGAACGAGGCGAGCGCGTCGACGACGGCGACGGCCTGAGCGATCGCTTGGACCTGCGGCGTGAACCGCGCGACCTGCTCGCGCAGCTCCGCGAAGAGCCGTTGCTCGATCTCGGCGATGCGCTCCTCGGCGCCGACGACCTTCGCCTCGTATTCCTTGAGCTCCGGCGTGATGTAGCGCTCGGCGTTCACGAGCGTTTGTTTGCGGGTGTACTCGTCGGGCACCTTCTCGCGGTTGGCGTGGCTCACCTCGACGTAGTAGCCGAACACCTTGTTGTAGCCGACCTTGAGCGACTTGATCCCCGTCCGCTTGCGCTCGGTCTGCTGGAGGTGGGCGATCCATTCCTTCGCGCCCGACGAGACGGCCCGGAGCTCGTCGAGCTCGGCGTTGTATCCTTTGCGGAAGATGCCGCCATCGCGCAGCAGCGCCGGCGGCTCCGGCACGATGGCGCGCTCGATCAGGTCGGTTACCTCGTCGAGCAAGATGAGCTCGGCGCGGCAGCGTGTGAGCATCTCGGACTCGGCGGTCGTGAGCGCCCCGGCCACCTTCGGCACGGCGAGGAGCGACTCCTTGAGCGCGGCAAGATCGCGCGGGCTCGCGTAGCCGGTGCCGATCCGCGTGATGAGGCGCTCGAGGTCGCGCACGCGCCGGAGCGCCTCGCGCGCGCCGTCGTGCATGGCCTGGCGCCTGACGAGGTCGTCGACGCCCGCGTGGCGCTCGCGGATGGCGGCGGGGTTGAGCAGCGGCTCGCGAATCCACTGCGCGAGCAGCCGGCCGCCCATGGGCGTGACCGTCCTATCGAGAATGCCGAGCAGCGTTGCCGTCTTTGAGGTGCCGCGCATCGGCTCGATGACCTCGAGGTTGCGCAGCGAGAGCGGGTCGATGAGCATGTGCTCGTCGGTCGAGTAGGGCCGGAGCGCGCGGACGTGATCGAGCGGCTGGTTGAGCGTGTCGACAACGTAGCCGAGCAGCGCGCCGGCGGCGCAGACGCCCGCGCGCATGCCGACGCAGCCGAAGCCGTCGAGCGAGTGCGTGTGGAAGTGATCGGTCAGCAGCGCGAAGCACGAATCCTGGTCGAACACCCAATCCTCGAGCGGCGTCCAGACCGTCAGCAGCAGGCCGTCGAGCGACGCGGCGACCTGCTCGCGCTCGGCCACGCCTGCCGGCAGGAGGCACTCGGCGGGCGCGACGCGCAGGATCTCGTCGAGCAGCTCGCGCCTGGCGGCGAGCTCGATGACGCGGAACTCGCCGGTCGTCACGTCGAGGTGCGCGAAGCCGAAGCGCCCGTCGAGCTGCGCGACGGCCGCGATGTAGTTGTTTGCCTTCGACGAGAGCGCGTCCGAGCCGATCACGGTGCCGGGGGTGACGACGCGGGTCACCGCGCGTTTGACGACGCCGCGCGCCTTCTTTGGGTCCTCGACCTGGTCGCAGACGGCGACGCGTTTGCCCGCGGCGAGCAGCCGGTCGAGGTAGACGTGCGCCGCGTGGTACGGCACGCCGCACATCGGCATGCCCTGCCGGGCCGTGAGCGCGATGTCGAGGATCGGCGCGGCCTCCTTCGCGTCGTCGAAGAACATCTCGTAGAAATCGCCCATGCGGAAGAACAGGATCGCGTCCTGATGCTCCCGCTTGATCGCCTTGTATTGGCGCATCATGGGCGTCAGTTCGGCCATAGTCGCACGTGTCCTCAGGTCCAAGCGCGTGCTGGGAAGGGCCTTCCTCCTCCGCAGCCCCGCACCATGCTAGCGCGAGCGTGCGGCCGCCGCAACCGAAAGCGCCGCGGCGAAGTTCTCGGCGGCGGCTCTCGTGGCGGATTCCATGTCGGGTTTTCAACCACGGGGAGCACGGGGGACACGGGGATAGGAACTCAGTGGGAAACGCGCTCCGGCTTCCCCGTGTCCCCCGTGCTCCCCGTGGTTTCATCTTCCCTTGCGCTAGGTCAGGCGGGTGTGGAGCGTGTGCGGCGTGGCGTCGAGGACCTCGACTGGCAGGAGTTGGCCGATGCGGTCGGGACACGGCTCGAAGACGGCGATCCGGTTGCACCGTGTCCGGCCGGTGTAGCGCTCGGCGTTCTTGCGGCTTGGTCCCTCGACAAGGACCTCCAATTGCCTGCCGATCAGCGCCTGGTTCTTCGCCAAAGAGATCTCGTCCTGGAGCCTGAGCAGGTGTTGGAGGCGCGCCTTCTTGAGGTCGAGTGGGACGTCGTCGTCGAGGTTGGCCGCCGCCGTGCCCGGCCGCGGCGAGTACTTGAACATGAACGCGCTGTCGTAGCGCACCTGCTCGACGAGCGAGACGGTTTCCGAGAACTCGTCGTCCGTTTCCCCCGGAAAGCCCACGATCAGGTCGGTGCTCAGCGCGATGTCCGGCACGCGTGCGCGCAAGCGCTCGACGAGATCGAGGTACTGGGCGCGCGTGTACTTGCGGTTCATCCGCGCCAGGATGCGGTCGCTGCCCGACTGCACCGGGAAGTGGAGCGACTCGCAGACCGGCCCGAACTCGGCGATCGCGTCGATGAACCGGTCGCCGACGTCCTTCGGGTGCGACGTGACGAACCGCACGCGCGCGAGGTTCGGCACGGCGCACACACGTTCGAGCAGGCCCGCGAAGTCAAGCGCCTGGTCGAGCCCGCGGCCGTACGCGTTCACGTTCTGGCCGAGCAGCGTCACCTCGCGTACGCCGCGCTCGACCAGGTGGCGCACTTCCGCGACGATCCCGTCGGGCGGGCGGCTCACCTCGCGACCGCGCACGTACGGCACGATGCAGTACGTGCAGTAGTTGTTGCAGCCGCGCATGACCGAGACGAACGCCTTGACCCGGCTCGACCGCAGCGCCGCCTCGAAGTGCAGGTCGGCCAGATCGCCGTCCGCCACGTCGCTCGTGCGTTCGCCGCGTTCGAGCGCGCGCTGCACCAGATCGGCAAGCCGGTCGATGCGGCGCGTGCCGCAGACCACGTCGAGCTCGGGCACCTCGTCGAGAAGCCCGACGCCGCGCGCCTGAGCCGCGCAGCCGCACATCGCGAGCACGAGGCCCGGCTGCCGCTCGCGTTTGCGGCGCGCGAGCAGGCCGAGCAGGCCGCGCGCCTTCCGCTCGGCCGAGTCGCGTACCGTGCACGTGTTGATCACGACCACGTCGGCGTGCTCGACGTCGCTCGCGGGGCGCATGCCGTGCTCGACGAGGTTGCCGGCGACGAGCTGCGAGTCGAGCTCATTCATCTGGCAGCCGTACGTGCGGATAAAGAAGGTCGGCGTGCGCATGGTCCTGTGGCTGCGTGCGTTAGTTTGTGTCACAGGCCGAGCCGGTCGCGCAGCACCTTGGGCCACCGGTCGTCGGGGTAGAGCTTCTCGAGCGCGTCGAGCACCACTGCGGCGTCGTCGGGGTGCTCGGCCTCGGCGAGGGCGACCGCCCAGGCCGCGGCGAGCGGCACGTAGTGCGGGTACCGAAGGGCCAATGGCCTGAGCGCCTTGAGGTATTTCTCAGGCGTCAACCGTTCGGCCGGGGGCGCGCCGTAGCGCTTGCCCTGGAGTCTTCGGAGCGCGCGATGGATGTCGACGAAGTGCTGCTCGTCGATGTAGGGGAGCGCCAGACCTTTCTGCAGCGCGACCAGGTTTGCGCGGGCAACGTAGCCGCCTGCGCCTTGCGCGCTCAGTTCGAACTCCGCGGCCGCTTCGTGCTTGTTGCCCGTGAGCAGCTTGAGCAGGCCCATTCGGTTGTGGTAGTCGCGTCCCCAGTTGCCGTCGGTCACGAGCAGCTGCTGGTCGAACCGCTGGCCGATCTTGACAAGCACACCTTCGGCGTGCCGGGCCGCCTCGGCAGGCGAGATGATCGGCGGCGACCCGCCGCGCCAGACGCCGCCCCAAACGAGGGCGGCGGTGTACTCATCGTCGAGTCGCTTGAACGCCTCGTACTGGTTGATGCCGTAGAAGCGCTTCGCCCACGCGGCCTGGTCTGCGAGCACCTGCTCAGGCGTTGTCTGTGCCAGCACCTGCGGATTGCGCGTG
The DNA here is from genome assembly GCA_964500825.1 of uncultured Verrucomicrobiota bacterium. GTDB lineage: Bacteria > Auribacterota > JABMQX01 > JAFGEW01 > JAFGEW01 > CAYUZG01. The sequence continues at coordinate 4,654 of CAZCQN010000085.1, read as the reverse complement.
AAGATCGGTGGCAGCGGGTAGATGTCGTAGAGGCCGTGGCCGATCTGGCCGAGCCGGAGGTACTCGTCGCGCCACCGGTTCGCCGCGTCCTGCCAGCGCGCCCTGGCGCCGTCGAAGTCGCCCTCGAGCGCGCGGACAGTCGCCTCGGCGTTCATCACCCAGGGCCAGTACAGGTCGCCCGGGCCGATCAGGGGCTGGCCCTGCGCCATCTTCACGAACGAGCTGCCTTGCCGCGCCGTATCGAGGCGCACCTGGCTCTCGACCTCCCAGGGCCACGCCTCGGCGATTGCCGCCTTCGCCTCGTCGAGCCGGACCGCCTCGACAAGCGTGTCGATCAGGGTGACGCGCGCCTGCATGTAGCGCGGCTCGAGCTCGAGCGCGCGCCGGTAGCGGGCGATCGCGCGGTCTGCGTCGCCGCGCTTGCCGCGCTTTCGGTAGTACTGGCCCCACAGGTAGTGCATCTTCTCGTGGTAGGGCTGGATGCGCTCCAGCCTGGCCAGGTGGTCGGCCGTGCCATCGAGCTCGCCCCGGTAGAGCAGCATGTTCGGCAGCGCGAAGTAGATGCTCCAGTTCCGCGCCCGCCGCGCCGCCGCGCGCTCGTAGGCGGCGATCACCTCCCGCGTCGGAAACCCGCGTGCGACGCCCGCGTCCTGCGCCGCGTTCGACAGCTGCAAGGTGCGCACCTGGCGCCGGTTGGTCACCTGCACGTAGACGCCGGCCGCGACGACGACGGCCACGAGGCCGGCGCGCAGCGCCGCCGGCAGCCTCGCGCGCAGCCGCACGTCCCAGCCGCGCTGCCAGGCGAGCGGCATGGCGAGCGCGGACACGATCAGGCAGGTCGGCCACGGCAGTCGGAACGGGAAATCGACCGTCTGCATCGCCGCCACGGCGGCGAGCGCCGCAGCCGACCCGAGCGAGACCACGCTGCGCCACGAGTCCTCCCCACGTCGCCACGCCCCGAGCGTTCCGGTGTAGAAGAAGACGAAGATCGCCGCGAACGCTACGAGCCCGACAACGCCGGCGTCAATGAGGGCGGACATGTACATACTGTGTACCCGGCCCGGGTTCCGCATGATAAAGCGGGGGTTGTTGATGAAGACGGGCGCGTGTTTTTCCATCACGAGCCGCCTCCCCTTTGTCAGGAGGCTCACCGTGCCCGGATCGGCGTCCGCGGGCGGGAACAACGTGACTCGCCTCGGCGCGGGCTGCCTCATGAGTCGCGCGAACGCGTCTGGATCGGGCACCATCACCTGCTCGAAGCGCGACGGCCCCGGCAGCACCTGCGAGATGTACTTGTTCGAGTAAGCCATGAAGTTGTCGGCGCCGAACCCCAGCAGCGGCCGCGCCCGCACCATCCGGGGCACGGTATCCCAGAGAATCTGTCGCGACCGCCCGCCGGTGCGCGCCTCCTTCGGCGGGATGATGTAGCTGCCCGCGAGCGCCTTGATCGCGAAGAAGCCGACCAGCACCACGGCAAGCGCACCGCCGAGCGCGGCCGCAGTCGCCGGCCGGTAGCGTGCCGGCTTCTTCACGTAGAGGAGCAGCGCAAAAACGGCCATTCCGATAATGAAACCGCTGTAGCCCGCCCACGAGTTCGTGAACAGCAACAGAGCGAACCCGAGCACGACGGCGATCGCCGTGCCCGCGAACGGCCAGAGCCACACCGTCGCCACGAGACCGACCGTGCCGGCAAGCGTCCACGTGATGGCGAGGTCGGCGTGTGTCTTCAGGTTCTTCCGGGCACGGTGATAGCGTTTAGCCAGCGCCGCGTCGTCCGTCGGCACAGTCCCGCGCGACGCGACCTCTTGCCGCGTCTCGCGGTCCACTTGGCCGAAGCGCTTGCTCGCGTCGGACGCGAGCCCCAGGAGCACCGCCATCACAAGGGCCCACACGACCGCGCCCGCGAGCAGCCCCCGCGCCATCCGAGGCCGCTTGTGCAGCACGAGCCACGCGAGCCCGACCGGCACGAGCACGACCAAGCTCCCCGCCAGGAAGTTCGGGTTGCCGGTAACCGACGTGGCCCGGACGCCGAAGTCTTTCTCCCAGGCGACCCTGTCCGGATCGATCGACGTGCCGATGAACTGGACCACGTATCCCCGGGCGTCCACCGCCTCGATCCCAAGCACGTGCCACAGGTAGTGCACCACGCCGATCACGGCGAAGATCGCCAGCATCGTCATCATCGTCCGCACGAGCAGGCGCTGGTGGCGCTCGTCGGCGAACAGGTTCTTCACGACGATGAAGAAGACGACCCCCGCGAGCATCTCCTTGAGACGCCGCGCCGGGTCGAATCGGTAGGGAACCAACAACGACGCGATGAGCGCGACAACGAAGAAGCCGACAAGCGCCACGTCGACGCGGTGGACGCGCACGCGCGGCACTGCGCCGAGCGCCACCGCGGCGAGCCACAGCATCGCCACGGCCGTCGCGAGCGCCTGAACGCAGTTCCATTGGAACAGGCTGTTCTCGCTGTCGAGCCCGGCGCCCTGCATGTATGAGAGTGTTGGCGAGACAAGCAGCAGCGCCGGCAGCCCGACGAGGCAGACGACGCGCGCCGCCACGAGCAGCACATCGCCGACGCCGACCGGCGCGCGCGCGCCGGCCGCTCTGGCCGACACGGCTCGTGCGGTGGGCCGCGGCCGGTGCTTCTTGCGTTTCCGTTTGCTCATGTGCCGAGCACCCCGACGATCTCGTGCAGCCAGCGCGCGGCCGCCTCGAGCTCGACGAGGTCGATGCTCTCCTGCTTCGTGTGCGGGTTCGTGTACCCGAGACCGAGAACGACGGACGTGATCCCGTGGCCGTTGAACACGTTCGCGTCGCTGCCGCCGCCGCTGTGTAGGTAGTTGGCGCGGCGCCCCACGGCACGCGCCCCGCGCGCGGCGGCGCGCACCAGGGGGTGTCTCTTCGGCACGTTGAACGTAGTAAACGCCCGCGTGGTTTCGATCTGTGTCTCGGCGCCCGCGGCCTCGGCCGCACGCAGGAAGCACCCCTTCATGTGCGCGACCCAGCGCGACAGCTTCTCCTCGGAGAAGCTGCGCGCCTCGCCCTGCACCAGCGCCTCGTCCGGGACGATGTTCGTGGCGGTGCCGCCCTCGATGACGCCGATGTTCGCCGTGGTTTCTTCGTCGAGCCGCCCCTGACGCAGCCGCGCGATCGCCTTGGCGGCGACCGCGATCGCGTTGATGCCCTTCTCCGGCTCGATGCCCGCGTGCGCCTTCCGGCCCCGGACACGCACCTCGACCCGGTCCGACGACGGCGCCGCCGTCACGATGCTGCCCACGCGCGTGCTGCTGTCGAGCACGAGCCCGAGCCGGCCCTCGATCAGCTCGTAGTCGAGGTGCTCGACACCGAGCAGGCCGACCTCCTCAGCCACCGAGAAGACGAACTCGAGCACGCTGTAGCGGCGCCGCCGACGCGCGAGCGACCGCGCCGTCTCGATCATCACCGCGACGCCGGCCTTGTCGTCGGCGCCCAGCACGGTCGAGCCGTCGGTCCGGACCACCGTGCCTCGCCGCTCGAGGCGGATCCGGGGCGTCGGCTCGACCGTGTCCATGTGCGACAGCAGGACGAGTCCGGGCGCGCTCGGGTGTGTGCCGCGGAGCCGGAAGATGAGGTTGTTCGCGTTGCCGCCGATCGCCTTGCCGGCGCGATCCTCGAACCGTTCGTCGGCCACGTCGCGCAGCGCGGCCTTGACGTACGCGGCGACCGGCTTCTCGCGACGCGACGGGGCGTTGATGCGGAGCAGTTCCAGGAAGGTTCGATGCAGTCTCCGCGTGTTCATGCAGCCCCCGTGATCGGTCCGCGAGCCATCGTCGGGAGATGCATACACGAAAGGGGCTACGAGCGCAACCGGCCCGTAGCCCCGCAGAATGCGTTTAGCTGCTTCTCTTTTTTGTCAGACAGCTCGACCGGGAGTCGGTCCTAAAGATCGCACACAACGGCGGGGCCCGTGCCTTGGATCCATCCGGACTTCTCCCCGGAGTAGAAATGCCCGTCTATCCCTATGTAGCACGTCCCCGTCAAGTCGACGAAGATCTGCCCGTTCGCGACAATGACCACCTGGCCCTCTGGACCGTCGCTCGTCTCGAGCTGGAGCCGCGGGTGAACGTATGAGCTATTGCCAGAGGGCGACGAGCCATCGATCGTGCCGCGCCAGGTACGCCTCATGTTGTCGTAGCCCTGGAGTGTCCCGCCCGTCTGGAAGACCGTCAGCGTGATGAACCGGTCGTCGATCTGGTTCGTGATGTCGTAGGTCCCCGTCATGTCGGCCATCCGGGGGTCGACGTTGGCGAAGCTCAGGTTCTCGCTCCAGGTGTTCTCGGACTCCGGCGTGCATCCCCCCACCAGGAACAGACCCGCGACGCCGGTCAGGCAGATCGCTGCAAGCAACCTATACATTGTCTCCTCCGTTTCCTCTCTGGTACGTGGCGCGTGTTCCCTCCGCTTCTCAGTATCCCTTCATTTACCTGGCGCGAGGCGGCCCGTCAAGGCAATTCTTCCGAAGGTGCCCACGCGCTGCCGCAGTGCCGACGGAGCCCCCTTGCGCCCTCGCCCAGGTCTGACTTGCACGCCATGCACCCGCCGCCGATCTAGCCCGCGTTTCTCACAACGCATGCACGTGGTGTCGTTCCGTGTGAGCCGCGTAGCGGCGATT
>CAZCQN010000084.1:0-13157 GCA_964500825.1 uncultured Verrucomicrobiota bacterium | reverse complement strand
TGGGTGCGGAGGCGGGCGATGAGGGGGGCGGGGTCGGCGTGGGGGAGGCCGAGCTGGGTTTCGATCTCGTCGAGGCGGCGGCGTTGGCCGTCGGACCACAGGCTGCGCAGGAACTCGCCGGCCTCGCGTGTGGCGAACCACTTCTCGCCGTATTCCTTGGCGAGGTACTGGGCCAAGGAGGCTTCGAAGAACCACGCGCGCAGGTAGCGGGCGCAGTAGTAGCCGGGATCGACGTCGACGAGGTAGTCGGCGGGATCGTAGGCGACGCGGGTGGCGCGCGACAGCTTTTCCGCGTAGGCGGCGGCGAGGTCTGTCTCGCTCGGTTTCGCGATCGTGTCGTGCAGGACGAGCTCGTAGTCGATCTTGGCGCAGTAGCGGCGCAGCATGAAGAGCAGGCTGCGGGCGGCGTGACGGAGGTATGCGCTCAAGAGCTCGTGGGGCAGGCACTCGTCGAGGAACGCGCGCTCGATCAGAAGGTGCTCGAGCAAGAAGGCGTACGCTTCGGTGACGCTGTGGTCGCCGAGGCGGCGGAACTCGAAGTCGAGGCCGGCGTCGACGTAGCCGTAGTGGAGGGCGTGGCCGAGCTCGTGGAAGAACGCGTGCCAGTCGTCCTGGCCGCCGGCGGGCGTAATGACGAGCATGATGCGGCCGGGCACCTCGATCGCGGCCGTGAACGCGCGCGGCGACTTTTTCGGGCGCGGCGCGATGTCGAGCTGGACGTGGCCGCCGGCGTAGATGTCGAGGCCGAGGCCGCGCACGGCGCGTTCGGCCGTGTGGACGATCCGGTCGGCGGGGAACATGGCGTCGAGCTCGGGCGCGCGCCACAGGTAGCCGACGTCGCACTTGGCCGTCTCGTCGAGGCGTTGGCCGAGGCGCTCGCCGACGGCGGCGCTCATCTCGCGTTCGTGGAGCGACTCGGTCTCGCGCAGGAACGTCCGCGTCGCCTCGTGCACGGCGCCGAGGTCGAGCCGGTCGATCTCCTCGACGGCGCTCGTGTAGCTCTCGAAGCCGAGGTCGCGGGTGGTTTCGTGGTGGCCGTCGATGATGGCGCGCGCGAGCGGCGTGAGCTGCTTGACGACGGCGCGTTGGGCGTCGGCCATCGTGCGGCGCCGGTCGCGGTCGGCCTCGTTGGCGAGCGTGAGGGCCGACTGCCGGTACGGCTCGGTGCCCCAGGGGTAGGCGACTTCGGCGGCCGCCTCGAGCGCGTTCTGCTCGTCGACGAGCTCTTTCGTGCGGGCGCCGGCGAGCAGCCGGCTCACGAACGCGCTCAGGTATTCGGCCCGCCGGCGCTCGTCGCCCTTGGCGCGTTTGGCCTGGTTGCGCAGGGCGTTGAAGAGCGGCTCGCTCGCCAGGTCGGCGTAGCGGGCGTAGACGGCGGTGACGTGCGAGGTTTCTGACAGGCCGGCGTGGCTCGTGTAATTCTCGGTGGCGAGTTCGGTCAGGAACTGCTCGGCGCGGCGGCGGATGGTAACGAGATCGCCGGGCGTTCGCGTTCTGCGCAGCATGCGGTACGGTCCTTCGTCGGCAGCCGGTGAGTGCCGTCAGTCGCCGGGCTCCGTGAAGTTGCGTGTTGGCCCTGCAGCCCGCGGGCAAGGCGTCATTCGCGTTTTTCTTGGCGAGCCGCGAAGCGGCGATTGGCAGCAGCCACGGGCGCAAGCCCGTGGAAGGACGCGCCAAAAGGAATCCCCGGAGCCCCGTCAGGGGCGATTGAGTGTGTGAGCCGGTTGGCGCTCAGTCGCCCCTGACGGGGTTCCGGGATGCTTCGCCTACTGCCAAGACGGTCTTCGCCTGTTGGTCGGCCTCCTGCTTGATCGAGCCGGTGTCCTAGTCGAAGTCTTCGAGAAGCTCATCGGTGTCGCCGCGTTCGATCTCTTTGATGCGCGCCTGGATGTTTTCGTCCTGCCCGGTGATCTCGATGTAGCGCGTGTAGTAGGTGACGGCGTCATCGGGCTGGTGCAGGTCCTCGTCGTACATCTCGGCGAGCTGGTAGGCGGCGAACGCGTATTGGGGCGCGAGCGTCAGGGTGCGCTTGAAGTAGCGTTCGGCCTCGACGTACCGGCCGAGCTGGCGATTGGCGGTGCCGAGGTTGACGTTGGCGTAGACGTGGTCTTCGTTCGCTTCGAGCGCCTGCTCGTAGTAGGGGACCGCCTCGGCCGGGTCGCCGTTGTTGAGGCGCAGGTTGCCGAGCAGGTTGTAGACGTCGGGATCGTCGGGGTTGAGGCGTGCGGCCTCGCGCAGGTGTTTCTCGGCCGTCTCGGTGTAGCGCTGGGCGGTGCGCGTCTTGCCCTCGTCGCGGCTGGCGGTCGCCTTCTCGTCGTAGGCGTAGCCGAGGAAGTAGTGCCAGAACGGATCCTCGGGCTCGAGCTTCCGGCCGCGCATGAGCCAGGTGATCATGTCGTCCCAGCGCTCGCGGCGCAGCTCGACGCGCGCGAGCTCGGTCAGCGACGGCGTGTGGTCGCGGTCGACGGCGAGCGCCCTCTCGAAGTAGCTGGCGGCCGTGTCCTGGTCGCCGCGCACGTAGGCGTAGATCCGGCCGAGGTTGTGGTAGGCCCCGATGATATCGGGGTCAACCTTGAGCGCTTCGAGGTAGAGCTGCTCGGCGCGGTCGTAGTCCTCGTTGTCGAAGCACAGGTTGGCCAGCTCGTACAGGGCGTGCGGCAGGTTCGGCTGGAGGTCGATGGCCGTCTCGTACGCCTCTTTGGCGTCGTCGGTCCGGCCGAGCTCGACGTAGGCCCGGGCCAGGCCGATGTAGCCGTCCGGGTCGCCTTCTTCGTACTGGATGTATTTGGCGAAGTCGACGGCCGCTTTGTGCGCGTCGTTCAGCGCGAAGTAGTAGAGCGAAGCGCGGCGGTAGTAGGCGAGCGCATAGTCGGGCTCGATCTCGAGTGCCTTGCCGTAGAACTCGAGCGCGTTGTCGGGTTCGTCGAGCCGGCCGTAGCAGTTGGCGATGTTGGAGTAGGCGTAGGCCGCCTCGGGATTGAGCTCGATGACCTGCTGGAACTTCTCGATCGCCTCGTCGTATCGCTCCTGTCCGGAGAGGCCATGGCCCCAGAGGTTGTAGCCGCGCGGCTCGCTCGGGTCGAGCTCGACGGCCTGGCGCGCGACCTCGATGGCGCGGCGGTAGTCGTACTGGGCGAGGTAGACCTCGGCGAGCGCGAGGTAGGCGAAGGTGTAGTTCTCGTTGCACTCGGTGGCGCGCTTGTGCGACCGGGCGCTCTCGTCGAAGCGGCCGAGCTGGTAGTAGCAGACGCCGAGGTTGAAGTGCGCCAGGAAGTAGGACTCGTCGACGTCGAGCGCCTTCTTGAGCAGGTCGATGGCGGTCGCGTAGTTCTCCTGGTCCATGTAGACCACGGCGAGGTCGTTGTAGGCCTCCTTGTACTCGGGGTCCGCCTCGATCGCTTGGCGCAGCAGCGCGATCTCCTCCTGGGCGTCGTCCGTCTTGAGCGCCTTGCCGTAGAGTTCGAGCGCGCTGAGGCTCGTCGTCGGGTTCTCGGCGACCGTCTTGCGCTCACGCCGCGTGGTTTCGATTCCGAGCGACTCGATGAGCTTGAGGGCGAGTTGGTCCTGCAGGTCGAAGATGTTGTCCATTTTGCCCTTGATGTCGACGGCCTCGAGCACCTCGCCGGTGCTCACGTCGACGAAGCGCGCGGTGATCCGGATCGCGTTGCCGTAGTGTTGGAAGCCGCCGACCAGGAGCACGTCGACCTTGAGGAAGCGGGCGAGCTGCTCGGATTTCTCGGCATCGAAGAAGTCGCTCGTCGAGAAGTCGAGCTCCTCCGTCGCCTTGATGATCTGCTTGCGCTCGACGAGGTGGAGGTCGCGGACCTGGCGCAGCTTGGTGATGAGCGTCTCGGCCATCCCGGCGCAGAGCCAGTCGTCCTCGCTCGCTTCCGTGTTGGTGTTCTCGAAGTCGAGGATCGCCACGGTCTTCGCCGTGATGGTCTCGGCGGCGGGCGCGACGGGAACGGCGACGGCGGCGAGGATGCATACGGCAAGCGGGACGAGGAGTCGACGCATCGGTGTTCTCCTTTTTTCCAGCGTCGGACGGGGTGTCCCCATTTAGTCGTTCGCCGGTCGGGCCGTCAAGCGATTTCGCTGCACTGGACCAGCCGGCGCGCGGCGCGGTCCGAACCGGATGCCATTTTGCTTGCTGCGCATGCGGCTGCGCCGTATGCTGGGGTCGAGCGGGGGTGATCGCATGTTGTCGGACGAGGACAGGCGGTTCTTGCTCCGGCTCGCCAGGGACTCGATGGCGGCGTTTACTGCGGGCGAGGTTTTGCAGGATCCGCTCGACGTGCCCGAGAGCGCCCGGACCGCGCAGGGCGCCTTCGTCTCGCTGCACAAGGCGGGGCGGCTTCGCGGGTGCATCGGGTACGTCGAGGGGATCAAGCCGCTGTGGCAGGCGGTGGGCGATCTCGCGGTCGAGGCGTCGGCCCATGACCCGAGGTTCGCGCCGGTCAGGCCACGCGAGGTCGAGGAGGTCGACATCGAGCTCTCGGTGCTCGGCCCGCTCGAGCGAGCCAAGGGGGCCGGCGACGTCGAGATCGGCGCGCACGGCTTGCTGATCCGGTCGCGTGGCCGCTCGGGGCTGCTGCTGCCGCAGGTGGCGACCGAGCATGCCTGGGACGTGCCGAAGTTCCTGGAGCAGACCTGCTGGAAGGCAGGCCTGCCGCTCGACGAGTGGCAGAGCCCGAGCGTGGAGCTGTACCGCTTCGGGGCCGAGGTTTTCGGCGAGAAGAGCATGAGCCTCTGGCCGCCCGAGTAGGCGGGCGCGATGCAGCCGCAGCCGTCCCGTCGAGGGGGTGGTGTAATTTTAGACGATGGATTCACGGGACGCATGGACGAGTACAGACCGAAGGAGATCGAGCCGAAGTGGCAGCGCGCGTGGCGCGAGCAGCGGCTGTTCAACACCGACACGAGCGCCGATGACGCCGGCGGGGCCGGCGACAAGTACTACGTCCTCGTGATGTTCCCGTACCCGTCGGGCGCGCTCCACGTCGGGCATGCCAAGAACTACATCATCGGCGACGTGGTGGCGCGCTACAAGATGATGCACGGCCACTACGTGCTCAACCCGATCGGGTGGGACGCCTTCGGCCTGCCGGCCGAGCAGGCGGCGCTCCAAAAAGGGGTGCATCCGCGCGAGGGGACACTGGCCAGCATCGAGGCGAGCAAGCGACAGCTCATGACCTGGGGCACCGAGTACGACTGGGAGCGCGAGGTCGCCTCATGCGATCCCGACTACTACAAGTGGACCCAGTGGCTTTTTTTGGAGTTCTACAAGCGCGGGCTGGCCTACCGCAAGGAGGCGCCCGTCAACTGGTGCCCCGAGTGCCGGAGCGTGCTCGCCAACGAGCAGGTGATCGACGGCCGCTGTTGGCGCCACTCGCAGGCCGTGGTCGAGACCAAGCAGCTCGAGCAGTGGTTTTTCGCCATCACCAAGTACGCCGACCGCCTGCTCGAGGACCTCGACAAGCTCACCGGCTGGCCCGAGCGCGTCCGGACGATGCAGGCGAACTGGATCGGCCGCTCGCCGGGCATCGAGATGGACTTCGTCGAGACGCGCACACAGAGCGTGATCACCTGCTGGACGACGCGTGTCGACACCCTCTTCGGCGCCACCTACATGGTGATGGCGCCCGAGCACCCGCTCGTGCCGCAGTTGATCAAGGACACGCCGAAGGAAGCCGAGACACTCGCCTTCATCGAGCAGATGCGCAAGGCGGACCTGAGCTCGCGCACCGACGAGACCGCCGAGAAGATCGGGTTCGACACGGGGCTCAAGGCAATCAACCCGATCAACGGTGAGGCCATCCCCATCCTGCTGGGCAACTACGTGCTGATGGGCTACGGCACGGGCGCCATCATGGCCGTGCCCGCGCACGACCAGCGCGACTTCCAATTCGCCAAGAAATACGGCTTGCCGATCCGCGTCGTCATCCAGCCGCCAAACGGAGACGCGCTCGACGGAGAAACGATGCCGGAGGCGGCCGCTTCGTTGACCGAATCGGCCGATTCGGTCAACGAAGCGTACGTCGACGACGGCGTGATGGCGAACTCGGGCAAGTTCGACGGCCTGCCCAACCGCGAGGCGTGGGACAAGATGGCCGACTGGCTGACCGAGCGCGGCACGGGCCGGCGCCAGGTGCAGTACCGGCTGCGCGACTGGCTCATCAGCCGGCAGCGCTACTGGGGCGCGCCGATTCCGATCGTCTACTGCGACGCGTGCGGCATCGTGCCGGTGCCCGAGGCCGACCTGCCGGTCCTGCTGCCCGAGAAGGTCACGTTCGGCACGGGCAACCCGCTCGTCAACGTGCCCGAATTTGTGAACACGACGTGCCCGGCCTGCGGCAAGCCCGCGCGGCGCGAGACCGACACGATGGACACGTTCGTCGACTCGAGCTGGTACTACCTGCGCTATATCAGCGCGCACGACGACACACAGGCGTGGGATAAGGAGGCCGTGAACCGCTGGCTGCCGGTGGACCAGTACATCGGCGGCATCGAGCACGCCATTCTGCACCTGCTCTATTCGCGCTTCTTCACGAAGGCCCTGCACGACATGGGGCACGTCGGCTTCGACGAGCCGTTCGCGCGGCTGTTCACGCAGGGGATGGTGTGCAAGCAGGCGTACCACTCGACGCGCGGCTTCATCCCGGCCGAGGAGGTCGAGGCGCGCGACGGTCAGCTTGTGGACACCACGACCGGCCTATTCGTCGAGACGACGCTCGAGAAGATGAGCAAGTCGAAGTTCAACGTCGTGCCGCCCGACGAGCTGATCGCCCGGTACGGCGCCGACACGTTGCGGCTCTATACGCTGTTTCTCGGGCCGCCCGAGAAGGACAGCGAGTGGAGCGATGGCGGCGTCGAGGGCGGGTTCCGGTTCTTGAAGCGGCTCTGGACGGTGGTTGTGCGCAACATGGACCTGCTCAAGGCGTTCAACGCGGCGCCGGCGGTCGCGACCGACGGCCTCGAGGGCGCCGCACGCGACCTACACCGCGCCGCGCATGAGACGATCCGCAAATTCACGGGCGACATGGAGGGCGACTTCCACTTCAACACGGCGATCGCCGCCTCGATGGAGCTCGTCAACGAGATCTACAGGCACGAGGCGGCCCTTCGAGAGGCGGGCGAGACGGGCGAGCGTGTGCTCGCCGAGGCGCTGCGGACGGTCGTCGTGCTGCTCTCGCCCATCGTGCCGCACGTGTGCGAGGAGCTCTGGTCGCGCATGGGCAACACCAAGAGCCTCCTGCGCAGCGCGTGGCCCGAGGCCGACCCGGCGGCGCTCGTGCGCGACGAGGTCGAGCTCATCGTGCAGGTCAACGGCAAGCTGCGCGCTCGAGTGACCGTGCCGGCCGATGCCGCCGACGAGAAAGTGAAAGAAGCCGCGTTCGCCGACGAGAACGTCCAGCGCCACACCGAGGGCAAGCGAGTCGTCAAGACGGTCGTCGTGCCGGGCCGGCTCGTGAACATCGTTGCGAAGTAGCACGGCGAGGGAGTGATGTTCCGGCTCACGAGGGGGGAGCAGATCACAATCGGCGTGCTCGTGCTGGGCGTGGCGGCCGTGGTTGTCGGCGTCACGCTCGGGCGCTCGCCGTGCGAGCCGGGCGTCGCCGTCGATCTCGATGCGTTGAACGCGCAGCCGCCCGGCAACGTCCAACGTGGTGAGGCGCCCGAGCGCCACGGCGCGACGATCGTCGTGCACGTCGCCGGAGAGGTCGAGCGTCAGGGGACGTACGAGCTGCCGCAGGGCGCCCGGGTCGCTGACGCCGTCGAGAAGGCCGGCCCGACGAGCGACGCCGACGTGAACGCGCTCAACCTGGCGGCGCGGCTGGTGGACGGCCAGAAGATCGTGGTTCCCGGCTGCGGCGAGGTGCTCGTGCCGACCGATCCCGGCCCGGGCAACGGCGGGCTCGTGGAGCTCAACACCGCCTCGCAGGCGGAGCTCGAGACGCTGCCCGGCATCGGGCCGGTGCGCGCCAAGGCGATCATCGACTACCGCGGCGCGCACCCGTTCCGCCGCGTCGATGACGTGATGGAGGTGCCCGGGATCGGGCCGGGCACCTTCGAGCGAATCAAGGAGAAGGTCATCGTCCGCTGAGTGGTCGAGATGCGTGCGCGACGTTTCTTTGTGTGGCCAGCGATCTGCGCGGCGGCCGGCGCGGTGCTCGTCGTCCCGGTGGCGGGCTTCTGCTTGTCGGGCGTGGCCGGTCTCAAGCCGGTGCTCCAGGCGATCGAGGACGAGTACTACCTCGACACCGAGCACCCGGCTGTCGACATTCGCGAGCAGTTCATCGTGTATGCCAAGGACGGCACGCGGGCAAAGGAAGTGCTGGCGGTCGCCCTCAAGAACCGGGCCAAGGCGCAGCGGTTCTTCGGCACGTCGGTCATCTGGGATCTGCCGGCGCTCATCCTCGTCTATCCCGACAAGGCGGCCTACTGCAGGTCAACGGGGTTCGTCGGGACGGGCGGGATGCAGATCCAGACTCGCTACAAGGGGAAGCGGGTCAAGCTCATCCTGACGTACGAAGGCGAGGGGGTGCTCGAGCACACGCTCCCGCACGAGCTGATGCACCTGCTCATTACCGACATGTCGAATCGGGACTACTTCGCCGGCGCGCAGGACAGCATCGTTGGCACGACGGTCTGGATCCAGGAGGGGCTGGCGGAGTTCCTGACGGCGGATGCCGATCGGCGCGCCGATTTCGAGCGGCTCGTGCGTTGGAAGCTGCACACCGGCGAACTGATCCCGCTACGCCGGCTCCTGGCGCGCATGAGCTACGAGCGCGAGATCATGCTGCACTACGCGCAGTCGTACAGCTTCGTGGCGTTCGTCGCCGCCACCATGCAGGAACGAGGACGACAGCGGCTGCGCAACTACATCACGTCATATAACGACAACCGGCTTGCCGGGGACCCGGTCAAGAACTTCACACTCGCGTTCCAGGGCGCGGCGCCCTCGATCGAGGCGCTCGAGAAGCGCTGGCACGCGTGGATCGCCACGCACTACGAGCGTCACTTCTGCCCTGTGGTGGTCAGAACCTTGTCGGCCGACGGCGCGCAGGACGCCTCGACGGCCGGCAGGATCCTGGTGAAGTTCAGCAAGCCGATCGACCCGAAGACGTTGAGCGCAGAGACGATCACGCTGTGCTCGGGTCGCTCGAAGGAGCTTGGCAGCGAGGAAGACAACCTGCTCGGGCAGGCGTCGTTCACGCAGGACTCGACGAGCACGGCGCTGCGCATCGACGTGCCGGGCGGGCTGGAGGCCAAGCACGTCTATACGCTGGTGTTCTCCAACCGCGTGCGGGACCGCCGGGAGCGCGGGCTTGTCGCCGACCGGTTCGCCGAGATGGAGCGCGCGGACTGGTGGAAGAGCAACGACGTCGAGCCGGTGCCGGGTCAGGTCCGGGAGCGGAAGACAGCGAAGGATGAGACACCCTTGAAGGCGGTCACCGCCATCACGTTCACAACGGGGGCCGGAGGCACGGACGATGCAGGCGCTTCTCGATAGGCTACTCGCGGCCGTCGTGCTCGTCATCGCCACGGGAAGCGGCGCGGCATGCAGCGGTGTGTGCGCTACCACGCACGACGTCGAGACGGCCGGCCCGTCCGAGGAGGCCGAGGTCGTCGCGTCGGATGGCGGCGGTTCGTCGCAGCCCGACGGTTCGTCGGACGCCGACGGTTCGTCGCAGCCCGACGGTTCGTCGGACGCCGACGGTTCGTCGGACGCCGACGGCTCGTCGGACGCCGACGGCTCGTCGGACGCCGACGGTTTGTCGGACGCCGACCAAGCGGCTGAGACACCGGACCAGGCCGCCGAGCCGACGTGCATGCTCGACGTGTTCCGCCGGCTCGACGTGGGCGACTGGGTCCGCACGCGCTGGAGCAACAAGGAAGAGCATACGCTGCTCGTGGCGGCGCGGACCGACGAGCAGATTACAATCGAGGAGGTCGTCGAGGACCGGGGGTTCCGCAAGGCATGGACGCAGCTCGACGTCTCGCTGGCCGACGGGGCGCTGCTCGCGTTGCGCGAGCGGCTCGCCGACGGCACGATCGAGGAGCAGGAGCCGTCGGCCGAGTCGCAGCGCGGCACGAGCGATCTGCTGCTCGAGCGGTTTCGGCCGGACGGCCGCGACGAGCTCGAGATCCGCGCGATCGCCGTCTACGCCGACGGCGAGAAGCAGGACGAGAAGAAAGGGCTGTTCCTGTGTCGGCGCTACCGGATCACGGTCGAGGAGAACCGGTACGCGCACCTGTGGTTCTCGCGCGTCAAGCTGCCCGACTACCCGGTCAAGATCCACTACTACGAAGAGCACCTGACGATTCAACTTGAGGCGTTCGGCACGGGCCGCGAGTCCGAGTTCTCGACGACGCCCGACGGCGCCGGGCAACACCACACCGAGTCGCAGTAGTCGTATGTCCGGAATCAACGCCATCAATCTGACGAAGACCTACGTCAAGGACGACGAGCGGATCGACGTCCTGGGCGGCATCGACCTCGAGATCCCGAGCGGCTCATTCGTGATGGTGCTCGGCGAGTCGGGCTCGGGCAAGACGACGCTGCTCAACATGCTCGGCGCGCTCGACCGGGCCAATGCCGGCTCGATCGACGTCGAAGGCATCGGTGACATCTGCCGCATCAGCGACCGGGCGTTGTCGGACTACCGCAACGGCGTCGTCGGCCACATCTTCCAGACGTTCAACCTGAAGGGGATCTACACGGCGTTCGAGAACGTGCGCATCCCGCTGATCTTCACGGAGGTCTCATCCAAGGAGGCGCGCCGCCGCATCACGGCCGCGCTCGAGGCCGTGGGTCTTGGCGACCGGATGTTCTTCCGGCCGATCCAGCTCTCGGAGGGGCAGTGCCAGCGCGTGGCGATTGCGCGGGCGATCGTGAACGAGCCGAAGATCGTGCTCGCCGACGAGCCGACGGGCAACCTCGACCCGAAAACCGCCCGCCGCATCATGGACCTGCTCGTGCGCCTCAACAAGGAGCGCGGGATCACGCTCGTGATGGTGACCCACGACATGACGCTGCTCGACTACGCCGATCGCGTCTACACGCTCGAGGCCGGCCGTGTGCGCGAGAACACGGCTGAGGAAGTCACGGCCATTCGCCAGAGCGTTGCCGTGCTGCGCGGCGCGGGAGGGACCTAGCGATGCGTCTCGCGCTGCAGAAGAACCTGGCGATCATGGCGCTGCGCGATCTGCTGAGCAGGAAGGTCCGGCTCGTGCTGAACCTGCTCGGGATCGTGATCGGCGTCAGCGCGCTCCTGTTCCTGCTCTCGCTCACCGAGGGGATGCGCAAGACGATCCTGCGCGAGCTCGTCGGCTCGATCCCGATCACCGAACTGACGGCGAGGCCCGCGGAAAAAGAAGAGCCCCTCGCACCGGGCACGAAATGGCTTGCGGGGAGAATGGGTGTGGGCCGCGCCGAGGATATCATCATCAAGACGCAGTTGCGCGGCGACTTCACCGACGAGACGCTCGCCAAGGTGAGGCGCATCCCCGGGGTGGCACGCGTCTACGGGGTCAAGACGCTCAAGCGCGTTCCGACGGAAGTCCAGGGGTGGTTCTTCGGCCACCGGGACGTGGATTTCCGGACCGACGCACTGGTCCTCGGCTATGCGCCGGAGCTGCTGGCGGGCGACGTCGAGGACCTCTCGGACTATGTGTATCGCCCAGAGGCGGCGCTCGATACGTATCCGTTCCACACGAAGTTCAACGATGATGTGGACTGGCAGTTGCTGCAGGCGCGGATGATGATCGCCGAGGCGGACGGCCGCTACGTGCCGGCGGTGCTCTCTCGACGGCTGGTGCGGGCCTACAACCTCTCGTTTGCGGCCAAGAAGGAGTTCGAGCTCGTCAAGCGGGTCAGCGAGAAGAGCTTGATCGGGGAGTACATCTACGTTCGGTTCGGCCGGAGCATCGAGTTCCTCGATCCGCAGGACGATGTGACGGCCCAGGGCACGCTGATCAAGGTCGTCGGCCTCTCGGATCGGGTCCCGATGATCGGCTTTGCCGTGCCGCCCGAGTACCTCGACGTGTGGGAGAAGGCCTACTTCAAGAAGCCGCCGCCGGCCGTCTACCAGCAGCTCATTGTTCAGGCGAAGTCGGTGGCCGACGTCGAGCCGGTGCGGGCCGCGCTCGAGGGGATGCAGATGGCGGTCGAGTCGAACAAGGAGACGATCGAGAAGATCAACTCGGTCACCACCTTCGTGCGGTTCGCGTTCGTGCTGGTGGTCGCCATCATTCTCGGCATCACGGCGGTCGGCATCCTGAACGTGCTGACGATGAGCGTCTACGAGGAGCGGGTCGACATCGGCATCCTGCGCTCGGTCGGCGCCCGCAAGGGGCACGTGCGGTTCATCTACCTGCTCAAGGCGTTCGTGATCGGCCTGATCGGGAGCGCGGCCGGGCTCGTGCTCGGCTGGCTGGCGATGCGCGGTGCCGACGCGCTCGCCCACAACGCGCTGCGCCGAATGGCGTACGCGCCCGAGTCGTTCTTCATCGCGCAGTGGGAGTTCGTGGCGCTCAGCGTGGCGATGGGGATCGGCTTCGCCATCCTTGCCGGGATCAGCCCGTCGAACCACGCCGCCCGGCTCAACCCGTCCGTCGTCCTACGCAGCGCATAGCATGCATTTCTCACGGAGAGCGGCACATGGCCGCCTAACGCGCCGTAGGCAACCGCCTTTCAACCAGTTCCAGCGCAGCCGTGCGCGGCCTCATCCAAACAGGCTGTCGCATAGAGCTCGTGGGATCCTGCCTGCCTGGCGCGCATCCGAATCGACTCGGCTTGGGGCCGGTGCGCATGTCCAAGCCCCACCAGGAGCGTCTGGCAGTAGCCTCGGGCGCCAGCCCGTGGGAAGCGGAATCAAGCAATGCCGTGAGCCCCGTCAGGGGCGATTGAGAACGCGTGCGCTCTGGACTCAATCGCCCCTGACGGGGCTCTAAGGTATTGCGTCGCATCTTGTTCCACGGGCTGGCGCCCGAGGCTACTGCCAATCGCCGCGACGCGGCTCATTCGGCCGGATCGAGCGCGCAAGGCCTGTGAGAAACCTGGATTAGGCCCAATACGGTTCACTTAGTGCCTGCGTTGCAAGTGGCACGGGCATCTTGCCCGTGGGAAACATGGGCCGGAGGCCCATGGCACATGG
>CAZCQN010000083.1:0-13189 GCA_964500825.1 uncultured Verrucomicrobiota bacterium | reverse complement strand
CGTTCGCCGCGTTGAGGTCGATGTCGCAGACGGCCACGTTGCAGCCGTGCTCGGCAAACAGCAGCGAGATCGCCTTGCCGATGCCGAGTGCGCCGCCCGTGACGATCGCCGTCTTGCCTTCGAGCAGATTCACAGGCCCTTCCTCCGTCCGATTACTGCGGGTGAGGTGTTGCCTCGGCAAGCTCGTCGAGCGCCGCTGCGGTCTGATCGAGCGAGTCGACGTCGTGGACGCCGAGGCCGGTCGCGCTGCGGTCGATGCGCCGCAGCAGACCCTGGAGCACGGTGCCTGGCCCGACCTCGATGAAGGTCGTGATCCCGTCGGCAAGCAGCCGCTCGATGGACGCCTGCCACAGCACCGACGCCGTGCACTGGTCGGCCAGATGGCGGCGGATCGAGTCGGGGTCCGTCGCCGGCCGCGCGCTCACGTTGTGGATCACGGTCGCGGTCGGGGTGTTCACGTCGCTGCTCGCGAGCGCTTGTGCGAGCGCCTCGCGCGCCGGTTCCATGAGCGGGCTGTGGAACGCGCCGCTCACTTTGAGCTCGATCGCCCGGCCCGCGCCGGCCGCCTTGGCGCCGGCGATCGCGGCCCGGACACCCTCGGGGCTGCCGGAGACGACGATCTGGCCCGGGCAGTTGATGTTGGCAACGGCGACGACGCCTGCGCCGCCTGCCTCCGCGACGACCCGTCGGACCGCTTCCTCGTCGAGGCCGATGATCGACGCCATCGTGCCGGTCGAGCGCTCGGACGCCGCCTGCATCGCCTCGCCCCGCTTGCGGACGAGCCGCAGGCCGTCGGCGTAGCTGAAGCTGCCGGCCGCGTGGAGGGCCGTGTACTCGCCGAGGCTCAGGCCGGCGAACGTGGCCGGGGCGAGACCCGGGCAGCGTTCGGCGAGCGCGCGCCACGCCGCGACGCTGGCGATGTAGATGGCCGGCTGGCTGTTCTTGGTCTGGGTCAGCTCGTCCTTGGGCCCCTCGAACATGAGGGCGCGGATATCGAATCCGAGCACGTCGTTGGCGGTGTCGATGGCCGCGCGGGCAGGCGCGAACACGTCGTAGAGCGCCTTGGCCATGCCGACGTGCTGGGCGCCCTGGCCGGGGAAGAGGACGGCTATGCGGGCAGCGGTCAGCATTCGATCAGGCACGCTCCCCACGTGAAGCCGCCGCCGAATGCGACGACGACGATCTTGTCGCCCGGCTCGAACTCGCCGGCGGCATTGACCAGGTGCAGGCCGATGGCCGTCGTCGCGGCCGACGTGTTGCCGTAGTCTTGAACGCTGATGTGGACCTTCTCCGCCGGCACCTCGAGGTGCTCGCCCAGCACCTTGATGATGCGCAGGTTGGCCTGGTGCGGGATGAGCCAGCGGATCTCGTGCTTGTTGACGCCCTCCTGCTCGAGGAGCTTGTCAACGGCTCTTTCCATCGACAGCACGGCGGCCTTGAACACCTTGCGGCCGTTCATGGCGATGTAATGCAGGTCCTGGTCGATGCTTTCGTGCGTCGGCGGGATGACGCTGCCGCCGCCGGGCATGTGCAGCAGCGTGGCCATCGAGCCGTCCGCGCCGAGGTATCCGGCGCGCAGACGCAAACCTTGCTTCCTGGAGGTGACGATCGCGGCGCCGGCGCCATCGCCGAACAGCACGCACGTGTTGCGGTCGCGCCAGTTAGTTATCGATGAGAGCTTGTCGACGCCGAGCACGAGCACGGTGTCGTACATGCCCGAGACGATGAACTGGCGCGCGGTCGTCAGCCCGTAGATGAAGCCGGTGCAGGCGGCGTTCAGGTCGAAGCTCGCCGCGTTCTTGGCGCCGAGTTTCTCTTGGAGGAGGCAGGCGGCCGCCGGGCACGGGCTGTCGGGCGTAAAGGTGGCCGTGATGATCAGGTCGAGATCGGTCGGCCCCACGCCCGCCATCGCCATGGCGTCCTTGGCGGCGTTGAGAGCGAGGTCGGAGGTACCGACCCCGTCCTCGGCGATGTGGCGTTTCTTGATGCCGGTCCGGGTGGTGATCCACTCGTCGGAGGTGTCGACCATCTTCTCGAGGTCGGCGTTTGTGAGCACCTTGTCGGGCACGTACATGCCGGTGCCGGCGATGTACGCTTCACGCAGAGCTGCCGTCACTGGTTTCTTCCTTGGACGGTGCCTCGTTGCTGGTGGCGTCATGGGCGTTCGCGCCATTGGCGCGCAGGCACCGCGTGATGTGTTCGTTGACGTTGTGTTGGACGAAGCGCTCAGCGGCCCGAATGGCGTTGCGGATCGCGGTCCCATTCGAGCCACCGTGGCAGATGATGACTGTGCCGTTAATGCCCAGTAATGGTGCGCCGCCGTGCTCGGATGCGTCCACCTTTTTCTTCAGGTACCGGAACGTCGGGCGCATCAGGGTCGCGCCGAGCGCGCTCAGCGGTGTGCGCCTCGCTCGAGTCTTGATGATCTTGCCGATCGCGCTGGCGAGCGCCTCGCTCATTTTCAGCACGATGTTGCCGGTGAAGCCGTCGCAGACGACCACGTCGACGGTCCCGTCGAACACGTCGTGCCCTTCGATGTTGCCGATGAAGTTGATCGGCTCCTTCTCGAGCAGCGCGTAGCTGTCACGCGTGAGCGGGATGCCCTTGGACTGTTCCTCGCCCATGCTGAGCAGGCCGACGCGCGGCCGGTCGACGGCAAGCACCTTCTCGGCGTAGATGCTGCCCATGACGCCGAACTGCTTCAGGTTGAACGGCTTGCACTCGGCATTCGCCCCGCCGTCGAGCAGCACGGTCACGCCGGTAACCGGGTTCGGCATCAGGACGGTGATGGCGGGCCGGTCGATGCCGGCCAGCGTGCGCAGCTTGAGCAGCGAGCCGGCGACCATCGCGCCCGTGTTGCCGGCCGATACCGCGGCGTCGGCCGCGCCGTCGCGAACGAGGTCGATTGTGCGGGTGATCGACGAGTCCTTCTTCTGGCGCAGCGCGTCGACGGGCTTCTCGTGCATCTCGATCATCTCGGAGGCCGGGACGATCGAGATCGGCAGGCGGCCGGCCTTGAGTTGGTCGAGCTCGTCGCGGATCTCGTCCTCGAGGCCAACGAGGATGAGCTCGAGGGCAGACGGATCCTCGCGCGCAGCGAGCACGACACCCTCGACGATGCTGCGCGGCGCATGATCGCCCCCCATCGCGTCAACGGCAATGCGCATCGGAATCAGGACGCTTCAGGTTCGGTGACTTGCGTTCCGTTGTAGTAGCCGCAGTTGGGGCAGACCCGGTGGGCCCGCCGCGGCGCGCCGCAGTTCGGGCAGTCGCTTATCTGCACGGGCGATAGCGCATGGTGGGAGCGCCGCTTGTCGCGGCGCGCCTTCGATGTTCGCCGTTTCGGCTCGGCCATTACGGCGTCTCTCCTTCAGGCTCCAATAGGGCGTCCAGCTCATCGAAGGCGCTCGGTGGCCGGACTGGCTCGCAGCCGCACGGGCCCTCGTTGAGATCCTTCCCGCACACGGGACACAACCCCTTGCAGTCTTCGCTGCACAGGTTCTTCAGCGGGAGGCCAAGCATGATGTCCTCCCGGATACCTTCAGTCAAGTCAATTATCTCGTCGCCCGAGAGCCGAACGCGTTGCTCCCGGATATAGTCGGTGCTCGCGGCGCGACGCGTGAACCGCTTCAGGCAGCGGTGGCACTCCATCGTCAGCTCCGTCTCATACGAGCCCATTGCCACGAAGACCCGGTTGACCACGCTCAGCTTGAGCTTCACGTGCACGGGCCGGTCGAACCAGACGCCGAGGTGCGCCATGTCCGCCTCGGGCAAGGGCGAGGTTGCCTCGACCACCTCGCCGTCGGGCGAGATCCTATGAACTTCGACCTTCACGTCTGGTGTCCCTGAGAAAAATAGGGACAGGCACCTATTTCTCTCATCGATGACCATGCTCGATGCGTCCCGCGTCCGCAGAGAAATAGGTGCCTGTCCCTATTTTTCTGGATCGTCGAGCTCGGTCCTACTTGCCCGGGCCTTTCCCGCTGTGCTTGCGCTTCATCAGCTCGGCTACCTCGGGCGGCACGAACGGGCTCAGGTCGCCGCCAAGGCGCCCGACCTCCTTGATTATGTTCGAGCTGAGGTAGGAGTAGTCCTGGCTCGGCATGAGGAACAAGGTCTCGACCTCGTTGTTGAGCCGCCGGTTCGTCAGCGCCATCTGGAACTCGTACTCGAAGTCGCTCACGGCGCGCAGGCCGCGGAAGATGGCCGAGGCGCCCACCGTGCGCGCGTAGTCGATCAGCAGCCCGTCGAAGCGATCCACCTTGACGTTCGGTATGCCGGCCGTGATCTTCTCGAGCAGGGCGAAGCGCTCCTCGACGCTGAACAGCGGCTCCTTGGTCGTGTTGGTCGCCACGGCGACGTAGAGCGTGCCGGCGAGCTTGGCGGCGCGCCGCACCACGTCGAGGTGCCCGTTGGTCGGCGGGTCGAAACTCCCGGGATAAACGGCGATCTTCGGCATGGGGTTCCTCGCTCCGTTGCAGGGGACACGGTTGACGACCGACCGGCTCAGGCCGGATCAGCCTCCCTGGCACCGGCCAGGCGGTAGATCGAGATGCTCGTGCTCCCGTATCGTCTCGTGCTCGTCAGCCTGAGCCGGCCCGCCTCCGCCGGGAGAACGAGCCCGCTCGCATGCTCGATCACTACGACAGCGTCCTCTGGAAGAATATCAGTCTCCGCGAGCGACTGCAACGCCTTCTGCGCCGGGGCCGGGCCGGTGCGCTCGCGGCCGTGTCCGGCGTACGGCGGATCGGCGAAGACGAGGTCGAACTGCTCGCCGGCCGCGTCGAGCTTGCGCACCTCGGGATAGACGTCGCCGCGGATGAGCCAGGCCCGGTCGGCCAGCCGCGTGTGGGCCAGGTTCTCCTTGATAATCGGGATGCAGTGGGCCGATCGCTCGATGAGGACCGCGTGCTCAGCGCCCCGGCTGAGCGCTTCGATCCCGAGCGCGCCCGTGCCCGCGAACAGGTCGAGCACGCGGGCGCCGACCGGCTTTTCTGCCAGGATGTCGAAGATCGCCTCGCGCACCATATCGGACGTCGGCCGCATCTTGTGCCCGCGCGGCACCTTGAGCCGCATCCCCTTCGCTATGCCGGCTATCACGCGCATGGCGTTGACTAGCCTCTCTGCGGGTGCGCGAAGTCAACGGCCTCGATGAGAGCCGTTAGCGTGGTTGTATCCTGAGATGAATACGGTCTTGCCACCGGCTTCAGCCGGTGGTTTTGGGGTTGCCCCTAACTTGTCCTGAGCCGGCTTCAGCCGGCTTCTCGACATCTGCCTTCAGGCGTGTGCCCTGGCAGTGTTGGCTTGCTCATTCAATCACGGCTGAAGCCAATTGTCGAGAAGGCGCGCCGAAGGCGCGATCGCTGAAGCGGGCTCCCGGTCTCCCGTGATCAGCCGCCACCACCGGCTGAAGCCGGTGGCAATACATATCTTGGCCGGCATGCGGGGGCTTTTCGTGGGCGAGAAATGGGTGGTGCACCTGGTGTGCCAACTGTGGGACAGGATAGCAGGATCGGCAGGGATAGGAGGGGGAATATGAGACAGGATTTACAGGATTGACAGGATTTCTTTCCCGATCCTGTTGATCCTGTAAATCCTGTCTCAATCTCCTAGTCGATATACATCCGCACGTACTGGAGGAGGGGGCCGGGGCGGAGGAGATAGACGTTCGAGGCGTCGATCACGTCGGCGTTGTTGCAGATCGCGCAGCGCGTCGGCCGGCGCATGCGGCGCACCTCGGGCCGGTGCAGGATGTCGCGCAGCGACTGCTCGCGCACCGACCCGAACTTGCCGCCGGGCATGAAGCAGCCGTAGACGTCGCCGTTCGTGCCGACCGTGACGCACAGCACCGGCGAGCAGCACAGGTACGGCTTCTTTCCGTCGATGAAGGTGCGTAGGTATTCCTGGGAGTTGTTGATCGGCAGGCCGCTCCGCTTGAGCGCCAGGAGCTCGCCAAAAACCTCGCTCAGCTCGTCGGGCGGCAGGGCGAGCGGCTCCTTCGGCGGCTGGTCCTCGGGCCCGGTCCGGTACGTCGTCTCGATCGGCGAGAGGTAGATGGACACGCCGAGGTCGCGTGCGAGCTCGACGAGCGGACGCGCCTGGCCGCGGTTGAGCGTGCTCAGGACCGTGTTGATGATGACCTTGGTGCGCGGGTAGCGGCGGCGCGTCTCCTCGATCGCGGCGCAGGCCTTGTCGAACAGGCCGAGCATGACGCGCATCTCGTCGTGAAGACCGCCAACGGCATCAATCGACACGATGAAGCAATCGACCCACGGCGCGAGCTCGTCGAGCCGGGCCGAAAGGAGCGACGCGTTCGTGATGACGATCGTCTGGAAGCGGTTCGCCTTCGAGGCGCGGACGATCCTTGGAAGGTCGTCGCGCAGCAGCGGCTCGCCGCCCCAGATCGAGTTGAGCAGGACGCCGCAGCGCCGGGCGTCGCGGTAAAGGCGGGCGATCTCGGCGGCGCCCAGCTCGTCGGCCGCCGGGTCGCGCCACAGGCACGTCGCGCACCGGCAGTTGCAGCGCCCCGTCACCAGGTGCGACAGAATCAGCGGCGCCCGCGTCACGAACCGCGACCACACAATCCGCCCCAGCGCCCGCGCGGCTTCATGGATTTTCGGGGAAGACGCGAACATGACAACGCATGCCTTATGGTCACGGAGGGCGCGTTGCCCTATTCGTAGTACGGCGTTTGGATGCCGTGTTTCTTGCCGAGGGCGCGGATGGCGGCGATGGTAGCGGCGTCCTCGCCGTGGGCGACCATTTGGCCGATGAGGTGGTAGATCTTGTGGAACGCCCACCGGCGGGCGACGCGCGCGGTGCCGTTGTCGGGCTGGCCGAACGATTGCTTGAAGACGAACTCCTTGGTCACGCCGCCGACGTCGCCCAGGATCTGCATGCTGAATGCTTTCTCGTCGCGGTAGCGGCCGCAGATGGTGATCCGGCTCTTGAGGAAGAAGTCGGGCAGCACCTTCGGGTAGACGTCGGCCTCGCTCACGGTGCCGACCTGGAACCGGAGGTTGAGCAGGATCGGGTCGCTCACCTCGTCGTAGAAGGCGGCGAGCGAGTCGGCGATCGCGCTGCTCGATCGCTCGAACCGCGACTCCCCCTTATTGCGGTAGCTGAGCAGGTCGAGCAGGTACTCGTTGACTTTGGCGCCGCCGGCGAATGAGTAGACGGCGGCCTGGTTGCCGTTGACCTCGGCGACCCGGTTGATGATGTTGCGATCCTCGATGACGCCGCGGTTAGCCCGCCCGTCGGTGACCAGGAAGATCATGTACGGCCGGTTCGGGTCCGGGCGCCGCCCGACGAAGCCCTGGATGGCGCTGTAGACGTCGGTGTTGCCGCTCGAGCCGAGCCCGTCGAGGAAGTACTTGGCGGCGCGGAGACCTTGCTTGGTCACGGGGACGAGCTCGTCGGCCATGCGGTGCGGCTCGGTCTTGAACTCGACGACGTTGAAGCGGTCGTGCGGGTTGAGGGCGGCGACGCTGCGCTGAAGCCCCTCGACGTAGCGTTCGAGCTTGTCGGGCCGGATGCTGCTCGAGGTGTCGACGATGAAGACGATGTCCTTCGGGATGAGGTCGAACGCTTGCCGTTCGCGGCGCGGTTCGATCACGACCATGAAGTAGCCGTCTTCTACGAAGTGGGCGTCCGGCTCGTTCGGCGCGTGGTAGGTGAGCATCTTCACCGTCAGCAGGTCGTCGAGCGGCGGGTACTTGCGCAGGAGGGTGACTGGTTCGGCCGCGACGTCCTCGAGTGCGGCCGCGTCGATCTCGGCCGGGCCGACCGCCTCGGGCGGCTTGATGATCGTGGGGATGATGCCGCCTTCTTCGATCAGGCTCTCGGCCTGCGGGCCGAGCGTATCCGGCGCCGTCGCTTCTCCCGCCCCGTCGCGGCCGCGTCCGGCGGCGGCAATGGCTTCGAGCACGTCGCCGGGCGAGGCTGACTCGTCGGGGACGTAGACGTCGGACGTGGCCCACCCGCGATCCGGGTGCCGGCTGATCGTGCGCGTCGGCACGTCGATGCGTTCGCGGGCGACTTCCTCCTCGATCGCGATGATCTCCTGGGCAATGGTGTCCTCGGCGGTTGCCTCCGGCTCGACGTCGGTGTCCGGCTCGACCGTCTCGCCTTCGAACAGCTTCCTGAGCGCCTCGTTCACCTCGGCCTCGGAGGCGTCGAACGAGACCAGGCCGCGCTGGGCGAGCATCCTGCGGCGGTCCTCGATCTCGTCCCTCGAGTGGGGGGCGGTCTCGTCGGGGTGTTCGAGCGAGATGGTCTCGTCGTCGCTCAGCGTTGTTCGCTGCCGCAGGTCGCGTCTGGGCCGCTCGACGGTCCTGATGTGGAACAGCTTCTCGGCCGTGGGGTTGCTGAACAGCCCGAGCTTGAGGGTGACCTGGTAGGCGGCGTTGATCAAGAAGAGGTGAACGAACGCGGAGATGAGGATCGCGATCACGACGAAGTACACGTGGACGCGTCTCATGGCTCGACCTCGTTGTCCCCGGGCTTCACGTCGCCCGCCTCGGCCGGCGGCTCCGGCTGCTTGTCGAGCGGGCCGACGGCTTCGCGCGCCTGCTCGGCGAACGGCGAGTCCGGGTACGTCTCGATCAGTTCTCGATGCTGCTTGTCGGCCTCGTCGGTTTGGCCGAGGGCCGCGTGGCACTCGGCCGTCCTCAGCATGCACTCGGGGCGCCGCTCGGCGTTGCCGTAGAGGATGACGACGCGCAGGAACTGACTCTTGGCCTTGTCATAGAGGGCAGCGGCCGTCGCGGCGTCCGCCGTCTTGTGTGCTTGCAAGAAGTATACCGTCCCGAGCCAATACAGAGTCTCGGCCTCGATCGCCGGCTCCTCGGCCTTGAGAAGCGGCATGAGCTGCGCGACCGCTTCATCGTCCTTGCCGAGCTTGTGGAGCGCGATGCCGGCGTGAAGCTTGGCCAGCAGCGTGAGCGAGCCGCCGTGCGCGACCGCCTTCCGGTAGTGGCCGAGCGCCTTATCCCATTGCTCCTGGCGTGCGAGGCACTCGCCGAGCCCGAAGTGGGCCTCCTCGTACGCGGGCCCCTCCGGGAGTTTCTCGAAGAAGGACTTGTAGAGGAACGTCGCGTCGCCGACCTGCTCGTGCTCGAGCAGGTAGCCGGCGGCCCACAGGTAGGTCTTGGCGGGCACGTCGGCGTTCTCGTTCTTCCTGAGCATGGCCAGCAAGATGGCGGCCGCCTGGTCGAACTCGCCGCGCCCGTGGCGGATGATGGCCAGCTTGTAGCTCGCGCGCTCGACGAAACCGCTTTCCGTGGCGGTCTCGATCGAGCGCTCGAGGTAAGTGATCGCCTCGTCGAGCTCGCCCGCCTTGTGCTTCTGCGAGCCGATCCAGTAATAGGCGTCGGAGGCGTGCACCGACTCGGGGTAGCGCTCGACGAAGTCGAGGAAGGTGGCGACCGCCTTGTCCTGCTCGTCGAGCGAGACGTAGGCCAGCCCGAGCTGGTACAGGGCGCCCTCGGCGAGTTTGCTCGTCGAGTAGCCGTCCAGCAGGCGTCGGTAGTCGCTGACCGCGTCGTGCATCTTGACGAGCTTGACCGAGCATTCGGCCGCCCGGGCGATCGCCTCGGCCGCGCGCGCGTCGTCGGGCCGGGCGTCGGCGAACGCGAGGAATTTTGCGCGGGCGGCCTCGTAGTTTTCCTGCTCGAACAGGCACCAGCCGATCTTGAACTCGGCCTCGGCGAGGACGGCCGAGCCGGCGAAGTCGTTGAGGATCGTCTCGTAGTGCAGCAGGGCGTCCTGCGGGCGTTTGAGCTGGAGGAGCGCCTCGCCGGCGAGGTAGTGGACCGTGTCGGCGTCGGGATGGCGCGGGTGCTCGTTGAGGAACGTCGTGGCCGCGGCGGCGAGCCCGTCGAAATCCTTGAGGAAATAGCGGCACCAGGCCATCTTGAGCTCGGCCTTGACGCCCAGCTCAGTGTTCGGCGCGGCTCGGGCGACCGCCTCGTAGAGCTTGAACGCGGTGTCGTGCCGGCCGAGCTCGTAGTGGGCGTTCCCGACGAGGTAGCTCGTCTGCGGCCGGACCGGTTCGGGCACGAGGTCCCTGACCAGCTCGTACGCTGCGATCGCATCCTCGTACCGGCCTGCGCGTACGAGGCTTTGCACGAGGCCGTATGCGGCGGCGCCGGCGTAGTCGGACTGGGTGTGCTTGGCGGCGACCTGCCGATAGGCTGCGGCCGCTTCGGTATAGCGCTCGCGCTTGAAATCGATCTCGCCGACGCGGAACAGCGCCTCGGGCGCGAACTCGACGCTCAGCCGCGCCAGCTCGCGCAGGCGCTTGACGGCCAGGTCGTCCTCGCCGCGCTCGGCGTGCATCACGCCGAGCTGGTAAAGGGCGTACGGCCGGAATCGGTCGTTCTCGGAGTCGGCAATTGCCCCGAAGACCTCGAGCGCCTCGTTGGTCTGGTTGTTGTCGAGCAGCGTCTTGGCGAGCCGGTAGCGGGCCGCCTGCTTGAACTCGGCTGCGGCGCCGCTCTCTGCGATCCTGCCGAACACGGCGATCGCCTCGGCGTGCTTGCCGAGCTCGTCGAGCACCTGGCCCGTGCGCAGCGCGGTGCGGTCGGCGTTGTCGCTCGTGGGGAAGCGCCGGGCGTGCTCGCGGAACGTCTTGAGGGCCTCGTGGAGCTTGCCGTCGTTGCGGGTGCACTCGCCGAGGCGGTAGAGGGCCTCGTCGCAGCGCTCGTCGTCCGGGTAATCGCGCAGGAAGATGCGATACTGCTCAGCCGCCTGGCCGCAGAACGCCTCGCCGCGCACGTAGAGGCCGTTGGCGAAATCGTACTGGCGCGTGGCGGCGTCGTCACCGCCCGTCGCCGCGTTCTCCTGTGCCGGCGCCGGCGCGGCGGCGAGCAGCACGGCGAGCAGAACGAGAGCGAGCTGTCGGCGATGTCCCACGGCGTGCGTCCCCCGGTTGCGGTTCCTGCTGTTCTGGTTAGACCGCCGAACGCCCCGTTCGGTTCACTCGCGGTGGCCTACGGCCCGCCCGCTCCGGCGCCGGCCCCCGAGGCGGCCGCCGTTTCCGCCTTGCGCAAGGCGAAGCTGACGTTCCAGATGTCGTGCTTCTTGCACAGGTCGAGCAGTGTGATGATGTAGTCGTACTTGGCTTCCTTGTCGCCGCGCACGATGATGTGCTGGCCGCGGTAGTTGCTGGCGAGGTCGTAGAGAATCTGGTCCACCCTGTCGGCCGTGTAGGCGATCTGGTTGATCACGTACGTGCCGTCGGCCTTGACGTTGATGATGATCTCGGTCGGCTCGCGCTCGATGTCGGAGGCTTCCTTCGACGTGGGCAGCGTGATGTTGAGCTCGACCTCCATCTGGGCGTAGAGGCTCGTGAGCATGAAGAACAGCAGCAGCAAGAAGAGGATGTCGATCATGGCCGCCAGCGGGAACGGCGGCTTCTGCATTCCTGTTTTCTCCCCGAACTGCATCATGCACCTCGCGGGCTAGTCGGCTTGCGAGATCAGGTCGGCGACGCGGTCGCTCGTCTCCTCGAGCGTAACAGTGAGGCGCTGGACCGCGCCGCGGAACACGGCGTAGAACGCCGTGGCGACGATGCCGATGATCAGGCCGGCGGCCGTGGTGATCATCGCCTGGAAGATGCCGTCGGCGAGCTCGATCGGGTTGATCTGGCCCGCGCCGAGGCCGCGGGCGAACGCCAGCTTGCGGAACGTCCACAGCATGCCGGTCACGGTGCCGAGCAGGCCGCACATCGGCGCGATGACCGAGATGTCGGCCAAGTACGAAATCTGCTGCCAGAGCCGGGAGGCTTGCCGCGATCCCTCGCTGTTCATCGCCTCGATCAAGAAGACGCGTTTCCTCGCGGCGTTGTCGAGCCCGGCGCGGATGATCGATGAGATCGCGCTCCGGTGCTGCTCGCAGTACATCTGCGTCTCGCTGAACCGCTTCTTCTCGAGCATGTTGCGGACCTTGGCGATGAACGGCGCCGGGGTCACGTTCGACGGCGACAGGCTCAGGAAGTAGAACGCGATCAAGGCGATCGTCACGACCGAGAGCGCGAACAGGATGTTCATCATCCAGCCGCCGAGCTTGATGATCTTCCACAGCGTCGGCTGCTCCTGCTCGGGCTGCTCCGGTTGGGCAGCCGCCGGCGCGCTCGGTCCCTCGCTCGGCGTCTCGGCCGCCGTGGGTTCGGTCGCGCTCGGCTCGGTGGATGTCCCCGCGAATAGCGACGCACTCGCGAGAGAGCGCGCGCTCGCGAACAACACGGCCAGCAGGACCAGGAACACCAGGGCGTGGGAGGAACGAAGCGGCGTGAGCGGTCGGGGCATGATCCTCTCCTTTGGGGAGATCCAAGCGATCGCGCCTGCCTGCGGCAGGCAGGCCTCGGGCTATCGGCGCCGATACTAGGGTCGCCTCCTCGACGGTGTCAACGAAAAGGGGCCCGCCTTGAACGACGGCTCTTGTACCTGGCTTCGCGCGGGCCGGTGTGATACATGTTCATCAACTTCGCCCACGTGGCCGTGAGGCACGGCGGGGAAGACCGAGGTGGTCGTCCAATCGCCTGAGGAGGAAAACGTATGACTACTGAAGCCAACAGAGACTGCTGGAGCGCCTTCCTGTCCCCATTGAGGCTCATCGTCCTTGCGGTCAATGCGATGTGCTTCGGGGGATTTCTTGCGTTCCTTGCGGCGGGGGAAGGCGGGGTCGTGATAACCGTCCTGACCGGCGTCATGTTTTTCTCTCTGCTGACGGGCGCGCTCGTGGCGTCCTGCCGGGCGCGCGCTGCTCGAAACGCGGCTCGAAACGCGGCCGCGACGGAGGCAGTGATACAGAAACAAGAGCATGATGCGTGAGGATATAGGCTTATTCGTAACCGACATCCATGCGACAGGCTGCACGAACCGGTGCCGGCACTGCTGGACGCAGGGGAGCCCGAAGAACCCGCGTGTGCCCGTCGAGCAGGTTCTCTTTGCGCTCGAGAAGCTGGCGGAGGTGAAGGCGCACGTTCCGTATGTCGGGTTCTTCGTTTACGACGAGCCGACGACGCATCCCCAGTTCCTCGATATCTACGAGCGAGCGGCCGAGCTGGGCCTGATGTGGGAAGGCGTGTTCTTAGCCACGAATGGCTCGATCCTCGCCAAGGCGCCCGACGACGTCTGGCAGCGGCTCAAGAAGACGGGCATCAGCTACCTGCAGTTGACGGCGTATG
>CAZCQN010000082.1:0-13273 GCA_964500825.1 uncultured Verrucomicrobiota bacterium | reverse complement strand
CGGCGGCGAAGGAAAGCGTCGACGTGGCCGGGACGGTGTTCGCCAAGAACGACCCGCGCATCGTGCGCATCAACGGCTACCACGTCGACGCGCACCCCGACGGCTGGCTCATGATCATCGTGAACCGCGACGTGCCGGGCGCGATCGGCAAGATCGGCATGACGCTCGGCAACCACCGGGTCAACATCGCCGACATGACGCTCGGCCGCAAGCAGGAAGGCAGCAACGCGATGGTCGTGCTCAACATCGACGGCGACGTACCGGCCGAGGCGGTCGACGCGCTGCGAGCCACCGACGAGGTCCTCGAAGTCACCGTCTGCAGACTCTAGCCATCTTGCGAGAGCATACCAGGGGGAACACCATGGCGAATATCGTGCTCGTGGGCGCCCAATGGGGCGACGAGGGGAAAGGCAAGATCATCGACCTGCTCGCTGAACGGGCCGATTTCGTCGTTCGCTCGCAAGGCGGCGCGAACGCCGGCCACACGGTTGTCGTCGGCGATGAGGAGTACATCCTCCATCTTGTCCCCTCGGGAGTGTTGCATCCGGGCACGACGTGCCTCATCGGCAACGGCGTCGTGATCGAGCCGGCGACACTCATCGAGGAGATCGACACGCTTCGCTCGAAAGGCGTCACCGTCGACGAACACAACCTGCTCGTGAGCGAGACGGCCCACGTCGTGATGCCGTACCACAAGCTGCTCGACGGGCTCCGCGAAGAGCTCAAGGGCACCGGCGCGGTGGGAACCACACGACGGGGCATCAGCCCCGCGTACATGGACAAGGTCGGCTATACGGGCATCCGCGTGCTCGACCTGGTTGACGAAGCGCTGTTCCGCCAGAAGCTCGAGATGAACCTGGTCGAGAAGAACCTGCTGCTCACGAAGGTCTACAATCATGAGCCGCTGGACGCCCAGGCCATCATCAACGAATACGGCGCCTATGCCGAGCGGATCAAACCGCACGTGGTCAACACCGAGATCATGCTGAACCGGGCGATCGCCGACGGCAAGGAAGTGCTCTTCGAGGGCGCACAAGGCACCTTGCTCGACGTCGACCACGGAACCTATCCGTTCGCCACGGCCTCGTCGACGACGGCCGGCGGCGCCTGCACCGGCAGCGGCGTGGGCCCGACGAGGATCGGCATGGTCATGGGCGTGGCGAAGGCGTTCACAACGCGCGTCGGGGGTGGGCCGTTCCCGAGCGAGTTCACGCCGGAAGAGGACTTCGTCGATCGCAAGCAGGACCGCGAGTTCGGCGCCACGACGGGCCGCACCCGGCGCTGTGGGTGGTTCGACGCGCTCGTTGTGCGGCATGCCGTCCGCGTCAACGGCATCGACGCGCTGGCGCTCACGAAGCTCGACGTGATGGACACCTGTGAGCAGGTCAAGATCTGCGTCGCCTACGAGCTTGACGGCACACGCGTCGCCGAGTTCCCGAGCAACGCGGCCCTGCTCGAGCGCGTCACGCCGGTCTACGAGCAGATGGACGGCTGGTGCGAGCCGACCAAGAGTGCACGTTCTTACGATGCGCTGCCTGGCAAGGCGCGCGCCTACGTCAACCGGCTGCAGGAGCTTGTCGCCACGCCCGTCGAGATCGTCTCCGTCGGCGAGAAGCGAGCCGAAACGATCTTCGTGAGCGGCGCGCTCAACGGCAGCGAACGAGTCCGAACGCGATGAACGAGTCGTTGGCCAAGTACGGGCTTGACCCGGAGCGAATGCCGCGCCACATCGCAATCGTCATGGACGGCAACGGCCGGTGGGCGCGTACGCGCAGGCTCTCGCGCATCGAGGGCCACCGCCATGCCGAGAAGGCCGTGCGCGACACCGTCGAGATCTGCGCCGAGCTCGGCGTGGAGTATCTCACGCTATTCGCGTTCTCCGTCGAGAACTGGTCGCGTCCCAAGCGCGAGGTCAACGCCTTGATGCGCCTGCTGCGGCGTTTTGTCAAGCAAGAGACGCCGAACCTGATGAAGAACAATATCCGGTTCAAGGCGATCGGCCGCAAGAAGCCGTTGCCGCCCGAGGTGTTGGCCGACGTCCGCGCGCTCGAACGCACAACGGCCGCCAACGACGGCCTCACCGTCGTGCTCGCCGTCAACTACGGCGGGCGGACCGAGATCGTCGACGCGGTCAAACGCTGTGCCGCGAAGGTGCAGCGCGGCGAGCTCTCCGTTCGGCAGATCGACGAGGAGACGTTCGGCGACTGCCTCTACACGCGCGGCATGCCCGATCCCGACCTGCTCATTCGCACGAGCGGCGAGTACCGCATCAGCAACTTCCTGCTGTGGCAGACGTGGTACACCGAGCTCTGGGTCACGCCCGTGCTGTGGCCCGACTTCCGACGCAAGCACCTGCTCGAGGCGATCAACGAATACGCCCGCCGCGAACGGCGGTTCGGCGGAGTGAACAGAGCGTGATCGTTCAGCGCACAATCAGTACCCTCATTCTCGCAGCCGTGTTTATCGTCGGCCCCGCGTTGGCCTATTCGACCGGGGGGTCGATCGCCCTGCTCGTCGTGATGAACCTCACGCTGGGCCTCGGCCTGTTCGAGTTCTACGACATCGTCGAGAAGAAGGGCAGCACGTCGCTGATGCTCTACGGCATCATCGCCGGGATCGTCTACAACACGTTCTCGTTCCTCACGGCCCAGAGCCCGATCCGCGTCCTGCCGCCGGAGGCGTTTCCGTTCAGCCTCTACATGCTGATCGTCGTGTTCTTCGTCATGCAGCTTGTGCGCCGCGACAAGTCGTCGGCCGTCTACAACTTCTCGGGCACGATCGCGGGCATCATCTACGTCGCGTGGTTCTTCGGGTTCGTCGCCCAGATCACCTACTTCAGCCCGACGAGCCACCGGTGGTATCTGTACTTCGTCATGACGATCCTGGTGACAAAAGGCTCGGATGTCGCCGCCTTCGTCGTCGGCTCGTTGGTCGGGCGTACGCCGCTCGCGCCCCGCGTGAGCCCGCGAAAAACAGTCGAAGGCGCCGTGGGCGGCCTTGTCGTCGGGACGCTCGTCGGCGTGGCGTGTGCGCAGTGGTTGCCGTTGCCGAGGCTGCTGCCGGTCGCATGGGGCGCGGTCGTCGGCGCGCTGTTGAGCCTCGTCGGGCAATTCGGCGACATCGCCGAGTCGGTCCTGAAGCGCGACGCCGGGGTCAAGGACTCCGGCGCGCGGCTTCCCGGCATCGGCGGGATCCTTGACCTGATCGACAGCATGCTATTCGCGACGCCGCTCATGTACTTCCTGATGCGATTCGGGGTCTTGTGGGACTGATGACCGGGAGCGTGATCGCCATCGACGGCCCAGCCGGCTCGGGCAAGAGCACGATCGCCGTCGAGCTTGCTCGCCGGCTCGGCCGCCTGCACGTCAACACCGGCGCCATGTACCGTGCCTTTACCGTCAAGGTCCTGCGGGCCGGCCTGGGGCCCGACGACCGCGACGAGGTCGTGCGCCTCCTTGATACCACGACCGTCGAGCTGCGTCCCGGCACCGAGGGCGACGCCTGCGTGCTGCTCGACGGCGAGGACGTCACGCACCAGGTCGGCACGCCGGAGGTGAGTCGCCTCGTCTCGCCGATCTCGCTCATGCCCGAGGTGCGCGCGCTCATGGTGCGCGAGCAGCGGCGCCTCGCACTCAGAAACGACATCGTCGCCGAGGGCCGCGACGTGACCACGGTCGTCTACCCCGACGCCGAGTACAAGTTCTACCTCGACGCGACGCTCGAGGAACGCGCGCGCCGCCGGCTCACGGAGTTCGAATCGCGCGGCGAGCACGCGACGCTCGACGAGGTGAAGCGCGAGCTCGCCGAGCGTGACCATCGCGACGCCACGCGCGAGCTCTCGCCGCTCACGCGGGCCAAGGACGCGATCGTCGTCGACACGACCGACATGAGTCCCGAGCAGGTCGTCGACCACCTCCTCGGCATGATCGAGCCATGAGGCGCGAGCAGCGTAACAGACCCAGCTACGACGTTTTCTACGGCTTTGGCCACCTCATCACCGCGCTGGTGGCGCGCCTGTTCTTCTGTCGCCGCGTCGTCGGGCTTGAGAACTGGCCTCCGGGTCCGGCGCTCATCACGCCCAACCACGCCAGCTTCCTCGATCCGCCGCTGATCGGCAGCGCCTTGTCCGAGCAAATCAGCTACCTTGCCCGCGAGGATCTGTTTGGCAATGTCTTCTTGCGGGCAATCTGCTGGCGTCTCAACATGATTCCCGTCGAGCGCGACACGGCCGACTATGGCAGCATCAAGAGGGTGCTTGCAGCGTTAGCGCAGGGCAGGAAGGTGCTGCTGTTTCCGGAAGGGGTTCGCACGTTCGACGGCGAGCTTCGTGCGGCGATGCCGGGCGTCGGGCTCATCGTGCATCGCGCACGCGTGCCCGTCATCCCGGTCTACATCCACGGCTCCTATCGTGCCTGGCCCAGGCACCGGCTGCTGCCGATCCCGTCGAGAACCGCCGTCGTCTTTGGCAAGCCGGTCCGTTTCGACCAGCGCGCCGGGGCGCAGCCGACGCGCGAGACCTACCAAGCGATCGCCGACGACATCATGGCCCACATCGCCGCGCTGAAGCCGCTCGCGCTCGCAAAGGCCTAGCCGTTCGGCCCCCCTGCGCAGCCGGGCCTAGTTGTCCCTCTCGAGCGAGCGGACCCGCTGCTCGATGGACGAGACCACGTCGCTGACTTTCTCGACCGCTTTCTGGATCGCCTGCATCTGTCGGTCGAGCGCATCAAGCCTCCTGTCGAGCTCGTCGACCGCGGTCGTCAGCGTCTTGCGCACCTTCTCAGCGTTCTCGCCGATCTTGCCGATCTCGTCGAGGATGTTACCGAGGTCTTTGCGCACGGCGTCCAAGTGCTGCTCCACCGTAGACCTGGCTTGGTAGAAGGTGACCGCGGCGCGGTACAGGTGGCCGCTGGTCTCGAACGTTACCCGGAACGCCGTGTACTGCACGCGCACGCCGCCCGGGTGGGCGTACTCGCGCAGCACGAGCCGCAGGCCATCGCGCCATATCTTCTGCTCGAAGCGGACGATGTCCTCGCCGGGCTTCTCGAGCTTGCCCAGGTCGAGCACGTCGGGCAGCCGGATCTGCGCGACCGGTTCGAGCCGGTCGATCTCGTCCTCGTCGACGACCTCGATCCGGACGACGCGCCGCTCGATGTTGACGATGATCGCGTCGGGCACCAGCAGCGCGCCCTCGACGAGGATGAACGTTTTCGTGTCGATGTCCTTGGCGTAGATCTCCTCGATGACGACCTGTGGCGGCAAGCTCGCGTTGTACGTCGCCACGTCGCCGGCGGCCGTGCCGCCCCTGCCCGCGGCCAAGGCCGGCGCGGCGACCGCAAGCAGGAGGACGATCAGAGCACCTCTCATAGTTCCCTCCCGAATTGGCGTGCTGGACTTCACCCGTTTTGACGACGGGCCGGTGGCGTTGTTCATGCCCGGAGCAGAGCGCGGCACGGTGCGGACGTGATCCAGAATTGAGACGGGAGATCGCGGTGGCTAGGCCAGCAGATCGAAGACCGTGTCGTCGGCGTCGATCATCGTCCGGAGCGCCGCGGCGTTCGCCTGGAGCTCGTGCCTGGCGATAATCTGTTCGCCGACTTCCTCGACGAGCGAAACCGGATCATCCGTGTGCTCGACCGTGGCCTCGACGCCCCCGCCGGCACGCGCACGATTGACGACGCGGTGGTCGGTGTGATCCTCGGTGTTCGCGTTCGCCACGTCGTTCGCCGACGCGTGCAGCCTCACCAGCGCTGCCCGGATACCGCTCATGCTCGTCTCGTAGCTCATTCAAATCCCCCGGGGCGGTGGGCGGTTGTGACACACCATTCCCACTACGGGTATCGGAGACATCGCACGGCTGCTTGAGCAAGGATTCGGGGAGGGCTGACCGGCATTGCCCACAGGCTCTGCGGACGCAATCCGGGCCAATGAGCCGCGTCGCGGCGATTGGGAGTAGCCTCGGGCGCAAGCCCGTGGACTGGGGAGCCCGAGAACGAACCGAGCCCCGTCAGGGGCGACTGAGGACGTGTAGGCTTCAAGATCAACCGCCCCTAATGGGGCTCGGGGCATTCTTGGTTCCCCTTCCCACGGGCTTGCGCCCGAGGCTACTACCAGACGCCCCTGACGGGGCTTGCGTTCATGTACCCACTCGGGCTTAGGTCGGTTCGGATGCGCGCCCGGTGGGTGGGAGCCCGCGAGCTGTGTGCGAGAGCCCGCTTGCATGAGGGCGCACACGACCGCGTAGGAACTGGTTGAAACGTCGTCGCCAATGCCACGTCGGGCGGCGACGAGGCCGCTCTGTACGGGGAAGCCGGGGCTAGGCGTAGCAGCGGAAGTCGATGTCGGGGAACAGGTTGTCCTTGCCCTCGACGTCGGCGAGCGACCACTCGTCGATCTGGTTCGATCGGACCTGGCGGTACAGCTTGGTGAACCGGAGCACGTGCTCCTTGGTCCGTTTGACCGCGTACTCCACGACCGTGCCGCCCTTCATGATAAACGCCCAGTCGCTCGACTGCGCGAGCAGCAACTCGCGCGCCGCCTGATTGAGCGCGCGCCGGACCAGCTCGTTGTCCGTGTCGCGATGCGCCTGTGCCAGCTCGACCATCCGGTTCGCCGCCTGGTACAGGTGGCGGTAGATCCAGTCGTTCGACCCCTCGAGCCACACCTCGCTGTAGCCTTTCCAGCCCCAACTCGACATCGACGGCGTCGAGACCTGGTTCCGTCGGTGCCGCTTGAGGTATTCGCTCGGCGTCACGAGCGAGACGCTCTTCTGGTCGTAGCAGATCTTGCGGCACAGGAGCTCGAGCCAGTCCGGTCCCTCGTACCACCAGTGGCCGAAGAGCTCGGCGTCGTAGGGCGCCACGATGATCGGCTTGCGGCCCATGAAGCCGTGGAGGTGCTCGGACTGCTTCTCGCGGTTGAACATGAAGTTGCCGGCGTGCGAGGCGGCTTTCTCGCGCGCGGCCGCTGGAACGTACGGTTCCTTGTGGTCGGTCTCGCCCGTGATCCGGTAGTACTTGATCCCCGTCATCTTGCGGATGCCGAGGTGGTGGATGTAGGGCCGCACGTAGTCGAAGTCGAGGTCGAACCCCACGTCGCGGTAGAAGTCCCGGTACTCGTAGTCGCCCGGGTAGCCCTCCTGCGCGCTCCAGACCTGCTTCGAGCTCTCGAGGTCGCGCCCGAACGCCGCCACGCCGCTCGGGCACAGGATCGGCGCGAACACGCCGTACTTGGGCCGCGGCGACGCGTGCAACACCCCGTGGGCGTCGGTGAAGAAGAACCGCAGATCGAACTCGCGCAGGATCTCGTCGATCCCCGCCTCGTAGCCGCACTCGGGCAGCCAGATCCCGTTCGGCCGGCGGCCCAGGTACCGCTCGTGGTGCCGCACGGCCGTGGCGATCTGTGCGCGGACGGCCTTCCGGTTCACCGCCATCAGCGGCAGGTAGCCGTGAGTCGCCGCGCAGGTGATCACCTCCAGTACGCCCAGCTCCTGGAACCGGCGGAACGCCTCGACCAGGTTGTGGTGGTACTGCTCGGCGAACACGTGGCGCGCCCGGCTCAGCCGGTGGTGGTACATGAGCGCCAGCTCGTTGAACTCGGGCTGCCACCGCGTGCGCTCAACCTCCCGGCCGGCAAGCTCGATCAGCCTGTTGAAGTGGCGGATCACCCGGTACTGCAGCAGCGGATCGACCAGCATCGCCAGCAGCGTCGGCGACACCGACATCGTGACCCGGAAGTCCACCCCGTCGCGCACGAGCCGGTCAAACACGTCGAGGATCGGCACGTACGTCTCGATCACCGCCTCGAAAAACCAGTCCTCCTCGAGAAACTCGTCGTACTCCGGATGGCGCACGTACGGCAGGTGCGCGTGCAGGACGATGCTCAGATAGCCGTGCTCACCCATGGTCAGGACAGACTCGGCCGTTTCTGCAACAGGGTTTCGTCACACAAGGGCGCACGTCACGTGCGCTCAAGGCTGCGCTCACGCGACGTGGTCTTGCGTGACACGACGGGCGTGATCGTGCGCTCCTCGGAGCCGTCGGCCGACGTGGCAACCGTCTCGATCTCCTCCACACCGTCCGGCAGCGCCATGCGCACCGTGAAGGTGCCGTCCGGCCGCAGCGCGACCGGTCGGCCCTGCATCGTGACGGTCGCGTCGGGCTCGGTCGCGCCGTAGACGACCAGCTCGCAGTCGAGCGTAAACCAGAAACCGGCCACCTTCTCCGCCTTGCCCAGCGGGCTCGCTCCGAAGCTCGACACCATGCCGGAGGCCGCTTCGGCCCGCAACCGGCGGTGCATCTCCCCGACTAACTCCGCCGAGCTCTGGCCCA
The DNA here is from genome assembly GCA_964500825.1 of uncultured Verrucomicrobiota bacterium. Taxonomy (GTDB): domain Bacteria; phylum Auribacterota; class JABMQX01; order JAFGEW01; family JAFGEW01; genus CAYUZG01. The sequence continues at coordinate 4,946 of CAZCQN010000082.1, read as the reverse complement.
CGTTGAGGCCGCCCGAGAGCGCGTACATCTTCTCGAAAAACTCGTCGATCTCCATCCACTCCTCGTCGAGCACGTCGGACATCCCGTCGCGCGGCGTGGCCGCCACGTTCGAGCGCGCCAGCACGAAGAAATCGCCCTGCGGGCTGGCCCGGCCGATGTCCACCACCCAGGCGCGGTTCGGCGCGCCAGCGTGAATGTACCAGCTCGACGCGTTGCCGCTCAGCTCGATGTCGAACGACGCGTGCGCGTTCGACCCGTCGAAATCGACGGCGCTCACGTCGTACACACGCAGCACCGACCGCGTCTGCTCCCAATGGTCGCCGAAATGCGCCGCGGCTTCGCCGAGGCGCTCCGGCGAGACTTCCCAGAAGCTGTGCAGCCACCACGGGTCGCGCGGCAGCAACACGATGAAGCTCTCGCCGTAACGCTCGAGCAGCTCCTCGACGGACACCGCCGGCGCCTCGGGCACCTCGGGGCCGTGCAGTTTCGCGACCTCCACGCGGTCCTTGACTGTCCGGAGCGACCGGGCCACCGCCTCGGACAGGATGCGGCGCCGGAGCTCGGTCCGGGCCTGTGCAGCCGCGGCCGTCGCCGCAGCCGCTTCCGGGTGCGGTTCGGCGGTCTTCTTCGTGACGTGCTTACTCGTCCGGGCCGCCTTCTTCTTGGCAGCTTTCTTCGGCGGCCTCGGCTGCTTGCGTGCCGTGGCCTTCTTGGCCGGCTTCCGGCTCGAGCGCTTCGCGACCTTCTTGGCCGCTGCCCGCCTTGACGCCGACCGTGCCGCCGCCGTCTCGGGCCTCGCGGCTTTCGCGGTGTTTGTCTTCCGCTTGTTCTTTGTCTGTGCGCCAGACACTTTGGCCTCCGTAGTTCTCTTCTTCGTGGCCATCGGATTCACTCCTCTTGGGGCCCCGGAAACCAGGGTACACGCGGCGCACAAGCGCCGTAGGTGACTGATACCATAGGTCGTCTCCGGTGTGTCAACCGGATTTTCTGCGGCTCTTTTCTTAACGAAGAAACCCGCCCGGCGGGCTCGTGCAGGGTTGCCGTGGCCGGTGTTGGGCCCTACGCTCCGATCTTGTGCGTCGGGGCGCGGACGGCCTTGGGGCTGGGGGCGTCGCGGTAGAAGAAGTCGCGCCGAATGCCGCGGGCGATCAAGTGGTGCACAACGCGGTCAGGCGTGCTCAGCGCGCGGACCTTCCACTTCCATTTCGGGTCGGGGAAGTAGGCGTCGTCGAGCGAGTCGATCAGCGCTTCGATCGCGCGCAGGTCGGCGGGATCGAAAACCGTCTTCAGGATTCGCTTGGCACGAGCCTTGGCCGGCCGCTGGCGGACGGGCACCGTTTCGGGCGCCGCTCGCGGAGCGTCTGCCTCCTCGGCTGGTTGATGCGGCAGATTCTGGAGGTGGCTTTCGGCGTTGGCGAGGTGCCGCTCGACCTCGCCGATCTCGCGGCGCAGACTCCCGGCAAGCAACCGCTCGATCATGCCACCCCCCGCTTCCAGCTCGGGCGACCCAGGGCTTGGCGCCAGGGCTCGTTCGGCACCGCTGGCGAGCGCAGCCGCGTCGGGGTGGGCGTGTGCCAACGCCTGCGAGCCGATGCACTTGTGGGCGATCCGATGCACGGCCACCGCCGCCCGGCTGTTCGGCTGGCCGATCACGACCGGTTCGTGCGTCCACTGCGGACGGTCGATGGCCGCGTCGTTGTAGATGAATCCGAGGTATTCGACCCGGATCGACAGGTAGCGCCGGCAAATCACCCGCAGCTTGTCGCCGAGCTCCATGTCCTGGAGCGATCGGCCGCCGTTGACGATCAGCAGCGGCGCGAACGTGTCGCAGATCTCGTTGATGACGTCCGCCTCCTCGGGATCGCGGTGCCGCACCAACCCCGTGATGTGCGCGATCGTCGCCAACCGCGCACCGGCCCGCGTGCGTCCGAGCTGCGCCAGCAGCGCGGCCGTCTTGGAGTCCGGCCCGAGGCGGCGCAGGATCGTCTTGTACAGCACCGACTTGAGGAAACCGTACGCGCGAATCACCTCGCTCGGGTCTGCCGAGAGCACAACGAGGCCCGCGTTCGCCATCGAGAAGAAATCCGCTGCGTGCTCCGTCAGCGCCGTGCCGAGGTCGGCGAGCACGAAATCGCCCTCGACCGCCGCCAGTGCACGGAACAGGCGCAGCTTCTGGGCCGGCGGCCACGCGAACCCCTCCGCACGGTTCGTCGTCCGGCCGGGGCTCAGTATCTGCAGGTTGGGTATGGGCGCCGGGCAGGTCAGGCCGTTGAGCGAACGACGCTTCGAGTCGATGAACTCGCCGATCCCATCGACCTTGCGGTACAGGCCAAGCATCCGCCGGAGGTCCGAGCCGGCCAAGTCGATGATCGTTGTCGTCTTGCCGAGCTGGGCCAGCGCGATCGCTAGGTTGACAGGTACCACACTCGCCCCGCCGTCAGGGCGGGCACCGATCGCTGCGAGCAGGCGGGTTCGGCCGGTTGTCACAATCTAACTCTTTCTTAAAGAGTATGTTGCGGTGCCGCCAGGCGGCTTCCGGCCGCGAAGTAGTGCAACAAGCGTGCCAGGACGGGGTTAGGGTGCCGATGGCGAGGAAGTAACGAGGAAAGAAACCGGCGCCGTTATGCCGGACGGTAGGGTACGCTAGGCCCCGGTGCCCCGGATCTTCTTGTCCAGGATGGCGCGCGCCTTGCGCTGCGATGTCTCGAACGCCGACTGGAGCTCACCCAGGATCTTCTTGGCGCTCATCACCTCGTCGTGGGCGGCCTGGTACTTGGCGTCAAGCTGGTTCATCGCCTGCTCGACGCGCCGCTTCTCGTTGAGGATCTCTTCCTTCTCGCTGTTGAGCGCCTCCATCTGCGCGCTCATGCGGGTGCGTTCGTCCTTGACCGCCTGGAGCTCCTCCTTGAGCTCGATCGTCTTGGACACCATCGCGTCGTGGCTCGCGTTGAGCTCGGCGACGAACGAGTCCTTCTGCTTGATCGTGGCCTCGCGGGCGCTCAACTCGCTCTTGATCGTGTTGAGCTCGGTCTCGCGCGCCTCCATCGCGTTTTCGAGCCGGTCGAGTTCGGACTCGATCTGAGCGGCGCGGCGCAGGTCCTCCTCCATCTCGGTCATGCGCCGCGTCTGCTGGGCGATGGTGCGGTCGCGCGCCGCGAGCTCCTTCTTGAGGTTCACCGCCTCGGCTTCGAGGATGTCCTTCATCTCCTGGATCTCGTCGAGCTGCCGATTGAACGACTGGATGAAGCCGAGCGTCGAGTCCTCGATGTCCTCGGTGGCGAGAGCAACCGCGTCCAACGGGACGAGGCTGTGCCCTTGCTCGGCGGGCGCGGCCGGCGGTTCGGGTTCCTCCTGGTCGGCGAGCGCCTCGGCCGCCTCGGTCAGGGCGTCTTGCACCTCGGCGTCCTCGTTGGGCAGCTTCTCAGGCTCGAGGTTCTCTTCGTTCGGGTCGAGCATCATGTGTCCCCTTGCCACCGTGTGGGGTGCTCGAGTAGATTGTACCAGTCAGTACACACCAGGCTCATGCGGACTGTCAAAGCATTTTTGCCTCGGGGCGCCCGAGGCACTGCCCGCACCGCCTGGTCGGCGCGGACCAAGGAACTGGCGGCCCCGTGGCCCGTCGATATGGTACAAGGTAGCAATCGCGGTGCCAAGGTGACCGCGCCTGGAATGGCCGGCCCCGGACAGCACCGCCGGCCGCCGTGCCGTTGCAGCCCAGTCGGACCAAAAAAGGAGACCATCGTGCGCACCATCCCGTTCCTGCTGATCATCGGAGCCTGCGCTGTTGTGTTCGCTCTCTGCCCATGTCTCGCTACTGAGGAGCCAGCGGCCGAGGGCGAAGGCACGGCCACCACGTCAGCCACGCCCGACGTTGACAACCCGATCGTGGCCCGAGTCGAGGGCTACCCGATCCGCCAGTCCGACGTCGATCGGTTATACGTTGACTTCAACGTCACTGTTGTGGACGTGCCTGTGGAACGGGCGATCGGCGAGCTCATCCGCCGAGAGTCGATCCGCCAGTTCATCCTGGCCAGCGACGTCGAGATCGACGACGCGGACGTGGACGCCGAATACAACGAGTTCATGCAGCGCGTCGTCGCCCAGGGCTTGACCCCGGAGGAGTTCCTCGAGCAGAAGCACTTCACCCAAGAGAGCCTCAGGGAGGTCCTCCGCATCCAGCTCGGCCTCGAGAAGCTCGCCGAACAGAAGCTCACCAACAAGGAGATCGAAGCGGTCGAGAAGCAGGTGCGCGCGAGCCACATCCTCGTGAGCGTGCCGCGCGAGGACCCCACCGAGGCCGACTACGAGGAAGCGAAGAACCGGATCCTGTTCATCAAGCAGGAGATCGAGAACGGACAGACCTTCGAGGAATGCGCGAAGCTCTACTCCGACTGCCCGTCGAAGCAGCGCGGCGGCGACCTCGGCTTCTTCCCGCGCACCGGCGCCATGGTCGAGCCCTTTGCCGAGGCGGCCTACGCGCTCGGAGTCGGCGAGCTCAGCGAACCCGTCAAGACGCAGTTCGGCTACCACCTGATCACAGTGACCGACCGCAGCAAGAGACCAGGCCTGAAGCAGCTCATCGACCAAAAGATCCCGGAGGTCATCGAAGAAGTCCGCGCCAAGGTCACCGTCGAGCGCTACGACACGAGCGAGGCGCCGGAATCCGAAGAAGACAACTAGCAGGCTGCTCAAAAGGGCGTTTGACCCGACTTGTGCAGGTCAAGGGCCGAAGGCCCGAACGAGCCTAGCCCGGGGCGTAACGGCCTGTTGAAAAAGCCCAGGCGCCGTCCCACACTGCTTGCCCCGGAGGGGCTTCATAGAACAGCCCAGGGTTCCGGCGCCTCGGAAGAGGCGCACGAACACCCTGGGTTTCGGGACCACGAGAAAGAGCCATAGCCTGCTATGAGGCACCCTCGTCAAGGTGTGTTGTTGACGATGTCTTGTTC
>CAZCQN010000081.1:0-13490 GCA_964500825.1 uncultured Verrucomicrobiota bacterium | reverse complement strand
GTAGCGGGCAGCTTGGCCGTAGGTCGTGAGCAGCTTAACGTTAAAGGCCCCTGCCCCGCGGCGCAGCTTCCCGACGAGGGGGTAGCGCGCGTGCCGCAGCCATTGCAGGGCCTCCTTCTCGTCGTAGAAGACATAGGTCGGCACGAGCGGCGCGGCGATCGCGACGCCAAGGTACGCCAGGTAGAGGTTGCGCACGGGGTCTCGTTTCATTGTGTCTCTCCTCCTTCGGACGCCGTTCCGGACGACGCCTCGTCCGGCCCTTCGCTGGTTTTGTGCATTGGGCATTCGCAGGGATGGCACTCTGTATCGCCGTGGCATTCCTTGATCTGCTCCGCCGAGCACTTGCGCGGGTCGCCCTTGCCTTTCTCTGGCTGCAAGCATTCATCCTTCTTGTTGCATATCGTCGACATCTCCAGTCTGGGTGTTTGCCCCTATTCGGCGGCCTCGAACAGCCGGCTGATTGACCCCCCGTACCTGGTCAGCGCGTCCCGGTTCACCGAGTAGTGCATCCAGTAGCCGCGCTTCTCGGCCACAACGAGGCCGGCTTCCTTCAGGATGCGCAGGTGCTGCGAGACCGCCGACTGGGTCATGTCGAGCCTGGCCGTGATCGCGTTGACACACAGCGACCGCTCCTTGAGGAGCCGGAAGATCTTGAGCCTCGGCTCGGACGACAACGCCTTGAGCACCTTGACCAGACTTGCCATTGGCGCTGGGCTCCATAAGTATTTTAGATATTACTAATATATGCTCGGCCATGCGTCAACCGCTTTTCTGTCGGTTTTTGCGCCGGGGGCTGGCTGCGGGCGAGACCGGAAGGACTGCGGTAGGTGACGCTCCGGCGGAGCCGACCTGCGGCGGGGATACCCTCCCCTGGGCGGGCGCGGAACCGGCGCCGTAGGGGCCGCTGTTTGAAGGGATAGACGGTGCTTGACAGGGCACGGGGATCCTGATATAGATGGGGGCACTGTGCGGGGTCTGGCGCTTGGCAGGCTTCGTGCTGAGCTAAGAAGGGACAGAGTGTGGACATCAGCATCGAGTTGACGGATCACGACAGCGGCGGGATTGAGGCCACCTGTCCCGAGCTCGGTTTGGTGGCGAGAGCATCAAGTATCGAGAAGGCGCTCGAGCGCATTTCGAGACTTGTCGTGTATGTGACGAGCAGCCTCGAAGTGATGCCCCTGACGATCGGGCCGCAGCCCGACGGGCTTGAGCGGCTCAGCGCGAGCCTTTCCGGAAAGAACTTCTGGATGCCGCGCTACCCGAAGGTGCATTAGCCTCGAGACGACCGGACGCAAGCGTTTTGATCGGTTCCGCGGTAGCTCAGTTGGTAGAGCGGGTGGCTGTTAACCACCTTGTCGTAGGTTCGAGTCCTACCCGCGGAGCAACGACACAGAGAGGAAGTAAGGCCCACGCCGACGTACCGGACGACGAGGCGGACGCAGCCCTAGGACGGCCGCCCAGTGTCCGGGCCTGGTACATGTCCCTCCGCACTGGCATTCCGCGAAGCCTTCACGGTCGACTCCAGCCGGACAACAGCCTCGGAGAATGCCGCCTGCCGGAGGATGTCCTGGCTGGGACCTAACACGGGACACGCCATGTGGAGGCGAACGAATGAACATCTTCGTGGGGAACCTGAGCTACGCCACGACGGACGACGGGCTCCGGGCGCTGTTCGAGCAGCACGGCGACGTCAGCTCGGCCAAGGTCATCGCGTCGCGGCAGACGGGCCGCTCTCGCGGCTTCGGGTTCGTCGAGATGCCAAACGACGACGAGGGGCGCGCAGCGCTGGAGGCGCTCGACGGCACGGACATCGAGGGTCGGCCGCTCAAGGTCAGCCAGGCGCACTCGCAAGGCGGCGGCGAGCGTCCGCCGAGCCAGGATCGCTAGTAGGAAACGCGCGTCGTCCGCGACGGGGCGGACGCCTACCGCAGGATGGACACGACCGGCCCCGCGGAACGAACTGCTCGAGTAACGGAATGGCTGTTGAACGCACGTGGTGGTCGAGCGCCGGTGGCCGCTGCCGGCAACCGGCGCCCTCGGCCCGGCGGAGCGCGAACAGAGCGATCGAACCAGAAAGGAGCAAAGGACGAAGGGAAGCAGAGAAAAAGGGAAGGAAGCTCCCGGTCGGGGGGTGCTCGAGAGAGCACGTCACGATCCGACACCAGTCGCGGCCCGGAAATCGGTCAGGAATACCTCTCACGTGCTGTCATGCCGACGAAGTCTCCGACTTGATTCCTCCTGGTCCACCGCCCCGGTCGTTGGAGTGAGCCGCGGAGCACACACACAAACAAACCAGGACACACAAGAAACCAAGGATTCAGGAGACAGTCGATGAACATCTTCGTGGGCAATCTGAGCTACACAACTGACGAGGACGCGATCCGTGCGCTGTTTGAGCCGCACGGCGAGATCTCGTCTGTCAACGTGATCAAGGACCGTGAAACCGGCCGCTCGCGCGGCTTCGGCTTCGTCGAGATGCCGAACGACGAGGAAGCGCGGGCAGCGGTCGCCGCCGTCAACGGCATGGATCTGGACGGGCGCACGATCAAGGCCGACGAGGCCCGCCAGCGCACCGAGCGCCGTGGCGGCGCTGGTGGCGGCGGTGGTGGCGGACGCCCGCCGCGCCGCGACCGCTGGTAAGCCAGGTACAGACGCAGTCGCCTGCCGGGTCGTTCCAGGCCCGGCAGGCGACGAGCCGATAGCAGGGGAACGTGCAAGGGGGCTTGCATCATGCGAGCTCTTGCCGTTCCCCTTGTCTTTTTTCGCGGCCGTAGCGCGAGCGCTTCCCTCGCCAGCAGGCTGCTGAGAAACGGGCCTCGAGCGGATTCGTGCACCGTCAGGGCCGAAGGCCCGATGGAAGCTAGCCCGGGGCGCCTGCCCGCCGAAGCCTCGGCGAAGGCGGGTAAGCCCCGGGTTGGCGACGAGAAAACATGTCCATTGAGCCCTGAAGGGGCAACAGAAGTCTCCCTCGCAACACGACGTTATCTTGGCGGGGAAGGCCTCTTCCGGCAACCTGTTAGAGGCTTGACGCCGCGGATCATCGCCCCTATCGTTGCAGGGAACCTGCACAGGAGTCGTTGACGCGGAGGGCGAGGACCATGAAGCAGAAGCGTTGGCACACATTTCCTGTTGTTGGGCTTGCTCTGGTGACGCTTGCTGGGTGCGGGGCGGTGATTGCGGGCGCGGCAGCCGGCGCGGGCGCGATCGCCTACATGCGCGGCGAGCTCGAGGCGACCGAGGAGGCGCCGATCGGCGCAGTCGTTACGGCGACACATGCCGCGATCGATGACCTGGAGCTCAAGCTAATCAGCAGCGAGGCGGACGCCTACTCGGGCAAGATCACGGCCGAGACCGCGCGCGGCACCGACATCGGCATCTCACTCAAGCGCGTCAGCGACAACGTGACCGAGATCCACATCCGCGTCGGTGTCTTCGGCGACGAGGACCTCTCCCGCCTCATCCACGAGAAGATCAAGGCAAGGTTGTAGCCAGCCAGATAAAGGCTACTGCTGATTGCTCTGCGGGCTCTGCGCCTCTGCGAGAGATAGTCTTTTCGTGTCGCAGAGGCGCAGAGCCCGCAGAGCAATCGTTCGCGGGGCCCGACGGCTCGGCCTGGCTCTGCGTTGTGGAAGCCCTGTTCTTCGGAACGTTCGTCGTGAGCGCAGACAATCCTGGATCGCTCCGCGTCCTGAGCGCCGACGGCACCATCTACGCCGCGTCGGCGGACGTTGTCTACTCGTTGTCGTCAGGGAAAGACTGAAACTGCTTGCGCCGTTCACCGTCGGGTGGTAGGTTCTCGCCTCGTTTGATGACCTGGAGCTGCACGATTCCGTCTCGCGCTTCAGTGTGCCACCGCTGGCGCGCGGCGGGCTCTTTCGGCACCTGAGATGCGTTGTAGGGGGGAAGGACTACGTACCGAGGTACCGTGGACGAGAACTTGACGAGTTTGACCAGGATTCGTCGGCGCACGCCGGAGGCGCAGGGGTTGTACGATCCGCGGTATGAGCGGGACGCGTGCGGGGTCGGGTTCGTGTGCCGGCTCGACGGGGCGGCCTCGCACGACATCCTGGTGAAGGCGCGCGAGATCCTGGTGAACCTGACCCACCGCGGCGCAGCAGGCAGCGACCCGAAGACGGGCGATGGCGCGGGCATCCTGATGCAGATCCCGCATGCGTTCTTCCGGAAAACGTGCGGCGAGGTTGGGATTCGCCTGCCCGACCTGGGCGAGTACGGCGTGGGGATGATCTTCCTGCCGCAGGAGGCCGAGCAGCGCGCGTACTACGTCAAGCTCGTCGAGGACGTAATCCACGCCGAGGGGCAGCAGTTGCTCGGCTGGCGCGACGTGCCGACGGACAACGCGCCGATCGGCGAGACGGCGAAGGCGGTCGAGCCGTTCATCCGGCAGGTCTTCGTCGGGCGCGGCAAGGGGATCGCGGACGCGCCGGCGTTCGAGCGCAAGCTGTACGTGATCCGCAAGGTGCTCGAGCGCGCGGTGCGCGACTCCGAGCTGCCCGACAAGAAGATCTTCTACATCCCGAGCCTGTCGTGCCGGACGATCAACTATAAGGGCTTGCTGCTCGCGACGCAGTTCACGACGTTCTACCCCGACATGAGCGATCCCGACATGGCGACGGGCATCGCCCTCGTGCACCAGCGCTACAGCACGAACACGTTCCCGACGTGGGACCTGGCGCAGCCGTTCCGCTTTCTGTGCCACAACGGCGAGATCAACACGCTGCGCGGCAACATCAACTGGATGACGGCGCGGCAGGGGCTGTTCCAATCCCCGCTCTTCGGGGACGACATGCCGAAGCTGTTCCCGATCGTCACGCCCGGCGCAAGCGACTCGGCCATCCTCGATAACGCGATCGAGCTCCTCTACCACACGGGCCGGACGTTGCCGCACGTGGTGATGATGCTGATCCCCGAGGCGTGGGAGCATCACGAGACGATGCCCGACGAGAAACGGGCGTTCTACCAGTACCACTCGTGCTTGATGGAGCCGTGGGACGGGCCGGCGTCGATCCCGTTCACCGACGGCAAGTGCATCGGCGCCCTGCTCGACCGCAACGGGCTGCGGCCGTCGCGCTACCTCGTGACGAAGGACGGGCTCGTCGTGATGTCGTCGGAGACGGGCGTGCTCGGCACGCCGCCGGAGAACGTCGCGCTCAAGGGGCGCCTGCAGCCCGGGCGCATGTTTCTCGTCGACACCAAGCAGGGGCGGATCGTCGAGGACGAAGAGCTCAAGCACGAGATGTGCACGCGTCAGCCCTACCGCGCGTGGCTGAACAAGAATCTTCTGAAGTTGAGCGCGCTGCCCGAACAGAATGGCCCGCCGGCGATTCCGCCCGACGAGCTCCCGGCACAGCAGCGGGCATTTGGCTACACGTACGAGGACCTCAAGATCATCCTCGGGCCGATGGCCGAGAAGGGCAAGGAGCCGGTCGGCTCGATGGGCAACGACACACCGCTCGCCGTGCTGTCGGACAAGCCGCGCCTGCTCTACGATTACTTCAAGCAACTGTTCGCGCAGGTGACGAACCCGCCGCTCGACGCGATCCGCGAGGAGCTGGTCACCTCGCTCATCAGCCTCGTCGGGTCGGAGCAGGATCTGTTCCAGGAAACCGACAAGCACTGCCGCATGCTCGAGATCGAGCAGCCGATCCTGACGAACGAGGCGATCGCGCGGATACGCGCGATCGACGGTGGCCACGTCCGCTCGATCACGCTCTCAACGCTGTTCGACGTCACCGACGGCGCGGCAAGTCTCGAATCCGCGATGGAAGCGCTGTGCGCCTCCGCCGAAAAGGCCGTCGACGACGGGTACGCGATCATCATCCTCTCGGACCGCGGTGTGGATGCCGAGCACGCGCCGATCCCCGCGCTGCTGGCGACCGCCGGCGTGCACCACCACCTCGTGCCCAAGGTGAAGCGCACGCGGTGCGGCCTCGTCGTCGAGAGCGGCGAGCCGCGCGAGACGATGCACTTCGCGCTGCTCATCACGTACGGCGCGTGCGCGGTCAATCCGTACCTCGCGTTTGAGACGCTGACGGACATGATCCGCTCGGGCAGACTTGACGGGATGAAGCCCGAGGCGGCGATCGCGAACTACATCACCGCGGTCGGCACGGGCTTGCTCAAGATCATGTCGAAGATGGGCGTCTCGACGCTGCAGGGCTACCGCGGCGCGCAGATCGTCGAGGCGCTTGGCCTGGGCGCCGAGCTCGTAGACAAGTACTTCACGTGGACGGCGTCGCGCATCGGCGGGATCGGCCTCGACGTGATCGCCCAAGAAACTCTCAGGCGACACGCCCACGCCTACCCCGCCGTCGCGGTGCCGGGTGAGCTCGAGCTCGACGTGGGCGGCCAGTACCAATGGCGGCGGCGCGGCGAGCATCACGCGTTCAATCCCTTGACGATCGCGAAGCTCCAACACGCCACGCGCACGGGCGACCGCCGCATCTACGATCAGTACGCGCAGCTCGTCAACGACCAGTCCAAGAGACTCGGCACGCTGCGCGGCCTTCTGGACTTCAAGCCCGCCGGCGACGGCGGCTTCCATGTGCCCGTCCCCCTCGACGAGGTCGAGCCGTGGACCGAGATCGTCAAGCGCTTCAAGACCGGCGCGATGTCGTACGGCTCGATCAGCCAGGAGGCGCACGAGACGATGGCCGTCGCCATGAACCGCCTCGGCGCCAAGAGCAACAGCGGCGAGGGCGGCGAGGATCCCGCGCGCTACGAGCCCGACGAGAACGGCGAGCTGAGGCTGAGCAGAATCAAGCAGGTGGCGTCGGGCCGCTTCGGCGTCACGAGCAATTACCTGGTCAATTGCGACGAGATACAGATCAAGATGGCGCAGGGCGCCAAGCCCGGCGAGGGCGGCCACCTGCCGGGCGAGAAGGTCTACCCGTGGATCGCAAAGGTGCGGTACTCGACGCCGTACGTGCCGCTCATCTCGCCGCCGCCGCACCACGACATCTATTCGATCGAGGACCTGGCGCAGCTCATCCACGACCTGAAGAACGCGAACACACGCGCGCGCATCAACGTGAAGCTCGTCTCCGAGGTTGGCGTGGGCATCGTCGCGGCCGGGGTATCGAAGGGCAAGGCGGACGTGGTGCTCATCAGCGGGCACGACGGCGGCACGGGTGCGTCGCCGCAATCGTCGATCAAGCACGCAGGCCTGCCGTGGGAGCTTGGGCTCGCCGAGACGCACCAGACGCTCGTCCTCAATGACCTGCGGAGCCGGATCGTCGTCGAGGTCGACGGCCAGGTGAAGACGGGGCGCGACGTGGCGGTCGCGTGCCTGCTCGGCGCCGAGGAGTTCGGCTTCGCCACCGCGCCGATGATCGTCATGGGCTGCGTCATGATGCGCAAGTGCCACCTGAACACGTGCCCGTGCGGCGTCGCGACGCAAGATCCCGAACTGCGCAAGAAGTTCTCCGGCAAGCCGGAGTATCTCGTGAACTACTTCCGGTTCGTCGCCGAGGAGCTGCGGCAGATCATGGCGCGCCTCGGCTTCCGCACCGTCGACGAGATGGTCGGCCACGTCGAGAAGCTCGAGACGCGAAAAGCCATCGACCACTGGAAGGCGCGCGGGCTGGACTTCTCGAAGATCCTGCACAAGCCCAACGTGCCGCCGCACATCGGCACGCGCTGTATGAAGGTGCAGCACCACGGCCTCGAGAACGCGCTCGACCGCACGCTGATCGAGCAGTGCGAGGCGGCGCTCGAGCGGCGCGAGACGGTCGAGCTCGACGTGCCGATCCGCAACATCAACCGGACCGTCGGCACGATGCTCTCGAGCGAGATCTCGCGCCGCTACGGCGAGCAGGGCCTCGCCGAGGACACGATCACGCTCAACTGCACCGGCTCGGCGGGCCAAAGTTTTTGCGCGTTCGGCGCGCGCGGCCTGACCATTCACGTGGCCGGCGACGCCAACGACTACTTCTGCAAAGGGCTGTCGGGCGCGAAGGTGAGCTTGCGGCCACCGGACGGCTCGACGTTCGTCGCCGAGGAGAACATCATCTGCGGCAACGTGGCGCTGTACGGCGCGACGGCCGGCGAGGTGTACGTGCGCGGCATCGCCGGCGAGCGGTTCTGCGTGCGCAACAGCGGCGCGCGCGCCGTCGTCGAGGGCGTCGGCGATCACGGCTGCGAGTACATGACCGGCGGGCGCGCCGTCGTGCTCGGCGGCACGGGCCGCAACTTCGCCGCCGGCATGAGCGGCGGGATCGCCTACGTGCTGGATCAAGCAGGCGACTTCGCCCGGTACCGGTGCAACCGCGAGATGGTCGATCTCGAGCAGCTCGACGATCCCGACGAGATCGCCGAGGTGCGTGCGATGATCGAGGCGCATCACGGCTACACACAGAGCGCGAAGGCGGAGTCGGTGCTTGCCAACTGGGACGCGCTCTTGGCGAAGTTCGTCAAGGTGATGCCGGTCGACTACCGGCGCGCGCTCGAGCGGCTCGCCAAAGAAGAAGCGTACCGCGAACGGGCGATGGTCGAATCGGAATAGCGGGGCAGGCGCACGATGGGCAAGCCGACGGGTTTTATGGAATTCCCCCGGGAGGTGCCGGAGAAGCGCCCCGTCGAGGAACGCGTCAAGGATTACAAGGAAGTCCACAAACCGTTCCCCGACGAGAAGCTGATGGAACAGGCGGCGCGGTGCATGGACTGCGGCGTGCCCTTCTGCCACACGGGCTGCCCGCTCGGCAACCTCATCCCCGACTTCAACGACCTCGTCTACCACGGCCGGTGGAAGGAAGCGGCCGACCGGCTGTTCGCGACGAACAACTTCCCGGAATTCACCGGGCGGCTGTGTCCGGCGCTCTGCGAGGAGGCGTGCGTGCTCGCCATCCACGAGCCGGCGGTGACCATCGACCAGATCGAGCTGCGCATCGTCGAGTACGCGTTCGAGCACGGCTGGGTGAACGCCCAGCCGCCCAAGGTGCGCACGGGCAAGACGGTCGCCGTCGTCGGGTCCGGTCCGGCCGGGCTCGCGTGCGCGCAGCAACTGAACCGCGCGGGGCATACGGTGACGGTCTTCGAGCGCGCGGACGAGATCGGCGGCCTGCTGCGGTACGGCATCCCCGACTTCAAGATCGAGAAGCACATCATCGACCGGCGGCTCGACATCCTGCGCGCGGAAGGGATGGAGTTCAGGACGCGCGTCGAGGTCGGCACGACGTTCCCCGTCGAAGATCTCAAGGAGTTCGATGCGGTCCTGATCTGCATCGGCGCGACGGTGCCCCGCGACCTGCCGATCCCCGGCCGGGAGCTCGACGGCATCCACTTCGCGATGGAGATGCTGACGCGTCAGAACGAGCTCGTCGCCGGGAGGGCGCCGGCGACGTGGATGAAGCCCGTTGACGCAAAAGGCAAGGACGTGATCGTGATCGGCGGCGGCGATACGGGCGCCGACTGCGTCGGCACGGCCAACCGGCACGGCGCGAAGTCGGTGACGATGTTCGAGCTGCTGCCGAAGCCGCCCCTCGAGCGGCCCGTGCACCAGCCGTGGCCGTACTGGCCGATGCGGCTGCGGACAAGCTCGTCGCACGAGGAGGGCGCCCGGCGCGAGTGGAGCATTCTGACCAAGGAATTCGTCGGCGAGAACGGCCGCGTCGCCACGCTGCGGACGATCGACGTCGAGTTCACGTCGGATGACCAGGCCTATATCGAGATGAACGAGATGCCGGGCACGGAACGCGAGTGGCCGGGCGACCTCGTGCTGCTCGCGCTCGGCTTCGTCGGGCCCGATCCGGGGAACGTCATCGCGAAGCTCGGGCTCGAGCTCGACGAACGCGGCAACGTCAAAACCGACGAGAACTACGCGACGAACCTCCCGAATGTCTTTGCCGCCGGCGACGCGCACATGGGCCAGTCACTCGTCGTCTGGGCCATCTCCGAGGGCCGCGAGTGCGCGCGCGCCGTCGACACCCACCTCATGGGCCGCACCTTTCTGCCCACCAAAGGCGACGACGACCTGCCGCGGGTGCAAGGTTAGTTGGTTCCCCGAAGAGCTTCGACAGGCGCACCGAACCGCGCGAGAACGGCTCTACGCCTTCCCCATTCGCTGGCGGGCGCGTTTGAGGATGCGGCGCTCGTGCGGCGTGAGGCTGCCGATCCCGTGCTTCGAGATCTTTTCGAGGATCGGGTCCACCTCCTCGTCGATGAAGCTCCCGTCGTCGATCGGCCGGTACTTGCGGGCCTTCGGCCCGTGAGGGCGACTCGACGCCGCGTGGCCGCCGTTCGATGCACCGCGCCCGAATGGATTCCGAGGCGCAGTCGAGCCGGAAAACAACCGCCGCACCCACCACTTCAGCCGCTCGATAAACGCAAACGGCAGGCTCATCTTGTAGACGATCTTCATATAGGCCCAGCCGAAGATGCACCCGCCGAGGTGGGCAGCATGCGCAATGCCGCTGGCGCCGGCAAGGCTGACCTCCGACAGGAGCTCAATGGCAAACAGGCCCAAGATGACCCACTTCACCCTGACGGGGTAAACAAAGAGCAGAAGAACGAGCCGTTCAGGAAAGGCCATTGCGTACGCGGCGAGGACCCCGAAGACGGCGCCCGACGCGCCAAGGAGCAGGGCTGCACTCTTCAGGTGCGCGACGAGGAACAACACATTCCCGCCGATGCCGGCGAGGAAGTAGACGACGCAGAAGCGCCGACTCCCCACGAAGCGCTCGAGGGCGGGGCCGAACCCCGCGAACGACAGCATGAACATGTTGAAGATGATGTGCAGCAGATTCGCATGCAGGAACAGAGAAGTGACAATTTGCCAAACGTAGCGCCCCCTGAGGAAATCAGCAGGGTGGAAGGTGAAGTACCTGTCGATGAAGCTGCTCCGCAACAGCCGAAACACGAACTGGACGATGAAGCAGGCAACGTTGGCAATCAGGATCGTCTTGACCGCGGGCGTCAGCTTCGGGAACCTGAACATCGGCCGCGGCTGGTAGTACTGCTGACCGTAGTAGTTCATCGTCGGTGGCTCGTGGCTCGCTGTGTCGTCCTCAGAGCGGTTCCCTTCTAACATACATTCCCTTATAGTCAACGGATAGCGCGGCGGTTCCAGCGCCCGTGAGATTCATGCCAGGAGAAGGTACACGCGTCTGATGCGCATCCTGTTCATCGCGCCACAGCCCTTCTACGAGGAGCGCGGCACGCCGATGGCGACCCGCAACCTCGTCGAGACGCTCGGCGGCCTCGGCCACGAGGTCGACCTGGCGACCTACCACCTCGGCCGGAACGTGCCGCTGCCGAACACGCGCATCCTGCGCACGCCGTGGACGCCCATCCGCCACGTTCCGCCCGGCTTCTCGCTCAAGAAACTGCCCCTCGACGTGCTGCTCCAGCTCCTGTGCGAGAACCAGTTCTACTGCCGCCGCTACGACCTCGTGCACGCCATCGAGGAAGCCGCCTACATGGCGATGCTCATGAAGTTCTTCTTCTACGGCGTGCCGTACGTGTTCGACATGGACTCGTCGATCCCCGACCAGATGGCCGCGAAGAGCCGCGCCGGGCGAGCGATCCGGCCGTTCTTCCAGCTCGTCGACGACTGCGCGATCGCCGCCAGCCTGTGCGTGGTCACCATGTGCCGCGCGCTGACCGACGCGACACGGAAGCGCCACCCGCGCAAGCAGGTCTTCACGCTCGAAGACCCGCCCGTCCTCCCGGGCGGCGCCCGGACGCGCGATGAGGCGATGCCGCTGAGGCGCAAGCTCGGCATCGGCGACGACGAGCGCGTCGTCCTCTACATGGGCAATTTTTCCAGTTATCAGGGCGTAGACCTGCTCATCGAAGGTTTTGCGCAGGTTGCAGCCCGGCACGACAAGGCAAGACTCGTCTTGCTCGGCGGGACCGAGACAGAGATCGCGTCGATGACGGCGCTCGCGCAGCGGTGCAGCGTCGGCGGGCGCGTTCTGTTCGCTGGGCACGTATCGCCCGACGAGACGCCGCCGTACCTCGCGCTCGCCGACGTGCTCGTCTCGCCGCGCCGGACGGGCACGAACACGCCGATGAAACTCTACACCTACATGGCGGCCCGGCGCCCGATCGTGGCGACGAGGCTGCCGACGCACACGCAGGTGCTCGACGAGAACTCGGCCGTCCTTGTCGCCCCGACGGCCGAAGGTATCGCCGCCGGGATCACCTCGGTTTTCGACGACCACGCGCTCGGGACACGATTGGCCGACGCCGCCGCGCGCATCGTCGAGGCCGACTACTCGATGCCCGCCTACCGCCGCAAGGTCGCCGCGATGTACGCCTGGATCGAGGAAATGATAGGGAGGAGAGGCCACAGATCGCACGGATAAGCACAGATCGAAGGGATCCTGATCTGTGTTCATCCGTGAAATCTGTGGCTGATGAACATGAACGATTCCAGTCAAGACTGGGCGCTGAGCCTGTACCGCAAGTCGGTGCTGAAGCAGGCGAAGTTCAGGCGCTTCCACAAGCTACTGGGCAGCATCGAGGGGAAGCGCTGTCTCGACGTCGGCGCCGACAACGGCGTCCTCAGCTTGCTGTTCCGCCGGATGGGCGGCTCGTGGGCGAGCGCCGACCTCGACCCGGAATCGGTCGAGGCGATCCGCGCGCTCGTCGAGACCGACGTGCATCTGATCAACGGCCAGCAGACGCCGTTTCAGGACGGCGAGTTCGACGTCGTCGCCATCGTCGACTTCCTCGAACACGTGCACACCGACCGCGAGTTCGTGGCTGAATGCGCGCGCATCCTCAAGCCCGGCGGGCAGTTGATTGTCAACGTCCCGCGCGTGCGGTGGTGGTCGTTGCTCGGGCCGCTCAAGCGGCGGCTGGGCCTCACCGACGAGGAGCACGGCCACGTGCGCGAAGGGTACACGCTCGACGAGCTGCGCGCGTTGCTCGCGCCGCACTTCGAGATCACCGACGCGCGCACGTACAACAAGTTCTTCTCCGAGTGCGTCGACGTGGGCGTCCGCTTCGCCTCCCGCAAGAAGAAGCAGCGTGGCGGCGCGAAAGGCACGGTCATGACGGCCGACGACCTTGCCGCCGCGCGCAAGTCCCTGAAGGTCTACTCCCTCCTCTACCCCGGCTTCTGGCTGCTGTCGCGCCTCGACGCCATCGTCCCGACCCATGGGATGAATCTCATCGCCTCCGCGACGAAGAGATAGGAGGATCTCTCGCAGAGACCCAGAACTCGCAGAGGCAGGGAAGGAAAGAATCACGGGGAACACGGGACGCACTGGATTGTAGGGTGGGTCGCCCTACACCCCTCTGCGAGCTCTGCGCCTCTGCGAGAGACTACTTCCTCGCTACAAACTGCCGAGCCAGCGCGGTGTGCTCCGATGCCGTGCGTGAGTCGGGCCAGCCGAGTTCAGCGGCCATGATGCGCAGGACCTCGTCGACGGCTTCGGCTCGTGGCGGACCGAGCGTGCCGAGCTCGGTGCGGCGCAGGACGACGTCGGCGAGCGAGCCGACCATCTCGTGGCGGCAGGCGTGGACGA
>CAZCQN010000080.1:2354-13569 GCA_964500825.1 uncultured Verrucomicrobiota bacterium | reverse complement strand
AGCGTCGTCTCGACGGTCACCTGGAACGGGTACGTGGCCCACTCGACGATGGCGAGGGGCGTCGATGGCGCGCGGCCATAGCGAACGAGCGCCTCGGCGATGGTGGCCAGGTTCCGCGCCCCCATGAGGAAGACGAGCGTGCCGCGCCCCTTGGCCAGCGACGCCCAGTCGATGGCGGCGTGCTCTTTCGCCGGGTCCTCGCTGCCCGTCACCAGCGTAACCGACGAGGCGAGGCCGCGATGCGTCACGGGGATGCCGGCATAGGCGGGCCCGGCGACAGCAGAGGTCACGCCCGGCACGACCTCGAACGGAACGCCCGCCTCGGCCAGAGCGAGCGCTTCCTCGCCGCCGCGGCCGAAGACGAACGGATCGCCGCCCTTCAAGCGACAGACCGTCTTGCCCGACCGGGCTTTCGCGACGAGCAGCTTGTTGATCTGGTCCTGGCTGACCCGTGGCCTGGCAGGAGCCTTGCCGACGTCGATGATCTTTGCCGGAGGGCGCGCGAGTTCGAGGAGGCGGAGATTGACGAGGCGGTCGTGGACGACGACGTCGGCCCGGCGGATGCACTCGGCGCCCCTGACCGTCACAAGTCCCGGATCGCCGGGCCCGGCGCCGACGAGGTAGACGGTCCCGGGCGCGCGCGTCGCCATCAGAAACTCTTCGACCAGTTCAGCTCGCGGCGCCCGGTTTCCTTGTTGACGCGCATGCTGCGGACGACGAGCTGCCCGTCGCGCGCCTCGACTTCAAGCGGCTTGCCGTACTCGTCTTTCAGGTACCTCTTGTCGAGGAAGTCCCCGTCAACGAGCTCCTGGAGCGAAACCGGGCGGCGGCCGTGCTCAACCACGAAGTAGTCGACCGCCTTGTCGATGGATATCTGGATCGTCTGCCTCTGGGCCTTGAACTTCGCCTGGACGGCCGTGTACCCTGTGATGGAATCGACGGTCGTCTCGATCGCGCCTTTCTCGTCCTTCTCGTCGTCCTTGTCCTTCTTGCCGCAGCCGACCTGGCCGGCAACGATGAGGATGAGAGCGAGGGAGAGTGCAAGAACCTTCATGATCCAGCCCTCCCGGCGGGAGTCTGTTCCTGTTTTCCAGCGGCCGCACCCACGCTAGTGAACGGCCCGAGGCACGTCAAGAGCGAATGCCGGGGCCGGATGTCGCCCCCTGCGGGGGCTTGTGTCGACGAGACACCGCGTTCCACGGTCTTACGACCGCGGCTACAGTATATCGCCCGCTGTGCGGGCTTTGCACTGATGCGACACCGACGCGCCCGACGGGCGTGAGGCAACACGCACCTGCACTTACCCTTTGCGTCGAGAAGGTTTGCGTTGACAACCGCCGGGGGGCGACACGAATCTCTGCGCTGGACCGCCGCGAGGAGTCGCCGCGTCGATGCTGGGCTTGTCGAAAGCGTTTCTCGTCGTCTTTGTCGTCTGCTCGCTTGTGCTGGTGTTCGTGCCGCAGCTCGACATGGGCTGCGCCCGGCTCTTCTACGATGCGCGGGACGAATCGTTCGTGTGGCAGAACAGCTCCGTGGCCATGGTCGTCTACGACGCGGTGACGTGGGCGAGCCGGGTGCTGCCGGCGCTGCTGATCGTGGGGTTCTGCGTGTCGTTTTTCGCCCGCAGGCGGTTGCTCGGCCTCGACGCGCGCGCATTTCTCTACTTGCTGCTCGTGTTTGTTGTCGGCACCGGCCTCATCGTCAACACGGTGTTCAAGCAACACTGGGGCCGGGCCCGGCCGCACCAGGTCGAGGCGTTCGGCGGCACGCTCAAGTTCACACCGGCCTACGTGATCTCGCGCCAGCACGAGACACACGGCTCGTGGCCGAGCGGTCATGCGTCGTTCGGCTTCTACTTCGTCGCGGTCGCCATGCTCCTCAGGCGGCATCGAACGCTTGCGATCGTGCTCGCGAGTGCTTTGGGCGCGTTCTTCGGCCTGCTGCGCATGGGCCAAGGGAGGCACTTCCTGAGCGACGTCGTGTCGGCGTTCTTCATTATGTACATCGTCGCGCGCGTTCTGTACTGGCTGCTGTACGAGACGAAGCTGGGGTCGCGATGGGAAGCGGTGAGGTCTTCATAGGCATCGACGGCGGCAGCTCGAGGTCGGTCGGCGTGATCGTCGACCGGTCCGGCGAGGTCGCCGCCCGCGCCGTCGGCGGGCCGGCCAACTACCACACCACCGGACTCGACGCGCTCGAGCGAAACCTGTTCGATCTGCTCGAGCGGCTCGCGGACGGAGCGGGCACACGGCTCGACGAGGTGACGCGGTTCTGCTTTGCGCTCGCGGGCCTGTGGCGCGAGGCCGACCGCCGCGCGATCGGCGGCGCGCTCCAGCGGCACGGCATCCTGGACCGCGCGACGCTCATCTCGGACGTCGAAGCGCTGTTGGCAACGGGCAAACCCGACGAGCCGGCTATCGCCGTGGTCGCCGGGACCGGGTCGGTCGTCGTGGCGCGCGACGCTGCCGGCCGCCTGCACAAGGTGGGCGGGAACGGCCACCTCCTCGACGACGCCGGGAGCGGGTACGACCTGGGCATTTCGGGCCTGCGCGCTGCGCTCGAAGCACACGACGGCCGCGGCCCTCAGACGGTACTCACCAGGGTCCTGCTCGAAGCAACCGGCCTGGCAGAGGTCTCGGACGTCGTTCCGTGGCTCTACGCTTTGGCGGATCAGAAGCGCGAGGTGGCGCAGTTGGCGCCGCACGTCGTCGAGGCAGCCGAAGGAGGCGATAGCGTGGCACGCGCCATCGTCGATCGCGCGGCCGGCGAACTGGCGCGATGGTGCACGATCGCGGCCCAAGCGCTGTCACTCGTTGACAGGCCCGTGGAGGTTCTGCTCGCCGGAGGTTTGCTGGGGCACAACGCGGGTTACACGCGGCTTCTTGGCGAGTGTGTCGCCGTCGAGCTGCCCCGCGCTCAGGTGGGCTCACCGGCTCGCGAGGCGGCGCAGGGGGCGGCCCTCATCGCCCTGCGGGGTTGGGAACGGGATGAAAAGCAAGCCTAGCAGGATGTTGAAGAGCCCCCGGTTGAGCAGCTCGCTACCAGGCTGGCGAAAGGGCCTCACGGCCGTCGTCCTGCGCGAGGCCGTCGTCGTCGAACGCCTTCCGAGCCCGCCGCCGCTCGTTGAAGATAGCCCGGGCGGCCGCGAGCGGGTTCGGCTCGCACGTCGCGTACTGCATGGCGGGCTCGAGCGCGTGCTCAAGCGGGTCGGCATGGAGCGGGCACGCGCCGACACAGTCCGGCTCGTCGCCAATCGGTGCGAGCAGGTAGTGGCCGCCCTGGTTGCAGACCGGTGGCTTGTTGTCCTGGAGATAGATGCGCACGTCGTGCCAGGTGATCTCGTCGCCGTAGTCGGCGCCGTGCTCGCTTGCCCACTCGTACTTGGCCACATCGAGCATGGTCAGGTTGTCGTGGCAGGCGGGGAGGTCGGCGCTGACTCCGGGTGTCCAGTCGCGCACGAGACACAGGACGGGCGAGAAGCGTTTTCCCCTGCACCGGCAACGTGAGAACAAGGCGGCGCTCAGAATCGTCATGGCGCCGACAAGCGTCATGACGGCGACGAGCAGAGACCTGACCGGCTTCATGCCATTCCCCTCAAACGCGGTGCGCCACGAAAACAGAACCCTGCTCTGCCAATCATCGGATTGCCCGGCGCATCCTTGAGCAAGAATGAGGATAGAAAACACTCGCCACTTGCGACGCAGCGGCGCGCCAGCTAGAGTCGCCCGCGTATGGGGAAACGAGCACACAGGCCGCCGCGACCACACACCGAGCGCCGCAACCCGCGCTCGCGCGGGCTCGACTCGATGCCGACACGCCGGCTCCTCGAGCTCGTCAACGACGAGGATGCGCGCGTGGCGCCGGCCGTGCGGCGCGTCATCCCGGCAATCACGCGCGCCGTCGACCTGGTCGTGGAGCGGCTCTCGTCGGGCGGCCGGCTGTTCTACGTCGGCGCGGGGACGAGCGGGCGACTGGGCGTGCTCGACGCGGTCGAGTGGCGGCCGACCTTCGGCGCGCCGAGCACGCTGGCGCGCGGCATCATCGCCGGCGGACGCCGCGCCTTGGTCCAGGCGATCGAGGGCGCCGAGGACGCCGACGGCTCCAGCGACCTCCAGAAGGCCGGCGTGCAACCTGCTGACGTGGTGGTCGGGATCTCGGCGAGTGCCGCGACGCCGTTTGCCCAAGAGACGCTGGCGTGGGCCAAGCGGCACGGCTGCGCCACGGTCCTGGTCTGTTGCACGCGCGTCAAGCGGCCCGCGTTTGTCGACGTGCTGATCAATCCAGTGCCCGGGCCGGAGGTGCTCGCCGGCTCGACGCGGATGAAGGCCGGCACGGCAACGAAGCTGGTCCTCAACATGCTCTCGACGGCCGTCATGGTGCGGCTCGGCAAGGTCTACGACAACCTGATGATCGACGTCCGGCCGACGAACGCCAAGCTGCGCCGCCGGGCCGTCTCGCTCATCGAGCAGGTCGGCGGTGTGAGCACCTCACGTGCGGAGACGCTTCTCGACGAGGCCCACGGAAGCACGAAGGCCGCCATCGTCATGGCGCGCCGCGGCTGTCGCCTCGCGACCGCACGCGCCCTCCTCCGACGCCACGGCGGCCGCCTGCGCGAGCTTCTGGCCGAATGATAGGGACGGCATCCGGTGTTCCGAAGGGCACGCGGCTCAATGCGCCAGCAGGATCGCAGGGAATGCGGATGCCCACTCGGAGAGTGCGGTTCTATGCGCGTAAAGATAGGTTCTGCCACCGGCTTCAGCCGGTGGTAGGTGTGGTTGGATCCATTCCGAGCAGCGCGCTTCAGCGTGCTTCTTGACATTGGGCTTCAGCCGTGTACTGCGAGCCGAACTGAAGACCCCTGTGAGGTCGCAACGCATGTCTGAAGACGTTTGTCGAGAAGCCGGCTAAAGCCGGCTAGACGGCTGTTGAACCCACAGGACCACCGGCTGAAGCCGGTGGCAAGACCTACTCGGGAGCCGGATCGCTCTTGCTCGGAGATGCGCGCGTTGGAGGACCGAGCGGCATTCCAGTACACCTTCGTTGAGGTGAGTCATGGACGCACGCAAGCCGGAGTTGCAGCCTGTCCCGGAACGGCTACAGCGCATCGAAAGGCGAACTCAAAGGCTCAAGGTTACCCTCGTCGTCGGCTTCCTGCTCGTCGGAACCGCTGTTGCCCTTTTCCTGGCTGTCCGAGACGAGCTGCGGACAGGCAACAGCGGCTCAAGACGCCAACCGGATGACGTCCCCAAGCCGAGAGAAGATGCCGGTACCGGCGTTGACCTCCCCGAGCCGACCGAGGCTCCCGTAACCGGGGTTGACCCCGACGAGAGGCTTGATGACAGAGACGCCAATTGGGTCTGGCACCTAGTCCGGGAATGGAAGGGCGCGGACATAGCCAAGACGGAGCTCTTCCCGCTGAAAGGAGCACGTGAAGCGTGCTGTATCGTCTGGACGTTCGACCACAAGCCCGGATGGCAGCAGGCAGAGTTCTCTATCTGGCTTGCCGACAAGCAATACCGCTATGGGAGGCAAGTAGCCAAGGAGCGCCCCGCGTCGCCTCCTGGGTCCGGCAGACTCTATGTGGCCGACATCAAACCCGGAGAATACCAACTTGAAATCGCCTCGTTTGGCTGCGTCTGGGTGGTGGCTGTGTGGGAGCCGCGAAGAGCGCCCCCCGAGGAGTAGGCGGACACCGAAGGATTGAGAGGCGCGTGGCCAAACTGCACGCGACACAGGACAAGAAGGCGCGCGTCTGAAGGCATCCGTCGAGACGCCGGCTGAAGCCGGTGGCAAGACCTACTTGGGAGCTGCAAGCGGCACCTGTTCCGGTCAAGAGGATACGGTGCCGTTCTCATCGTTGGCGGGGAAGGAGAAGCGGAACGTGGAGATCGACGAGAACGAAGCGAAGATCATGGCAGCCGGCAAGTGGTACCGGCTGGAGATCGCGAAGGATGAGCCGCTGTGGGCCGACGTCCACGTCGAGGATCGCGGCCTGGCGAGGCTTTTGGGGGTGTCGAGCCTCGATGCCGTCGCCGGCGCCGACGTGGTCGGGCCGCCGGCCGGCTGGCGGGTTGAGCGCGACAATGACACATGCCGGCTCGTCGCGGAAGGCGCGAGCAGCGTCTGGGATAAGAAGCGCTACGCGTTCGAGTGCGCCGACGACTGGTTCACCTACGGCGTCGAAGTTGAAGGCTCGGGCCGGATCGAGTCGCTGCACTTCTTCGAGGGGTTTTTCCAAAAGACGCTCGACGACTACGTGCTGAAGCCCGGCGATTTCCTCGCACAGAAGAACCCGTGTCGGCCGTTGAAGGACTGGCTGACCGGCTCGATGGCGGGCTTTGAGGAGGTCTTCAACCCCGAACCCGTCACTGTGTTCCGCCAGTGGCTGCCGCCGTTCGAGCGGGCCGACATCAGCGTCACGAGCTCGCGCGGCGACCTCGGCGGGAGCTGGTTCTACACGCCGGCGCCGCTGTGCTACTGCGTCCGCAGCGGCTCGAAATGGGTCGCCATCGGCGTGGCCGCGAACCCGGGCGAGAACAGCTTCGTCAACTTCGAATACACGGGCGGCGAGCTGTTCGGCTTCCGGCTCGCCTACGACGGCCACACGCGCGTCGAGGGCACGTGGCGCAGCCCGAAGCTCGTGTTCATTGTCGGCGACAGCGAATACGACGCGCTTGCGCGCTACGTCGGGTGGCTGCGCGATCGCGGCTACGTGCCGGTGCCGAAGCGTGACGTCCCATCGTGGTGGCGCGAGCCGATCGTGTGCGGCTGGGGCGAGCAGTGCCACCTGGCGCGTCGGAGCGGCAACCACCCGCGCGACTACGCGACGGAGACCGTGTACGGCCGGATCGTCGAGCTGCTGCGCGAGAAGCAGATCCCGTTCGGCACGCTGATCATCGACGACAAGTGGCAGGCGCAGTACGGCCTCAACCGGCCCGACGTCGGCAAATGGCCCGACATGCGCGCCTTCATCGACCGGATGGCGGCCGAGGGCGTTCGCGTCCTGCTCTGGTACAACTCGTGGGGCGCCGAGGGCGTGCCGCCCGACGAGTGCATCACGAAGGACGGCGAGCCGGTCGGCGTCGATCCGACGAACCCGGCGTACGAGCAGCGGCTGCGCGAGCAGGTCCGTTCCATGCTCTCGGCCGACGAGGGGTGCCTGAACGCGTCGGGGTTCAAGATCGACTTCACGGCCGACATCGCCGCCGGACCGGGCTGCCACCTGCACCAGGACGAGGTGTGGGGCGTCGAGCTGCAGAAGCGGCTGCTATCGATCATCTACTCGGCGGCCAAGGAGGCGAAGGCCGACGCGCTCGTGATCGCGCACACGGCGAACGCGTACTTCGGCGACGTGGTCGACATGCTCCGGCTTAACGACATCTGTTCCGATTTCCGCTCCGTCGTCCCGACGATGGAGCACCGGCAGAAGGTGGCCCGCGCCGCCTGCCCCGAATGGCTCATCGACTCCGACAACTACCCGCTGTCGCACTTGCCGGCGTGGCGTGAGTACGTCGAGGTTCAGCCGCAGCTCGGTGTGCCTTCGCTCTACTACTTGACGTCGCTCCACTCAGAGGGTACTGAATTCGGTGAGCCTGAGTACGAGCTCCTGCGCCGAGCCTACGGCGCGTATGTAAATGAGGCGCGAGCCGGCGGGAGCTAGCCTCGTGCTCGGAGCTCGACGCAGCGAATTGGCAAACGCTGTCACAAAGAGAGGCTGAACGATGCGCTACTGCCCGCGGTGCAAGACCGACCTATTCGGCGGCAGCGTCTGTGACCGATGCGGCGGCCGGCTCGTCGAGAAACGCGCCGAGCGTGCCACCGCGATCGTGCACGTGACGCAGGACATGATTATCGGCGGGCCGAAGAAGCTCAAGAGCGAGCTAGCGCAGAGCTTGGGCGGCCGCATCTTCAGGCTCTTGGTGGAGATTGCCTTGTTCTGCGCCCTCTTCTACGCGGTGTCGTGGGTCCTGCACGTGATCGCCAACTTCCTGTCCATCCAGATGGCGGATGATCCTGATACCGCGGCGCCGCCGATCGACTGGGGCAGCAGCGGCGTCCACTACTACCTCTACATCGGCTGGGTGGTCGTAGCGGCCCTGGCAGTCAAGATGCGCTGGCGGGTCGGCAAGTAGCTCGGACCCACGGCGCGCTGTGATCCGTCGACCGCACCATGCCGCAGGGGCCTGGGTCGGGTCCGACGCGGGTTTCACTTGCGAGGGCCGGACGGCGGGGCCTATACTGCGTGACGATTGTGACCGCCACGCCTGTACCGAGCCGGGATGGTCGCCGTGGACGCGTCGGAGACAAGCGAGAAGATCGACCGGCTCTGCCAGACGATTGGCCGGGTGATCTACGGCAAGGACGAGGTGATCCGGCTCGTCGTCGTCTGCCTGCTCGCCAAGGGGCACATGCTGATCGAGGACGTGCCCGGCATCGGCAAGACGACGCTGGCCAACACGCTCGCGCGCTCGGTCAACTGCACCTTCCAGCGCATCCAGTTCACGAGTGACCTGCTGCCGACCGACATCCTCGGCGTGTCGATCTACCATTCGCAGAAGAGCCAGTTCGAGTTCCAGCCCGGGCCGATCTTCGCCAACGTCGTGCTCGCCGACGAGGTGAACCGCGCCTCGCCCAAGACGCAGAGCGCGCTGCTCGAGGCGATGAACGACCGCCAGGTCTCGTACGACTCGAACACCTACCCGCTGCCGGAGCCGTTTATCGTGATCGCGACGCAAAACCCGGTCGAGCATTACGGCACGTTCCCCCTGCCCGAATCGCAGCTCGACCGGTTCATGATGAAGATCGGGATCGGCTACCCGTCGGCCGAGCGCGAGATCGAGATGATCCTGAGCCGCAAGCAGGGCGACCCGCTGCGCGAGGTCGAGCCGGCGCTCGACGCGGCCGAGATCATCGCGCTCCAGTCGCTCGTCGAGCGCGTGCGTGTTGATGAGACCTTGATGAATTATCTCATGCGGATCGTCGAGGCGACGCGCGCCTCGGAGCTCGTCGAGCTCGGCGTCAGCCCGCGTGCCGGCCTCTCGCTGTTCCGGCTCGCGCAAGCGCGCGCGCTCGTGAGCGGGCGCGACTACGTGGTGCCCGACGACGTCAAGCTGCTCGCCGTCAACGCGCTGGCCCACCGGCTCGTGCTCTCGGCCCACTACGGGCCGAAGGCGGCCGGCATCAGCTCGGCCGAGCAGGTCATCAAGAGTATCCTGGGCGAGATCCCCGTGCCGCTCTAAGAAGATTGAACCACGGAGAGCACGGAGAGCACGGGGGACGCGCAGCGCGCCTCTGGGCACTTGGCGCGCTCCGCGGTCAATGCTTCTTTTTTCCCTGTGATCCCCGTGGTTGAGAATCCAGAAGTGACGGTCCGGACGTCGTGAGGGTTCACGCACCGTGCGCATCAGGCTCCCCAAGAGAACGTTCCTGTTCCGAATCACGCGTGAGGGCCGCGTGTTCTTCTTGCTCATTGTGGTCGTCGGGATCGTGGCGTTCGCCAAGGGGATCAACCTGATCTTTTTCGTGCTGGCCACCATGATCTGCTTCGCCCTGCTCTCGTCGATCATCTCGACCACGAGCATCAACAAGCTGTCGCTCGCGCGCGTGCTGCCGACGCACGTGTTCGCCGAGAGACCGTTTCCCGTCGAGCTGATCCTGACCAACCACAAACGGCTTGTGCCCGCGATCTCGGTGGTGGTGCACGACACGTGTGAGCGCCGGAAGCTCGAGCCGAAATACGTCGTCAAGGTCCCGCCGCGCACGTCCGTGTCGACCACGTATCAGCACGTGATCGACCGGCGCGGCGAGTACGAGTTCGGCGAGCTTGTGATCTCGACGAGCTTCCCGCTCGGCTTCTTCGCCAGGGGGTTCGCAACGAAGAGGCCCGAGACGGTCATCGTCTATCCGAAAGTCGTGCCGCTCAACCCGAATTTTCTGGCGAACGTGTTGAGCGACATCGAGGGCCAGCTCAACCGGCCCGGCATCGGCACCGAGGTGTTCGGCTTCCGCAAGTACCAGCACGGCGACGACCGGCGGTTCATTAACTGGAAGCTCTCGGCCAAGACCGACGGGCTCGTCGTCACGCAGTTCTCGCAGGATCAGCACCTGCAGGTCACACTCGTCTTCGACAACGCGCTCACGCAGCGCGACGAGCGGTCGCTCGAGCAGTTCGAGGAGCTCGTGACGTTCGCCGCCTCGCTCGGCTCGTTCTTCGTCGAGAAGGGGTTCAAGGTGCAGATGCTCACCCGCACGGGCACGGTGCCGTTCGGCGAAGGCAACAAGCAGCTCCTCAGGATGCTCACGCACCTGGCGCTGATCGAGCCGGTCGAAGCCACGGACGAGACCGACGAGATCTACAGCCCGACGAAGCTGTCGAACTCGATCGGCATCCTGATTGCCCAAGAACCGGTCGAGGGCCCGCTCCCCCACTTCGCCCACACGTTCCACACCGCAGGAAAGCAAGCGGTGGAACAGCCCGCGCCCACGCTCGCCGGCCGTCGCTAGCGGTGCGCGTTTTGCCTCCGCCGGCGTTCCAGCGGGCCTGCAACGGGGGCTGATCTCGAGTCAGCTATGAGGCCACGCCCTCCCGCGCCCGCGCGCCAAGGCCGCTGGGCGTCTCATCGCCCTGCTCTTGATAGGCCAGTCCTTCAGGGCTGGTAGAGCACAACGCACCTACACCCGTCGAGGGCGTTTCAACGTCCTTGTCGTTCTGGCTTAAGCCGCCTGTCGAGAAGCCCGTTGAAACAGGCTCCGGAATGGTTGTGTGTCGCGCGTGACACCAGCCCTGAAGGACTGGCCTATGCTGAGAGAAGGAAGCCCGTTGATGGTCATCAACCATTTATCTTGACACCCGGTGCCTCTTGCACGCGTGAGCGATGTGGCGCGGGCCGACGGCGACCCGCCCTACAACGCGCCGTCAATCCATTTCGTTGATGACCATAAACGGGCTGCTGATGTCACAGTCCCGACTGCCACCGCCGCGCCGCTCGCACGGTTGCTCCCATCCACAAAGACATCGAACGACCACGCGAACGAATGCCGGCGCGTGCGTCAAGCGGGCCCGGTCGATCGGCAGAAGCGGCTGTTTCTGCCGGCCCGAGGGCAAGAAGAAGGCCCCCTGCTCGGGGGGCCTAGAAAGACAAAAACGCTGCCCGAAGTGGTTGGGTTTCTGTCCTAGTTAATCGCTTTCCTTGCCGTACTCGCGAACCCGTGGCAA
>CAZCQN010000080.1:0-2254 GCA_964500825.1 uncultured Verrucomicrobiota bacterium | reverse complement strand
TGGGTTTCTGTCCTAGTTAATCGCTTTCCTTGCCGTACTCGCGAACCCGTGGCAACCAGGGATAGGGATTGGGATCCACTAGTCCGTCTTTTCTCGGGCAGGACTTCTCCCTTTTGACCACGTTCCTTGCGTACTTGTGGACCACTCGGACAGCGTACTTGTTCCCTAGCACCCCCCATCAGGGATGTCAAGCGAGAATTTTTGCGGCACCCGAATCTCTTGCCGCTAGCAGGGTTGCGAGCAGGAAGCGGGCCAGGCCGCCCTGCCACATGGCAGGAACTTGGCGCTGATGCTGCCCTTTCGGTTCAACCGCCCGGACGCTGTCCGACAGACTTGAGCGCGAAGTCAACAATGGCCCACCGGCCGCCCCTGAGCGCGAGTGTCACCTCCCACCAGTGGACGCCGTCGGCACGCTCTTGCGTGATCTCGAACACGGCCGTGTCGCGCTCGATCGCCGCTTTGACGATCTCGAACTCCTTCGTGCTGCCGGCGGCCTTCTGGACGCGATAGCCCTCCTTGAGCGCGGCGCGATGCAGCGGCCCGAACTGCTTGGCGCGGTCACCCGCGAGGCCCCTCCGCCTGGCCCACTCATCGTAGTCGATGAGGCTCGAGGCGCGCGCGGCGTCGCCGTTCTTGGAAGCTGTGAAGTACGCGACGACGACGGCGCGGGGCGTGTTCGCACCCGTGAACGGGGCGACGGGGTCTTGCTCGGCCCACTTGTGCGAGGAGATGGCCGGGCCTTGTGCAAGGGCCAGTACCGATGCCGTTATGAGAAGGGCGATGACAAGTCCGCGGTTCATTGCTCGAGCACGGCGCGGATGCGGCGAATGCCGGCCGACGACGACTGCTCTTTGACGATGCGGAACCGGCCGAGTTCGCCGATGTTCTTCACGTGCGGCCCGCCACAGATCTCTTTGGAGAAGTCGCCGACCATGTAGACTTTGACGGTGTCGCCGTACTTCTCGCCAAAAACGGCCATTGCGCCGGCCGCCTTCGCCTGACCGACGGGCATCTCTTCAACTGTCACGTCGAGCTCGCGCGCGATGGCGCCGTTGACGAGGTCCTCGACCTGCTTGACCTGCTCGGGCGTCATCTTCTCGGGGTGCGTGAAGTCGAACCGCAGCCGTTCGGCCGTGATGTTCGACCCGCGCTGCGCGACGTGGTCGCCGAGCACCTTGCGCAGCGCCGCCTGCAGCAGGTGGGTGGCGGTATGGAGCCGGGTGACCTGCTCGGAATGGTCGGCGAGGCCACCGGCGAACTTCTGCTCGGCGCCTTTTCGCGAGAGGTCCTGGTGCTTGGCGTACGCCTTGTCGAAGCCGTCCATGTCGACCGTGATCTTCGCTTCCTCGGCGAGGTCGCGCGTCATCTCGATCGGGAACCCGTAGGTGTCGTAGAGGCGGAAGGCGAGCCGGCCGCTCAGCTCGCGCTTCGGGTTCTTGAGCACGTTGGGCAGCAGCTTCTGGAACTCCTTGAGGCCCTGCGCGAGCGTCTTGGTGAACTGCTCCTCCTCGCGCATGAGTGTCTCGCGGATCGTGTCGGCGTTCGCCTTGAGCTCCGGATAGACGCCGTCGAACGCCTGCATCTCGACGACAACCTCGGCCACCTTGTGGGTGAACGCACCCTCGATGCCGAGCTTCTTGCCGAACCGCACGGCCCGCCGGATGAGGCGCCGCAGCACGTAGCCCTGGTCGACGCGCGCAGGCAGGACGCTGTCGGCGATCATGAACACGGCCGCCCGCATGTGGTCGGCGATGATGCGCTTCGATCGCATATCGGTGTCGGACGCCAGGTCCGTGACCCGCGCCATGATCGGGGCGAAGAAATCGGTGGAGTAGTCGTCCGTGCCCTGCAGGACGGCGGCCATGCGTTCGAGGCCGAGGCCGGTATCGACGTTCTTCTGCGCAAGTTGCGAGTAGGTGCCGTGGGCGTTCTTGTTGTACTGCATGAAGACGTCGTTCCAGACCTCGACGAAGTGGTCGGGGTCGTTTTGCAAGTCTTTGCCCGGCGGGATTCCGCCCTCGTAGGTGCAGACGAACATCTCGGTGTCGGGCCCGCACGGACCCGTCTGACCCGCCGGCCCCCACCAGTTGTCCTTTTTGGAAAGGTAGACGATCCGCTCGGCCGGAATACCGCGCGACGTCCCCGCCGCCCGCTGCCAGATGGCGGCCGCCTCGGTGTCGCGCGGCGCGTCGTCGTCACCGGCGAAGCACGAGACCCAGAGTTTTTCGGGGTCGATGTCGAGCCACTCGCGGCC
>CAZCQN010000079.1:3442-13610 GCA_964500825.1 uncultured Verrucomicrobiota bacterium | reverse complement strand
GCGCCCAACCGCCGCTGAATCTTGTACTTGGGTCCCGTGTATCGTCCCATTGTCTTCCTCGTGATCGTCTCACGTCATCCCCCGCCCAAGCAGCGGAGAGCACCAGGGCGCGGAACGTGTCTTATAGCCGCTCCAGGCCACGTTTGCAAGCGATCTTTTGCGCCTTCACCGAGTCAGCCCGCGCGCAGTATTGCGGGCAAACGGTCAAGTGCGGTATAGAAAACAAGCGATGTTGGAAGGGAAAGGAGTCCGACGTGAGCGCCGTCTACCCGGTCCGCCTGGGCCGCACAACGTGCTACCTCGTGCCCGGCGACGAGTCGGCCGTCCTGGTCGATACGAGCACGCCGGGAACCGAACGGAAGCTGGCGGCCGCCCTCGAGCGGCTCGGCATCGCGCCGTCCGATGTGCGCTGCATCGTGGCGACGCACTCGCACTTCGACCACGTCGGCTCGCTGCGGGCCGTCAAGGAGCTGACGGGCGCAGCCGTCGTGATGCACAAACATGACGCCGGGGCCGTCACCGCAGGCAGAAGCCGAACACCGCCCGCCACCACCAACTGGGGCAAGGTGCTCGGCTTCCTGATGCGCGCGATTCGGCTCCCCGAGAGCTTCGCGCCAGTCAGGCCGGACGTGACGATCGATGCGGAGATGAGCCTCGAACCGTTCGGTGTCCCGGGCCGCGTTCTGCACACTCCCGGCCACACGCGGGGGTCGATCTCAGTGGTCCTCGCCAGCGGCGAGGCGCTCGTGGGAGATCTGGCGATGAGCGGCTTCCCGCTGCGGACCAGGCCCGGCATCCCGGTCTTCGCCGAGAGCGTCGCCGACGTGTACGAGAGCTGGGAGAAGGTGCTCGCCGCCGGGGCCACCACCATCTACCCCGCCCACGGCAAGCCGTTCCCGGCCGACCGCCTCCGCGCCATCCTCTCGCGCCGGGCGGGGTGAGTTTTTTCCTGCTTTCTTGGTGACGCGGCGCTTGACTCCACGGCGCGGGCATGCAAATCTGTCGCGTGCGACCGGGGGAGGAGCGAGCGAGGTGTTCCCATGTCTGACGAAGGCAACGGCGGCATCGAACAGCACGACGGGGAGGAACTGTGGCGGTGCCCGATGCTGGGCGGGCCCGTACACTTCGGCTATTGCCGCAAGGTGAACGACGGGCTGCCGTGCGTAAAGCTTCTCGAGTGCTGGCTCCAGCGGCTGCCGCTCGTCGAGTTCCTCAAGACCCACTACTCGCCCGACGAGATCCAGACCGCGTTCGCCTCCAAGCGGAAGGGCCGCCTCGCCCGCATAATGGAGGCCGTCGACAACGCACGCACCGACAAACCGCCAAACCCTGAGTCGCCGTAGGCGCGCACCGTCCCGCCAAACACAGCTCATCACATCGCCGCCTGCCAGACCCGTGCTCCCAGGCTGTTCCGTGCCTTAATGTCGCAATCTGTGATGTCAAGCACATGCAATACACACCCTTGGTGGGCAAACATGCGGCAAATATTCGCTTGACCTGTTGCCTTGTCCTTGCTAGGAAGGTGGTGAAGTCTGGAGTTCTTGAGGTGACGACCTGGCACCTCAAGCTCGTCGAGGGGAGACGCACATGGCCGACGACAAGGCGCTTGTTCCGCTGGAACGGATCGAAAGCCGCATTCTTCTGATCCGCGGCCAGAAGGTCATCGTCGACAGTGACCTGGCCGAGTTCTACGGGGTGACGACCAAGCGGCTCAACGAACAGGTCAAGCGCAACATCGAGCGCTTCCCTGAAGACTTCATGTTCCAGCTTGACTCTCAGGAACAAAAGGAACTGGTCGCAGATTGCGGCCGGTTCTCGCGCCTCAAGCACTCGACGGCGCTCGCATACGCCTTCACCGAGCATGGGGCGATCATGGCGGCCAGCGTCCTCAACTCGCCGCGCGCGGTCGAGGCGAGCATCTACGTCGTCCGGGCGTTCGTCCGCCTGCGCCGGATGCTCGCCTCGAACGAAGACCTCGCCCGCAAGCTCGCGCAGATCGAGAAGAGACTCGCGGCCCACGACGAGGATATCCTCGCCATCATCACCATCATCCGCGAGCTCACCACCCCCGCCAAGCCGCCCAAACGCCGCCGCATCGGCTTCGGCGCCGAGGGCAAAGGAGACTAGCCCATAAACCTGCACTCCAAGTTCCTCATTCACTGGACGGGCAAGGACTTCCGCGAAAACGACGACAAGCAGCTTGTCGAACGGAAGTACGTCGAAAGACTCCGCGACACCTGCCAACACGGCTTATGGATGCGGAGAGGAGAAGGGCACGGCGAAGAGCTCCACGGCGTGGCGGGATCCCGAATGACAGCCAACATCGCACGCGTGTGTTTCTCCGAAGTGAGGCTGAGCCAAGCTCAAGAGCATGCCGGAAGATACGGCGACTTAGGGATCGGGGTTCACAGGAGCTTTGTCGTGGAGAGAGAAGGCAATCCCGTGTTCTATGTGCAGAGTGGGAAGACCGGGCACATCGTCGAGAGCTTCGCCCATGCGCTTGGGAAAGCGAAGGAGCTCGTCGGCAACGACGAGAACAAGCGGAAAGGACTGCTGATCCCGCTAGAGATCATCTGTGGCTACTTGAAGAACATGTCGGAGCCGGACAAGACAGAACTGAAGTACTACGACGAGATGGAGTGGCGTGTGGTTCATGTCGACCGGCTGATGGGCAAGTACATTGTGTCCGACGAGAAAGCCGACGGGGTCTTCAGACTTGTGCTCTCTGCTCGCGATGTCAGGATCATAGTGTTCCCTGACAACGCGACGCGCATGTTGGCACTCCGCGACCAGTTCCTGCAGGACTACTTCGGCTGTGATTGGCCCATCGTGACAACCCTCGACGAGTGTGAGGAGTTTTAGTCAACGCTGGAGCGAGCGTTCTGGAATCAATGCTCGTCGGCTTGAGCGTCCTCCCCTCACGCACATCAGCGAACTGACGAGCCCCGTCAGGGGCGTCTGGGAGTAGCCTCGGGCGCAAGCCCGTGGTGGTCGGTGCCCGACGAGCATGGAGCCCCTTCAGGGGCGATTGAGGCGCGGCGCGTCAGGTTCAATCGCCCCTGAAGGGGCTCTGCTTGTTTGGCCACGCTTCCGGATCCACGGGCTTGCGCCCGAGGCTACTCTCAATCGCCGCTACGCGGCTCGGGATCGCGTCGTTGCGTGTCCGCCGCACGGACAGGATCGAGGGCATTGACGGCGGCGAGAGGAATCCTGTTGATCCTGTCGATCCTGTCGAAATGCACATCCCCTCGAGGGCGCTCAACGGCCGGCGAAGAACTCGCGGATCGTCTCGACGACGCGACGGGCGTCGGGTTCCGGGAGCTCGGCGTAGATGGGGAGGGCAAGGACGCGCTCGCAGGCGCGTTCGGCGGCGGGGAAGTCGCCGGGCTTGTGGCCCAGGGTCTCGAAGCACGGCTGGAGATGCAGGGGCTTCGGGTAGTAGATGCTGTGGCCGATGCCGCGCTCCGTCAGGTACGCGGAAAGCTCGTCGCGGCCGTCGGCTTGGATGACGTACTGGTTGTAGGTGTGGCGGCCCGGTCGCTGGACGGGGAGGCGGACGCGGCCGGGCACGAGGCCGGCATCGGCGAAGAGCTGGCGGTAGCACGCGGCGTTCGCCTGGCGTCTCCTGGTCCAGTTGTCGAGGTGCCTGAGCTTGACGAGCAGGACGGCGGCCTGGATCGCCTCGAGCCGGAAGTTGCCGCCGACCAGCACGTGATCGTACCGGCCGCGGTCGCCGTGGTGGCGCAGCATGCGGGCGCGGTCGGCGAGCTCCTTGTCGTGCGTCGTGACCATCCCGCCCTCGCCGAATGCGCCGAGGTTTTTTGTGGGGAAAAACGAGAAGCACCCAAACGTGCCGAAGCTGCCGGCGCGCTTTCCGACCGTCTCGCCAGAGACGGTATGTTCGGCCCCAATGGCTTGGGCCGCATCCTCGACGACGGCGAGCCCGTTCTTTGAGGCGATCCGCATGATGGCCGTCATGTCGGCGCACTGGCCGAAGAGATGGACGGGGACGACGGCCTTCGTGCAATCGGTGACGGCCGATTCGATCGTGTCAGGGTCGATGTTGCAGGTGTCGGCATCGATATCGACGAAGACGGGCTTGGCGCCGAGCCGGTAAATCGACCCGGCCGACGCAAAGAAGCTGAACGCGGGCGTGATCACCTCGTCGCCGGGCCCGATGCCGAGCGCCATGAGCGCCACGAGCAAGGCGTCGGTGCCCGACGAGACGCCGACGGCGTGCTCGCAGCCGCAGTACGCGGCCACCTCGTGCTCGAGCTCGGCCACCTTCGGCCCGAGGATGAACTGCTGCGACTCGACGACCTCGTGGATCGCCCCAAAAACTTCTGGGCGGATCGTCTCGAACTGCGCCTGCAGGTCGAGCAGCTTCACGTGTGCCGTTTTCTCCGCGCCCATCGCGTCTCGCATCGTGCTTGGGGTGGTCTTGGAGTCATGACGCTTGCGGCGTGCGCAGCATGATCGTGCCACGCCCCAGAGAAGTCAAGGACTCGCACACGGGGCACGCGTCTAAGAATGCTCGAGTAGACAGGCAGCTCTTGACAGGCAACAACGCGCACTGGCATACTCTAGAGCAAGGACGTGTGAAGTGGTCGTATGCACGCGACGGAAAGCGCGGCTTAGTTGTGCCACGCTTGGTTGCAGCGCGCCCTGTTGTCCTGCGCGGCGCGTGCGATTTGAGGGAAACACGGGGGAAACAGCCATGAGCACCAAGATACGCTCGGGCAACATGGAAAGAGCGAACCCGCAGTTCGGACTCGCGTCCGTGGTTGCCGTGGGGTTGCTCTTGGCTATCGCGGGGGCGAGCCGCGAAGCGGCACCGATGACGCCTCTACCCGATGCCGTGACGGTGCAAACCGCACAAGACGCCAAGTTGCGCGCTCTAGTTCCCCCTGTCCTGGCAACCGTGCGAACAGGCGACCGCGTGGTGATCGTCGCGGGTAAAGGCAAGTGGAGCCTGGTGCGCTACTCCCCCGAAGGCAACGAACCTGTCGAGGGTTACGTGCGGACAGCCGCGCTCGTTAATCTCGCGGATGGAGCCGAAGCCCTCCGGGAGACCCCGCTCTACGCGCCCGAACGCCCGCTTGTTGCCACGATACCCCAAGGTCGATCCGTTGCAGTTGTCGGGTTCGTGCCCAGCGGCTACGTTGTTCGCTACAGATCTCCCGAAGGCGCCGTTGTCCAGGGCTTGCTGCGAGCCGGTGATGTTGTGGAGACAGAGGCGCTCAGACTTGCCCGAAAGGCCGCGAAGCCTGCTGCGCCGGAGCCGGCAGTTGGTGTTCTTGTGGCATCTGTCGACAAGGAGTTCAAGCGCCTCTTGGACGAGGAGGGCTTCGCTCCCTTGCCAGTGTCGGGTGGGGCAGTGATTGCCCGGCTTGTGTTGTGGGGGCCGGCGCAGAAGGCAGGCCTAAGGCCTGCTGACATAATCGCTGCAGTGGACGGGAAACCACTTCAGGACGCCGGTGCCCTCTCTGCGGCGATTTCGGAACTGACTGCAGGTCGCCTGGCTGTGGTCACCATTCTCCGGGCCGGGGCGCGGGGGACCCACGGGAGAATCGCGTGGGAGTGGAAGCAAGTCTCGATTATGCCTTGCGCGGAAGACGTGATGCTTCGAAACGCCAGGAGATGCCCGCTGTCTCTTGAAACGGCCAGTTTGGGCTACAACATCATCGGAGAACCCACCGTGAGGTTGGTAGTGAGGAACATCGCGCCCGTTGATGTTGTGGCCTACAAAGTTGATATCCACTGCTTCGATCGATTTGACAATCCGGTGCGCTGCTCCATTCCTCCTGATGGCAATGTCTTCCGTGGAATCGCCCAGGAAACAGTCAAACCAGGAGAGACCTCAGGGCAGCTGAGTTACTGGACGCTCCACTTCTACGACAACACAGCCAGAGTCACTGTGGTCTTGACCAAAGTCCGACTGGAAGACGGGTCGGAATGGGAGTCAGACCAGCGCCAGATCTCAATCAGCGCCGAGTCAAGGCGATGACGGAAGCAGCCAAACCACCCCGATCTCGTGGGCAATCGTCCCGCAGTGAGCAGACCATGCTCTTGTCGATAGCCGTCGAGTACAGCCGGTGGGGCGTCGCGCGGTCAGGCGCACATGCGCCAACGTCTGGCCGGCCGCGCCTCGGCCAGGCATCTACCCGCGGCGGGGCCGAGGCGCAGCTTCCGTAGTGCGTGTTGCAAGGGGGATGACCTTTGTCGCCATGGCCTGCCGGAGCGCGCCCGACAGGGGGTAAGCCATGGCGACGGGGGAGGAAGGGGGAGTCGGGGTCTAAGGGGGTCAGCACGCCCGGCCCCGCCGCGGGAATGAGAACGATGAAAACGTCCATGCCGGCGAAGCAGACGGGCGTGATAAGACAACTCGCTCGCGGAAAAGGCGCGCGGACGGCACCACACGCGGTGCATGGGCCGTGCACCGGCTTTGGCGGTCTGTCGCTGCGCGCGTTTCATGGGGCAACTCCTCATGCCGCGAAATGCGAGCCAAGCTTCCTAGCGCAGTGAATATCACTCGCTGCGCTCGCTCCATTTCAAGACCGGTGCAAGACAGATGCCATTGCCGCGCCGGAGCCGTTGCACGCGATGAAGCGCGTCCGCAACACGCTGAGGCGTCGTGACGTAGCAGAACGAAAAACGGGCAGGCCCGAAATCCTCGTCGTGAATGAGAATAACACCGCCGGCCCAAAGCGGCGCGCCTGGCGTGAGGTTCACGCGGAAGCGGAACCCGGCTCGGTGCGCACCTCGTGCACGGCGGCGGCGATCTCGGCGCCCAGCAGCAGAAGGAATCCCGTCATATAGAACCACGCCATGAGGATCATGAGCCCGCCGAGCGTGCCGTAGATGAGGTTGTAGCGGTTGAAGAACGTCAGATAGATGCCGAACGCGCGCGTCATGACGACCCACATCGCCGTGAAGAAGATGGCGCCCGGCCACAGGTGGCTGAGCGGCAGCTTCCTCGTCGGGCAGACGCGATAGATCAAGAGCACCACGAGGAAGATGAGCAGAAACGCGAACGGATAGCGCAGGTACGTGCCGAAGAACCTCCAGAAACCCGTGATGTGGGCCGCGGCGAGGAGCTGATCCATCCAGCGCTTGCCGACCGCGACGAAGTTGAACGCGACCAGCACGGCGGCCAGGCTCAGGACCGCGATGAGGAAGCCGAGCAGGTTCGACCAGACGATGTTGCGCCTCCTCGTGGCGTCGAACGCGATCGACACCCCCTTCATCAGCCGGATGTACGTGCGCGACACCAGGTACAGGAGTGCGACGAAACCGGCGGTAAACGCCCCGGGCGCGTAGCCGCGCGAGATCCCCTTGAACGTATCCTCGATAAACGGAAGAGACTCCTGCGGGAAGTAGCGCTCGATGCGGGCCATCACCCACGGGATCAGGTCGGTCCCCTCACCGAAAATGCCGATGACGCCCGACAGGCAGAGCAGGAACGGAAACAGCGAGAAGAGATGCGAGTACGCCAGCACGGCCGCCTGCCCGCTCAGGTCGTGCCGCGCGATGTCGTAGTAAACCTTCCTGAGGACCTTCCAGACGAACACGGCGCCCGCCTCCCGCATCGTCGCGTTGCCGGCCCAACGATACCAACTCCTCACCCGCGAGCAAGCCCTTTGCCATCACCGGGCACTGTGACAACGTGGTCGGGGGCGGCCATGCCGGCTAGTCCCGGCGGGTCAACCGGTTCCGGGCTCGCTCGGGATGGCCAGGATTTCTGTAACTTCTTGTTGCGCCGTGGCATAATTCCTGTTACCATCGAAAGCGCCCACGGCGGGAGCTTCGCCTTTTCGGAACGGCCGGAGCGCTTGCCAGCTCGAGCATGACGGTTCTGTCGCCGAGCGCGGCACGGCTCGGTGGCGGTCACGGCAATGCAGCGAGGAGGTGGTCATCGTGGTTGAGTCTCTCCGCATCCTCGTCGTGGACGATGAGCAGGGCCTCTTGAAGCTCTTCCGCAAGGCGCTCCAGTCCGAGGAGCGCATCATTCTCACGGCACCCGACGGCCGAACGGCGCTGGCAACGTTCCGCGCCGAGCAGCCCGAGCTGGTGATTCTCGACCTGCGGCTGCCCGACGTCAACGGGCTGGAGATCCTCAAAGAGATGATGCAGCTCGCGCCCGAGACCTCGGTCATCATCCTGACCGCACACGGCAACACGAGCACGACGATCGAGGCGATGCGGCTTGGCGCCTACGACTACGTCACCAAGCCGTTCGACCTGCTCAAGGTGAAGGTCATCGTCGAGAAAGCGCTCGAGAAACAGGCGCTGACGCGCGAGGTCAACGCCCTGCGCCGCCAGCTCGAGCGCGCGCCGCGGTCCGAACGGCTCATCGGCCAGCACCCGAGCATGCAGGAAGTCTACAAGACGATCGGCCAGGTGGCCGACACCGATGCAGCCGTGCTCATCCGCGGCGACACCGGCACGGGCAAGGAGCTCGTCGCGCGCACGATCCACGAGAACAGCCAGCGGCGCGACCGCTCGCTCGTGGTCGTCGACTGCGCCTCGTTCGCCGAGACGCTGCTCGAGAGCGAGCTGTTCGGCCACGAGCGCGGCGCGTTCACGGGCGCGTTCAGGCGCAAGCCGGGCAAGTTCGAGCTCGCGCACAAGGGCACGCTGTTCCTCGACGAGATCGGCAACATCAGCATGGGCGTGCAGGCAAAGCTGCTCCGCTTCCTGCAGGAGAAGACCATCGAGCGCGTCGGCGGCACCGAGACGATCACGGTGGACACGCGCGTGATCGCCGCCACGAGTCTCGACATCGAGAACGCCGTCGAGCAGGGCCAGTTCCGCAAGGACCTGTTCTACCGCCTCAACGTGGTGCCCATCCGGCTGCCGCCGTTGCGCGAGCGGCGCGCCGACATCCCGGTGCTGGCCGAGCACTTCCTCCAGCTCTATTCGAGGAGCCGCCACCGCGAAGGCATGGACTTCGCGCCCGAGGTGCTGCAGTGCCTGCTCAGGTACGACTGGCCCGGCAACGTGCGCCAGCTCGAGAACGCCATCGAGCGCGCGGTCGTCACGACCCAGGGCGGCGTGATCACGCTCGAGGACCTTCCGTCCAAGGTCAGCGGCCGCACGGCCGACGGCGTTGCGCGTGCGGCATCAGCCGAGGTGTACCGGACGGCCGAAGGGCGAAGCTTCGACGAGGCCGTCGAGGATTTCGAGAAGAACGTGCTGCGGCACGCGCTCGAACAGACGGACTGGAACCAGACCAGCGCGGCCCGGATGCTCGGCATGTCGTTTCGCGCCATGCGCTACCGGGTCAGCAAGTACGGCCTCAAGGGGCCACACGCCGACAGCACTCCGGACGAGGCTGACGCACCGCGTCAATCGATCTGACCCGCCGCGTCACGCCCGTGACCTTATGCGGCAGGTGGCCACCCTCCAGCGTCGCCGGCCTTCCCTGGGAAAACCCCGACCCGCGACCGGCAGCCGTGGCTGGCACGTGCCTTGTTCTCACATCGCGTGCAGCCCAAGAGACCTCGCCAGAGAAGGGCGTGACCCTGATGTCACACGCACCTGAGCCGGCCATGGTGTCGATCCCGACCGAGGCGCTCCAGCGGTTCGCGGCCTCGATCGCGCACGCCCTCAGCAACCGCCTGAGCGTGATCATGGGCAACGCCCAGTACCTCATCCTGAGCCACGAGCCCGATGCGGGAGCGATGCCGGGCGAGCACGACGAGCTGACGAGCACGCTCGAGGCGATCCTGAACGAGACCGAGCGCGTAGGCTTCCTTGTGAGCCTGCTGCTGGGCTTCTCGTCGAGGGTCACCGCAAACGGCGCGTCGAGCGAGGCGGTGCTCGACGAGCTCGAACGCGTTGCGGCCAAGCTCATGGCGCCGCGCCGGAACTGACCCGAATCGCGCCGCGCAACGCCCCCTCAGACCAGATGCCGCCGATCGGCAGGCCGCTCAGACGAAGCAGAGGCGTGCCACGCAGTCGTTGAAGTCGGCCGCGCCGTGGACGATCCTCACGTTGACCCGCAGGAAGACGATCGGGATCGAGTCGACGCCGATCTTTGGCAGCCGCACGGCATCCTTTTCCGTGGTGACGATCAGCGACGCACCGCGCGCGCGCGCCTCGTCGATCACGCGCGCCACCTCGAGCGCGGTGAACCGGTGGTGATCGAGGAACCGGCGCGAGCTGA
>CAZCQN010000079.1:0-3342 GCA_964500825.1 uncultured Verrucomicrobiota bacterium | reverse complement strand
CGCGCCACCTCGAGCGCGGTGAACCGGTGGTGATCGAGGAACCGGCGCGAGCTGACGACCTCGGCGCCGAGCCGTTCGAGCGCGCGCTCGAAGCTCTCCGGGTTGGCGATCGCGCTCATGGCGAGGACCCGGGCGCCGCGCAGCGTGTCGAGGGGCCGCTGCTCGCCGCTGAAGACGTGCTCCAAGTGGAGCGGCTCGTGCGTCGTCTCGATCATCTCGGCGGCGGGGTTGAGCTCGCGCAGCGTGGTGCGAATCGGCGCCACGTCGACGCCCTCGCTCTTGGTCAGCATGAAAAACGCCGCACGCCGCAGGCTGCCCAGCGGCTCGCGCAGCGTGCCACGCGGCAGCAGGCGGCCGTTGCCGAACGGGTCCGTGCAGTCGATCAGGACGAAGTCGTACTTGCGCGCCAGGCGCATGTACTGGAACCCGTCGTCGAGCACGAGGGCATCGATACCGAAATTGCGGATCGCGTACAAGCCGGCCTTGACCCGGTTCGGGTCGGCGAGCACGACGACGCCGGGCAGGTTCTGCGCGAGCATGTACGGCTCGTCGCCCGCGGCGTCGGGCGAGAGCAGCACACGCCGGCCGTCGGAAACGATCTTCGGCTTGTAGGCGATGCGGCGGCCGAACACGCGCTGCCACAGCGGCGTGCGGCCCTTGTAGCCGCGCGTCAGCACGGCCACCTTGCGCCCGGCGTCGCGCAAAGCCGCCGCCAACATCTCGACCACGGGCGTCTTGCCCGTGCCGCCGAGCGTGACGTTGCCCACGCTGATCACCAGGCACCCGAGCCGATGCCGCCGGAACAGGCCGAGCCGGTACAGGCCGGTCCGGGCCCGCATGACGAGCCCATAGAGCTTCGAGACCCCGCCGAGCAGCCAGCGCAGAATGACCGCGCCAACGCTTCGACGGCGCCCCCCAACCACGTCGAGAAGATACGATGCCAGCCGCTCGTTCATGTGCCGCCTGTCATGCGGGTCGGTTCGAGTTGCGCCGAGCGTTGAGACGCCGCAGGGCCACCGGCTGTTCCCGGAACGTGCACCGGCGGAACGGGCCAGGTCAGCATGAATGAAGACTAATATGAATGCCTGAGTCGGCCCTCAACACCCGGCAGCCGAAGGCTCGACGCGCCCCAGCATCGCCGCCTTCGACGCCCAGCCTACGCCCCGTGGCCACCTCCTGTCAA
This sequence comes from uncultured Verrucomicrobiota bacterium, assembly GCA_964500825.1. Classification (GTDB taxonomy): domain Bacteria; phylum Auribacterota; class JABMQX01; order JAFGEW01; family JAFGEW01; genus CAYUZG01. The sequence goes on along the minus strand of CAZCQN010000079.1, from coordinate 2,159 downwards.
CCGGGCTGAACGACCCCTCACGTCGGTAGAGCTCGGCTCAGGCAGGGACTGAGACTGCGGTCGTGCCGGACAGCACGGGCCAGAAGCAGCTCTGTGCCCTTAGGCGGCTTCTATGTGCAGCCAAGCCCCCGCAGGGGGCGGCCTCTTGTAGCCACGGTCGTAAGACCGTGGAACGCGGTGTCTCGTCGAGAAGGAGCCCCCGCAGGGGGCGACATGTGGACGCTGCTCGTGCACGGTGTGAATCCATATGTCACCCCCTGCGGGGGTTCGTTGATAATCCTCCCCTGCTGTCCACGGGCTGACGCCCGTGGCTACAACATGTCGCCCGCTGTGCGGGCTCAGGCGTTCCCCACCAGGGGCCACGGCACTCGTCCCTTGATCTCTGGCCTGGAGTGCGTCATGCTTCGGTCACCGCGCGACTGGCGCGGGGAGGTTGAAGCTGCAACAGCTCAAGGAGACGCTCCGATGACTCAGGAATCGCTTGCACGCATTGTTGTGATGGGCTGCGTTGCCATGGCGCTGCTGCTGGGCGCCGCGGTCGCGGTGGCGACCGACATGACGCCGACCGCCGGCACCGAGCCGGCCGGCGTAGACATCAGAACGCCCCATCAATATGTCTACATCGTCTATCTCAATCCCGCCGACCGCGAGTGCCTGCCGGATTACCAGGAGCGCCTCGACCGCGTCATGACCGAGGTCCAGACGTGGTATCGCGACGAGATGGAACGCAACGGCTTCGGCCCGATGACGTTTCCGCTCGAGCGCGACGCCGACGGCCGCCTGGTAATCCACGTCATCAAGGGCACGCGCGCCTACGCGCTCGGCGAGGAGATCACGAGCGTGGAGATGCGCGACAACCAGGTCAAGGGGCCGATGCTCAAGAAGGGCATCGACATCGAGCAGGACCACATCATCATCTTCGCGAACTCGGTCTTCGTCAGCGGCACCGAGGAGGAGAAGATTCTGCACTCGTCTTCGGCCTATTGCGGCGGCGGCAGCAACAAGAGCGGCACGGCCTGGGCCACCGACGCCGAGCTGCTCGACCCGCTCAACCTGCCGAAGAAGACGCCGAGGATCCTCGACGGCGGCATACGGCCATACACGCTCGGCGGCTACAACGTGACCTACATTGGCGGCGTCGCGCACGAGTTCGGCCACGCGCTCGGCCTGCCGCACAACGAGCAGACCGAGGAACAGCTCGACGAGCTCGGCTACACGCTCATGGGCAGCGGCAACTACCATATGTTCGGCGAGCGGGCCGGACAGGACACGGGCGCGTTCCTGTCGAAGGCGCACGCGACGATCCTGTCGTCGCACCCGCTGTTCAAACGCAACACGGACGATATCGACGTCGACGCCGACGCCGTGTGCAAATTCCACGAGATTGCGTTTGCACCAGGCAAGAGCAAGCCGATCCCCAGTGTCCCCGAAGACGAAGCCTCCGAAGCTGTCGCAGCGCCCGAGGGCGGGCGCGTCAGCGAGTACGTCATCACCGGGCGCGTCGAGTCGGCGCCGCGCGCATACGCGGTCGTGGCGTATCACGACCTGATGCACTTCCACTCGGACTACGACGCGACGAGCTGGGTGGACACCGTAGACGAGGACGGCCGGTTCGAAGTCCATGTCGGCGCGCTCAAGCCAGGTGACTACGAGCTGCGCATCCGCTGCTACCTGGTCAACGGCGACAAGCGCGAGTTGCGGTACCAGTTCACGCTCGGGCCGTCGCTCGAGATCCCGGTCCAGACGCTGAAGCGGCCGACGCTGTATGAGCTCTACGCCAAGCCGGCCATCGCAACCTGGGACCGGGACGCGCTGCTCGCCGCGATCGACAAGCTCGACGACTTCAACGACATCCACTACCGCCGGGCCAAGGCCTACTACCGCGTCATGACCGCCGAGGAGGCCGAGCCCGTCGAACTGAGCGCGATCGCCGACGACGTGCGCGAAGTGCCGCTCTCGACGGTCACGTGGGCGTCGGCCAGCGTCGGGTGGGAATACCCCGCCCGCGACCACGTCCCCGTCACCGAACAAGACGGCCGGAAGTGGGGCATGCCGCTCGAGTCGGGCGAGCTCATCCACGAGCGTGGCCTGTGGGCGCACGCGGACTCCTCGTACGTCTACAAGCTCGACGGCAGGTGGAAGCGGTTCACGAGCGGCTA
>CAZCQN010000078.1:7040-13755 GCA_964500825.1 uncultured Verrucomicrobiota bacterium | reverse complement strand
AAGGCGGGTAAGCCCCGGGTTCTCGACGACAAAACAAACCTCAGAGCCCCGAAGGGGCGACAGAAGCATTCCGCAACCGATGGAGATTCTCTGGCGCCGGCAGGGTTTTTCAGCAGCCTGCTAGCGGTGCGCCGTGATCCTCGGGATGTGGTGACGGCGGGGGCCGCGGCGGCCCATGAACCGGAAAACGCCGCACAACATGCCCCATCCGAACGCGGCGTGGTAGGTGAGGAACGTCAGCGGCACCCACAGGTTCGGTCTGAGCCGATAGGCGATGTGCGCCCGGATCGAGAAGTAGACGGCGAACGCAAGGTAGAGGCCGACGAGCGCCCAGGCGATGCCGCGGATGGTCACCAGCGGCGGCACGCGCAGGAAGATGCCGAGCACCGTCGTGACGAACGCAACGATGCCCGAGAGCACGACGATCATCGGCACGAGCTGGGGCCAGTAGCGGAACGTGAAGTGCTTCTGGAACAGCCGGATGCGCCACATGCCGTCGTAGACGGTCCGCTCCCACAGCTTCCCCAGGTTGGAGCGGAAGCGGTGGTAGGCACGCATCTTCGGGTTCATCGTAATCGTGCCGCCGACGTGCCGGAGCCGGCAACTGAGCTCGTCGGTGTGATACTTTTTTAGATCGTCGTCGAACAGGCCGATCTTCTCGAACACCTCGCGCCGATAGGCGCCGCACGGGATACTGTCGACGAACTTCGCCCTGCGGCGGAAGCGGAACGAGCTGATCCCCCACGAGAACGTGCTGCAGATCGCGCCGATCATGGCGCGGTGGAAGGTGCTGTCGGCCCGCGGCAGCACAACGCCGGCGACGCTGTCGGCACCGGTCTCGTCGAGCGAGCGGACCGCCTCGCTGATGCAGTCGGGCGCGACGACCATATCGCCATCGACGCGAACGATGATGTGCCCCCGCGACTCCTTGATCCCGATGTTGAGCCCGTGCGCCGTCGTGCGCCTGTAGTTCTTCAACAGGCGCACGTGCTTGTAGCGCATGCAGAACTCCTTGATGATGCCGCGGGTGCCGTCGTCGCTGCGGCCGTCGACGACGAGGATCTCCATGCCCTCGGCGGGGTAGTCCTGCTCAACCAGTGCCGTCAAGCACTCGCGCAGCCGCGAGCGTTCGTTGCGAACCGGGATGACGACTGAGACTTCGACCGTGCCCATAGGCCCCGTGCGCCTCAGGGGATGGCGCGTTGTGCGTGGATCGGCTTAGGCGCCCATGAAGCTACCACGAAGGCGCGGGGATGGCAAGGGCAGTTGCGCCTCTAGCACGCCGGCCACAACGGGCCGACAACAGGAATCCCGGGGCCCGCGCAGCGGCGTCCGAGGCGCGGCATCGCCGGAAGCCCAGCGCAGCCGTGCCCGGCCCGTGGCGTCGCCGGAAGCCCGCGCAGCGGGCGGCATCATGTAGCCACGGGCGTTAGCCCGTGGTACAAGGGACGGCGTTGTTGCCGAAGCCCCCGCAGGGGGCGGCATCTGGAGCGCCATGGGCCACACGTTCACGAGTCATCTGTATCACGTCGTCTTCAGCACAAAGGGCAGGCTGCCGCTCATCAAGGCCGACGCCCGTGACGAGCTCTACAAGTACGTCTGCGGCGTCGCGAGGAAGCACAACGCGCACGTCATTCGGATCAACGGCACAGCCCGACCACGTCCACCTCTTGGCCATGGTCAAGCCCGCTACACCAGGCGCCGATGTTATTCGGCTCCTGAAGACGAACTCATCGAAGTGGCTGTCGGAGACGTTTGTTCGGATGCGCGCGTTCGAATGGCAGGCGGGCTATTCGTCGTTCACTGTGAGCGAGTCGATGGCAGACGCTGTGAAACGATACATCGACGGTCAGGAGGGGCATCACCGCAGGCGGACGTTTGCTGAGGAGTTGAAGGCCCTCCTCGACAGGCACGGGATCGAATACGATGCGGCACACTTCCTCGATTGATCGGGACGGATGTCGCCCCCTGCGGGGGCTTTGACCTCGTCGTCTCGCCACAATCCACGGGCTGACGCCCGTGGCTACACGATGCCGCCCGCTGCGCGGGCTCTGAGATCGTCGTGCGCCCTTGTCCCACGGGCTGACGCCCGTGGCTACATGATGCCGCCCGCTGCGCGGGCTTCCAGCGAGACGATGCCCTGTCCTCCGTTGCGCGGGTTTTCGGCGAGAAACCAGGCCCCGTGAGTATTCTCACGGGTCTGAGTGTCATTGGCCCACCGGCCTCTACCGGGCGGCGCGCTGGTGGGCGGCGACGTCGTGGATGATGGTCGCCAGGTCGCGCTTGGGCTCGAAGCCGATGAGGCGGCGGACCTTGGAGATGTCGGGCGCGCGGCGACGCATGTCCTCGAAACCCGCTTCGTACGCGTCGTCGTACGGGACCAGGACGATGTCGGACTTCGAGCCGAGCGTCGCCTTGACCTGCTCGGCGAGCGCGCGGATGGTGATCTCGTCGCCTGTCCCGATGTTGAAAACCTGGCCGACGGCGTCGGGATGCTCGACGAGCGCAACGAGGGCGCCGACGACGTCGGCGACGTGGCAGAAGCAGCGCGACTGCTGGCCGTCGCCGTAGACCTGGATCGGCTCGCCCGCGAGCGCGCGGCTCACGAACGAGGGGACGACCATGCCGTACTCGCCCGTCTGGCGCGGGCCGACGGTGTTGAAGAGCCGCGCGATGACCACCGGCAGGCCCTTCTCCTTGTAGTAGGCCATGGCGAGGAACTCGTCGAGCGCCTTCGAGCACGCGTAGCGCCAGCGGGCCGTCGACGGGGGGCCGATGAGCAGGTCGTCCTCCTCGTTGAACCGGTCGCGCACGCTGCGGCCGTACACCTCGGAGGTCGAGGCCAGCAGCACCTTCTTGTGCTTCTTGTTGGCGCACGCGAGGACGTTTTCGGTTCCCTGGACGTTCGTCTCGATCGTGCTGACGGGGCGCTCGACGACGAGCCGGACGCCGACGGCGGCGGCGAGATGGAACACGACGTCGGCGTCGTCGACGAGCTCGGCCAGGACGGGGACGTTCATGACCGACTCGATCGTGTAGCGGAACCGCTTCTGGGCCTTGAGGTGCTCGACGTTGCGGATGCTGCCGGTCGAGAGGTCGTCGATGACGGCGACCGACTCGCCGCGCTCGAGCAGCGCCTCGGCCAGGTGCGAGCCGATGAACCCGGCCCCGCCGGTGATGAGTGCTTTCATCCAGCCTCCGATACCAGTTGCGTGCCTCCAATACGTACACAATCAACGCCTTGAAGTCCAGAGGCAGGGGGTCAGGCGTCGTCGGCAGCTTCCCTATTGGCTATCTACGGGCTCACGGGCCTATTCGAGAAGGCGCTCTATGTAAGCCCTTTGGGCTATGTGGTGGTGTCGTGGCCTTTCCCAACCCAGGGCGTTGCCCTGGGCTGTGCTATGAACCCCCTTTGGGGCAAGGACCGTAAAACCTCTTTCTCAACACGCCCTGCCGCCTCGTGGCAACTCGGGAGAATGGGGATAGGCGCCTGTTCTTCTGCGGACGCGGGACGCATCGAGCATGGCCGTAGGTGAGAAAAACAGGGGGAAATAGGTGCCTGTCCCTATTCTTCCGAGGTGACCGCGGTGTCGGCCGCGCCCGGCACAGGCAACCCGAGCATCCACTGACAGAAGTTGAGTGTCCAGCGGTCGGTATCGCTGCCGTGCGCGGGTTTGGTGATGAAGCAGACGCTACCGCGGCCGTAGTGGACACAACCAGCGACGGCCCCGCCGGCGTCCTTGGTCCCACGCCCGTGGTCGAGCGAGGCGACGACAACGGTGTCCTCCGGCACGTCAGGGAAGAAGAGCTGGTCGAAAGCTCGGACGGAACAACATCAAAGGTGTAGACGTGGCCGCCCTAGTCGGGCGTGCTGTGCAGCGACCAGATCATGTACGGAGGCCCTTGAAGGAGCAAGAACGACGCCACGAAGGAGCGGACGCGCGGCTCAGAACGCCTCGGCCCAGCTCACGCCATCTCGACCAGGTCGACGTGGATGATCTCGTCGGGGCGGCCGCGCAGCGCGGCGAGAAGGGTGTCGCCCGGCTCGCTGTCGACCTTGATCTTGGCGCAGGCGGCCTTGGCGCCGGCGAAGATGATGTTTTCCATCTCCTGGACGTTGATCTGCTGCTCCTTGAGCGTGCTGAGCACGTCGGCCAGGACGCCGACCTTGTCGTAGTGGCGCACGACGAGCTGCCAGCGCGCGGGCGATTTCACCTCGAGGTTGACGCAATTCGGCACGGTGCCGGTCTCGATGAAGCTGCGGACGATGCGGACGACCTCGGCGGCGATGGCGCTCTGGGCCTGGCTGGTCGAGGCGCCGATGTGGTGCGTGCCGTAGACGCCGGGCTGGGCTATGAGCTCGCTGGCAAACTCGGCCTTGGCCGGCTTCGGCTCGTTCTCGTAGACGTCGAGGCCGGCGCGGATGCCCTTGGTCTTGACCGCATCGAGCAGGGCCGCCTCGTCCACGACGCCGCCGCGCGCGGTATGGATAAAGATCGCCTTCGGTTTCATGGCGGCGAAAAACCGCTTGCCGATGATGTGCTGCGTCTCGGGCGTGCGGGCGAGGTGGACGGTGACGATGTCGCTCGACGAGGCAAGCTCCTCGAGCGTCGCGCAGCGGCGGATGCCGAGCTCGCTCGCCCGCTCGGGCCTGAGCGAGCGCGACCAGCCGATCGGCTTGAGGCCGAGCCCCACGGCGCGCTTGAGCACTTCGCGGCCGATGCCGCCGAGGCCGACGATGCCGATCGTCTTACCGAACAGGCCGTCGGCTTTGCCGTACTCCTTCTTGTTCCATGTGCCCGCGCGCAGCTCGGCGACACAATCGGGGATGCGGCGGTCGATGGCCATGATGAGGGCGGTCGCCAGCTCGGCCACGGCGATCGAGTTCTTGCCGGGGCAGTTGGCGACGTAGATGCCGCGCTCAGCCGCGTGGCCGACGTCGATCGTGTCGTAGCCTGCGCCGGCGCGGACGATGAGCATCAAGTTCGCGGCGGCGTCGATGGCCGGCTGGCGCACTTCGGTCGAACGCACGACGATGACGTGCGCCTCCTTGGCAGCCTCGACGAGGTCATCACGCCCAAGCTGGGGGGCGAACGTGACGGCGCATCCGAGCGCCTCGAGCTCCTTGATGCCTTGTTCCGGGAATTTGTCGGCGATCAGGACGTTCATCCTCGCTCCTCCTCCTGCGCATCCACCCAAAACCCTCGCCTACTTCGTCGGACACGCATCATAGCGGCGACGAGGCGCAATGCCAAAGGGAAAGAGGTAGCGCCTTGAGCAAAGAACGGTCGTCGCGCATCGGAATCGGCTCGAGTCTGCCGCAGCGCGCGAATCCAAGCCCCGCCAGGGGCGTCTGGCAGTAGCCTCGGGCGCAAGCCCGTGGGAGGCGGTATCGACGAACGCCCCGAGCCCCTTTAGGGGCGATTGAGAACGCATGCAGTCCAACCTCAATCGCCCCTGAAGGGGCTCGGCTTCTTTCCGAGCTCTCCATTCCACGGGCTGGCGCCTGTCCGACGCGAAGCGTCGGCGGCTACTGCCAATCGCCGCGACGCGGCTCATTGGGCCGGACCCGCGCCGAGAGCTTCTGAGAAAGAGGGGCTAGCGCACGAGGCTGACGGCGTCGACGTAGTAGAGTGTGGCCTGGGAGCCGGCGTTGCTAATGGCGATCTTGGTGATGCTCAGGCCCATGGCCCGCAGGTCCTTGAGTGGGATATAGACCCGTTGCCAGCGATTGGCCTCGACGGCGCCGCCCTGAACGTAGTCCCGGTTGTTGACCTGGACGGTATGTATGAGCTGGCTCTTGTCGTTGTACAGCGCGACGTGGAGCGTTTGGCCCCCGGCGTCGCCGCCATGCACGTAGAACTCGAGCGCCGTGTAGCCGGTGACCGGGAACGCGTCGTGCCGGCCGAAGGCGAGGCCGCCGCCCGGCTCCTGCTGGACGAGGATGGCGTGGCTGCCCTGGGCGGGGTTGTCCTGGTTGTTGCGCTCGACCTTACCGCCCCACGACCAGTCCTCCCACCCGCCCTGGAGCGAGTCAGTATACACCGCGTAGGACGTGCGCTCGGTGCGCCGGATGGGCGCTTCATTTCTGGCCGACCCTGTTTCGGCAAAGAGGGGCACCCGCTGCATGGTGAAGCCGACGTCGTCGAGATAGAAGGTCGGCATCGTCTCATCGGTCGGGTTGTACAGGGCGATGCGGGTGATGTCCCTGGGGCCAAGCTTGAGGTGGCTGACGGGGATGACGAAGAACTGCCAGCGCTGCGGCGCGATCTCGCCGCCCTGGATGTATGCCTCGGACGTGAACCGCAGGCCGTGGGCCGTCGGCAGGATGTTGCCGTCCCTGTCGGTCAGCACCAGACGGAGGTCCTGGCCGCCCTCGCTCCCGCCGTGGATCCAGCCGACGAGCGCGTAGTGGCGCTTCAGGTTCTGTCCATTCTTGCACAGGAAGCAGACGGCGCCTTTGGCCTTGAGTGTGACCTCCATCGAGTGGACGCCGTTGTAGACGCGCGTCTCGTGCTCGGCGTCCACCTCGGCGCGCCACGAGCCGTTTGTCCACATGTTCTGGAACTCGTCGTCGTAGAGCATGTGGGAATAGGTCACGGCGGGCGCGGCGGGCGCCACGAGACACAGTGTGACGCCGCACAAGAGCGCCCAGACGGTACGTGGATTCAGGCAGAGGCTTCTGCTCATTGTTCCCTCACGGCGCGTCCTCTGT
>CAZCQN010000078.1:0-6940 GCA_964500825.1 uncultured Verrucomicrobiota bacterium | reverse complement strand
CCCGCGCCGCCCTCACGGCGCGTCCTCTGTCCCGCGCCGCCCTCACGGCGCGTCCTCTGTCCCGCGCCGCCCTCACGGCGCGTCCGTGTCTCGCGCCGCCCTCACGGCGCGTCCGTGTCTCGCGCCGCCCTCACGGCGCGGGTCATGTTCGCGCGCCGGCCTCATCGAGCGTCAGTTGGCCCGTGCAGCCTCTCTTGTTGAGACGCGTCGAGTATCGCCGAAGTTTCCACAGGCCACGTGGGAGTATTACGCTGGGAGTGAGCACTCGTCAAGGGGGATGATCGCCGAGCAGGTGCAACGGGGACGTGGGCTACGAGACGTGGACGATCTTGGTGCCCTGGGGCTCGAGGTCGAAGGGGATCTCGCGGAGCTCGGCGAGGGCCTCGCGGACGCGGGGCTGCACGTCCTCGCGCGCGTACACGAGCAGGAACCCGCCGCCGCCGGCACCAAGGAGCTTGCCGCCGATGGCGCCGACCTTGCGCGCGTTCTCGTACGCGTCGTCGATGAGCGTGTTCGTGATGCCGCTCGCCAGCTCGCGCTTGAGCATCCAGCCCTCGTGCAGCAGCTCGCCGAACTCGTCGAGGTTGCGCCCTTCCTGGAGAACGCGGCGGATCTCGCCGGCCAGGTGGGCCATCCTACGGAGGAAGTCGAACTTGTTCTTCGTCTCCTTCTTCTGCTCGGTCAGGATGTCGCTCGCTGACCGCGTGATGCCGGTGTAGAAGAGCATGAGGCGGTCGCCGAGCGTGCGCTTGAGATCGTGGGTGCAGACGACGGGATCGACGAAGACAGACTCGTCCGGGTTGAAGCGGATGTATTGAAGGCCGCCGTATGCGGCGATGTACTGGTCCTGCTTGCCGATCGGCTCGCCGACGATGTCGATCTCGATCTCGCACGCTTCGGCCGCCAGGCGCTCGGGCGGCGCGTAGGTGCCGGTGTAGGCGTAGAGGGCGTTGAGCAGCCCGACGGTGAAGCTCGACGATGAGCCGAAACCGGTGCCGGCCGGGATGTCGGAAATCGAGGTGACCTCGATGCCGTTCGGGATGCCGGCCTTCTTGAGCGCCTGCTTGACGAGCGGGTGGTGGACGTCGGCGGCGGTCTCGACGATCTCGGTCTTGGAGTAGGTGACCCGGACGGTGTGATCGAACCGCTTGTTGACGGTCAGATACATGTACTTGTCGATGGTGGTCGAGACGACGGCGCCGGGTTCGTGCTCGTAGAAGGCACGCAGGTCGGTGCCGCCGCCGGCGAACGAGACGCGAAACGGGGTCCGCGAGATGATCACGCCGTGTTCCTCTTGTTTGGGCAGCTTACCGAGCCATGCCCCAAGCCGTCGGGCCGTCGTCGGCCATTCGAGCCCCGCCAGGGGCGACTGGGAGTAGCCGCCGACGCTTCGCGCCGGACAGCGCGAGCCCGTGGAGAGCGCGCCCGAACAGCCCGCCGAGCCCCTTCAGGGGCGATTGAACGTCACGCGAGTGCGTCGGGCAACCTCAATCGCCCCTGACGGGGCTCTGCCTATCAACTGCCGCGTACCATACCACGGGCTTGCGCCCGAGGCTACTGCCAATCGCCCTTCGGGCTCAGACGCTCGGCACGACAGGCCGCGCCGCGCAAGACACGCGGTGGCCTCCAGAAAAAGAAGGCCGTGTTCCTGCAGAAGTCCCTGGTATTATGAGGCTATGGGCAAGAAGGCAACAGAGTCGCAGATCAAGCCAATCGCCACGAACCGGCACGCGCGGCACAACTACCACATCTTCGAGACCTACGAGGCGGGCATCGCCTTGCAGGGCACGGAGGTCAAGTCGCTGCGCGCGGCGAAGGTACAACTACGCGAGGCGTATGCGCGCGTGGTCGATGGTGAGGTCTGGCTTCTCAACTGCCACATCAGCCCGTACGAGTACGGCAACATCCACAACCACGACCCGATCCGGCCGCGCAAGCTGCTCATGCACCGGCAGGAGATCAGGCGCCTCTACGGCAAGACGGCCGAGCGCGGGTTCGCGCTCGTGCCGACGCGCATGTATTTCAAGCGCGGCCGCGCGAAGGTCGAGATCGGCCTCGCCAAGGGCAAGCTGCTGCACGACAAGCGCGAGGACATCAAGGCGCGTGACGCCGAGCTCGAGATGAGACGCGCCCTGGGCCGCCGGCGGCGGTAGGGGCAGTCACCCAGGGATTTTGACAGATTGCCAGAGGACGGCGGGACCAGGGGGCCCCGCCCTACATCAGGTCAGGCGGCCGCTGTCGGGCAGTCCTAATGCAGAAACGGGTTGGAGGAGCGTTCGGCGCCGACGGTGGTGGGCGAGCCGTGGCCGGGGTAGAGGGTGACGTTGTCGTCAAGGGTGAGGAGTTCTTGGCGGATGCCCTTGACGAGCTGCTCGAAGGAGCCGCCGGGCAGGTCGGTGCGACCGACGCCGCCGGCGAAAATCGTGTCGCCGACGAAGACGACGTCCTCGCCCTTGCCTGCGCCGACAAGCCTGTAGCAGACGCCGCCGGGGGTGTGGCCGGGCGTGTGGAACACCTCGAACCGCAGGGGCCCGAAGTCCAGGATGTCGCCGTCGTTCACCACGTGGTCGAGCGGCGGCTGGGGGTCGGCGTGGAAACCAAACACCTCGGCCTGCTCGGCGAGGTGCTCGTAGAGCGGGGCGTCCGCTCCGTGGAGATAGACGGGCGCGCCGAAGGCGGCCTTGACGTCGCGCACGCCGTTGACGTGGTCCCAGTGGCCGTGGGTGAGCAGGATGGCGCGGAGCGTGGCACCGCTGCGCTCGATGCGGTCGATGAGGCGGGCGGGGTAATCGCCGGGATCGACGACGACGCCTACCCCGCTTTCGTCGTCGAGGGCGAGGCCTCGTTCTGCCAGAACGAGGTAGGCGTTTTCCTGAAGCTCGCCGAGTGTGAACGTCTCGATGCGCATGAGTCCGTCAGTTGGCGCAACCGGCAATGCGCCGGCGCGATGTCCGGCCACAGTCGAACAGCCCAAGAAACGCGGCGTCTCTTGGGCTGCGTGTTTGCGTCCCTTCTGACGGCCGGTCCGGCCTATTAACCGCCTCTCCTGGGGCCGCTGCGTCGATCACTCCGGCCGCCGCCGCGGCTGTCTCCCCGATCACCGCGTCCGCCGCCCCGGCTGTCTCCGCGGGGGCCACGGTCGCGGCGATCGAAGCTGCCGCGGTCGCGTGGCGGGCGCTTGGGCCGCTCGGGCGCGTCGGGGTTCATCGCCAAGCGCCGGCTCAGGTTGACGCGGCCGCGGTCGTCGATCTCGGTGACTTTGACCATAACCTCGTCGCCGATGCGGACGACGTCCTCGACGCGGTCGACGTACTCCTCGGACAGCTCGGAAATGGGCACCAAGCCCTCTTGGCCGGGCAACACCTCGACGAATGCGCCGATGCCGAGGATGCGCGCGACCGTGCCGCGGTAGACCTTGCCCACCTCGACCTCGGCAGAGAGCTCCTCGACCCACGCGACTGCTTTCTTGGCGTTCTCGGCGTCGTTCGACAGGATGCTGACCTTGCCGTCGTCCTCGAGGTTGATCTGCACGTCGAGCGTGCTCTGGATCAGGCGAACGACCTTGCCGCCGGGGCCGATCACGGCGCCGATCTTCTCGGGGTTGATGTGGATCGTGGTGATGCGCGGCGCGTACGGCGACAGGTCGGGTCGCGCCTGGGCCAACGCCGCGTTCATCTTCTCGAGGATGTGGAGCCGGCCGACGCGCGCGCGCTCGATCGCTTCGGCCATGACTTCCTCACTAATGCCGCCGACCTTGATGTCCATCTGGAACGCGGTGATGCCCTCGCTCGTTCCGGCGAGCTTGAAGTCCATGTCGCCGAGCGCGTCCTCGGTCCCGAGGATGTCGGTAAGCACGCAGCTCCGGCCATCCTCGAGGATGAGGCCCATCGCAATGCCGGCGACGGGGGCGCTCGTCGGGATCCCGGCGTCCATCAGCGCAAGCGAGCCGCTGCAGACGCTGGCCATTGACGAGGAGCCGTTCGACTCGAGGACTTCCGAGACGATGCGGATCGTGTACGGGAAGTCCTCCTCGCTCGGCATGACGGGCTTGAGCGAGCGTTCGGCCAGGTGGCCGTGACCGATGTCACGGCGGCTCGGGCCGCGGATCGGCTTGCACTCGCCGGTGCAGAAGGGCGGGAAGTTGTAGTGGAGCATGAACTTCTTGCTCTCCTCGCCGACGAGGGTGTCGGCGCGCTGCTCGTCGGACTCGCCGCCGAGCGTGGCGAGCGCCAGCGATTGGGTCTCGCCGCGCGTAAACAGCGCTGAGCCGTGCGCGCGCGGCATGACGCTGACCTCGACGGCGATCGGGCGCACCTCGTCGAGGCCGCGGCCGTCGATCCGCTTGCTCTGCTCAAGCGCCAGCTTGCGGAGCACCTGTTTCTCGACCTGCTTGATCGCGAGGCTGACTTGCTTCGGCGTCGGTGCATCCTCGGGCACCTGCTGGCTTTCGGGCACGTCGGGCAACAACTGCTCACGCACCTTCTCGTGCAGCTCGGCGAGCGCCTCGTTGCGCGCTTGCTTCTCTTTGATCGTGAGGCGTTCGAGCAGGTCGGGCTCCATGATGGCGCGCGTCTTCTCGAGCAGCTCGTCGGAGACAATGATGAGCTCCGGTTTCGCCTTTGGCTTGCCGGCCAGCTCACGGAGCTGCTCGATGGCGGCCGTGATCTGCCGGACATGCTCGTGGCCGAACTTGATTGCCTCGATCAGTTTCGACTCGGGCACGACCTTGCCGCCGCCCTCGACCATCGCGACGGCGTCGGCCGTGCCGGCCATGACCATCTCGAGTTCGAGCTTGTCGAAATCGGTGACGTCGGGATTGACGACCAGCTCGCCGCCCAACACGCCAACGCGCACGCCGGCGATCGGTCCCTCGAACGGGATGTCCGAGATGGTCAGCGCGGCCGATGCCCCGACCATGGCGAGCACGTCGGGGTCGTTCTTGTCGTCGGCACTGATCACGTGGATGATGACCTGCACCTCGTTAAACAACCCGTCGGGGAAGAGCGGCCGCAGCGGCCGGTCCGTGAGACGGCAGGTGAGGACTTCCTTTTCGGTCGGGCGCCCTTCGCGCTTGATGTAGCCACCGGGGAAACGCCCGGCGGCGCACGTCATCTCGCGATAGTCAATCGTGAGGGGAAAGAAGCTGATGCCCTCACGCGGGTCGCCCATCGTGGCGGCGGCGAACACGATCGTGTCGCCGCACTGCACGGTAACGGCGCCGTTGGCCTGGCGGCCCATTTTGCCCGTTTCGATGATGAGCTCCTTCGCTCCGACGGGCACACTGACTCGTTGCACTGTCGTTTCCAATTCAGGTCTCCCTTTACCACAACATCAGGTAAGTCGGCTCGATGTGTCGCTACTTGCGCAGGTTGAGCCGTTGAATCAAGGAACTGTAACGTTCCGGATCGGTTTCGCGCAGGTAATCAAGGAGCCTCCGGCGCCGGCCGACCAGTTTGAGCAAGCCGCGCCGGCTGTGGTGGTCCTTGCCGTGTGCTTTGAGGTGGTTGGTGATGTCGTTGATGCGTTCCGTCAGGAGCGCGACTTGCACGTCCGAGGAACCGCTGTCTCGCTCGTGGAGTCCGTACTCCTTCATGATCTCGGTTTTTCTCGCCTTGTCCAGCACCATTGCGATTGCCCTCCGTTGATGGTGCGTTTCCGAATCCCCCTAGACCACGGAGAGACCGCCCACCGGTGCCGGACGCTGCCCGACGCCGGTCCGAGGGTCTTCGGACGTCGGCGACTCGTCCGCCGTAGTCTAAGGCTCTATGGAGCTCCGCCGCCCAGATCCCCCGCCCGGGAAGGGCGGCCCGCGTCGGCGCGGGCCGCGTCGGTGCGCTGCTCGCCGAGGAGCCGGCGCGCCTCACGGGTGTCGGAGCGAATCTGCTCGCGCAGCAGCTCAACACTGTCGAATCGAAGCTCCTCGCGGAGCTTCTTGACAAAGATCGCCTCGAGTTCGCGGCCGTAAATCGGCTCGTCGAAGTCGAGCAGGTGGACCTCGACGACCTGTGAGACCTGGTCCGGGTCCTCGAACGTCGGCCGGTAGCCGATGTTGAGCACCCCGCCGAGCACCCGCCCGGCGAGCCCCACGCGGACGGCGTACACGCCGCTCGGCGGCACGACCTCGTTGTGCGGGTCGAGGTTCGCGGTGGGGTAGCCCACGCGGCGCCCGCGGGTCGCGCCCTGCACAACGGTCCCGAGCAGCGAGTAGGGCCTGCCGAGGAACGCGGCCGCCTGGTCGAGCTCACCTCCCTGGACGAGCGTGCGCACGACACTGCTGTTGACGACCATCTTGTCAACGCGGACCGAATCGCCGATCTCGACGTCGAACCCGAGTCGCTCGCCGCATTCTTGCAGAAACCGGGCGTTACCGGAAGCGTTTTTTCCGAACCGGCTGGTGGTCCCCACGATGATGGCCTGAATGCGGAACTTGGCGCTCAGCAGGTCCGTGACGAAGGCCTCGGCATCAATATCGGCGAATGAGCGGTCGAACTTGACGACGATGCACACGTCAATCCCTTCAGCCTCAATCAGTTGGAGCTTGTGCTCGGCCGAGGTCAGCAGCCGCCCTTCCTCGGGGCGACCGAGGACGGTGCGCGGGTGGGGCTCGAAGGTGATCACGGCGCTCAAGGCGCCGCGGGCCTTGGCGAGCTCGACCGTCCGCCGCAGAATCGCCTGGTGGCCGAGGTGGACGCCATCGAACGTGCCGACGGTCAGCGCGACGGGATCCTCGATCGGCTTCATATCGCGTAGGCCGCGGATCACTTTCATCTGGGCTGTACCCCGCGTTTTCGGATCGCCCGTTCGGTCGGCATGAGCAAGGCGTAGATCTCATCGACGCTTTTCTGCTCCAGCGCCTCGAGCGTCACGGCGTCCTCGATCGTGAAAAAGCCGGACTTGGTGCGCCGCAGCCAAGCCATCGCGCCGCCGCAGCCGAGGACCT
>CAZCQN010000077.1:6629-13756 GCA_964500825.1 uncultured Verrucomicrobiota bacterium | reverse complement strand
AGGGGCGACAGAAGCATTCCGCAACAGATGGAGATTCTCTGGCGCCGGCAGGGTTCTTCAGCAGCCTGCTAGAGGAAGTCCTCCTCGGTCTCGCGGGCGAGCGCGTCGATTTCGTCGGCGGTGTAGAGGCGGCCCTGGTTGAGGCCGGGGCAGTCGTCGGCGAGTGCCTGCCAGGCCTTGGCGCTCTTGAGGTGCTCGCGCCAGAAGGGGTAGGTGCGGCACTGCGTCGGGCGGGCCGGGTAGACGCGGCAGCGGTCGCCCCGTCCTACCGCCTCGTCGAGCAGCACGCAGCGGTAGTCGGCCCGCTCCTTGAGGCTATAGCAGGTGCCGACGCGGCGGACGTACTGGCGGGCGAACTCGAGCACGTCGAGGCCGAGGTGGTTGGCCATCGCGTGGATCTCGCGCTCGCTGATCCACACGTACCCCTCGCCCCAGCGGCAGCAGTGGCCGCAGCCGGTGCACTCGAACTGCAGCCCGTCGGCGTACCACGTGCGCTGCGGCTGTTGAGTTGCGTCCTTCGTCTTCATTCCACGATTGCCCTCGCGGTGATCGGTCTCCGCTGGGAATAGGCGGCAACCCCGTGCCCCCCGGCTTCCTTGCCGGCTTCCAGCCGGCACCGGCTTCTCCAACGCGTCAGCGTTGGAGAACCGTCTGCCACCGGCTGATGGTCATCAACCATTTGTCTTGACACCCGGTAGCTCTTGCACGCGTGAGCGATGTAGGGCGGGGCCCCTGGCCCTGCCCTACATCGTGCCGTCAATCCATTCCGTCGATGACCATAGGCCGGTGGCAAGACCCATTTCGCCGAGCATGCGCGAATCGAATGTGCGCACGGACCGCCCGTTCCTAGGCGAGTGAGTTGAGGACCTGGACGCCCCGGCGCAGCGTCTCGTCGCGTGCGGCGAACGAGACGCGGAAGTGCGTGTTCCGGTCGCTGAAGACGTTGCCGGGCACGACGAGCACGTTGTTCCGCACGGCCAGCTCGGCGAACGCGGCGCCGTCGCCGCCGGGCGCCTCGGGGAAGAGGTAAAAGGCGCCGCTCGGCTTGACGACGCGGAAGCGCTCCTTGAGCCCCTCGTACATGATGTCGCGCTTGCGGCGGTAGGCGTCGCGTGCCTGGTCTGTCGGCTCGTCGAACGCCTTGAGCGCCGCCTTCTGCGCGAACGACGGCGCGCAGACGAACGAGTACTGCTGCACCTTGATCATCTCGCGGATGATGTCGGCCGGGCCGGCGGCCCAACCGAGCCGCCAGCCGGTCATCGCGTGCGATTTCGAAAGCCCGTTGAGGATCACGGTCTTGGGCCAGAACCGGGCAACGCTCACGGGCGCCGCGTCATACTGGAAGCTCTCGTAGATCTCGTCGGAAACGATCACGAGGTTGTGGCGCTCGGCCACGGCGGCGATAGCGCGCAGTTGCGCCTCGTCGAGCGTGGCGCCGGTCGGGTTCGCCGGCGAGTTGACGAAGAGCAGGCGCGTCCGGGGCGTCACGGCCGCCTCGACCGCCTCGGCCGTCAGCACGAAGTCGGGGTAGGTGTCGATGAGGCGCGGCACGCCGCCGATCAGATTTGTCAGGTGCTTGTACATGACGAAGTACGGATCGGGCACGAGCGCCTCGTCGCCCGGGTTCAACAGCGCCAGCAGCACGAGCACGAGACCGCCCGAGACGCCGGAGGTGATGACTACGTCGCCCACCTCGATGCCGTCGGCCTCGTACCGGGCGCGGAGGCGCTCGCGGAGCTCGGCGATGCCCTGGGTGACCGTGTACTTGTTGAAGCCGGCGTCGAGCCAGCGCTTCGCCTCGTCCTTGAGCGCGGCCGGCACGTCGAAGTCCGGCTGCCCGATGCTCAGGTCGATCGGGTCCTCGAGCTCCTGCGCGAGGTCGAACACCCTTCGGATGCCCGACGAATCGAACGCGAGCACCCGGTCGGCAAGTCTCGTCTTTCCAGCATGCGCCATACTCGAGCCCTACCCTGGTTCGTTCACCACGCCCGGCCAATGGCTAGCCGGGCAAGAGCCGGTGGCCGGTGCGGCGACACGATACCCCACCCGCATGCCAGCCGGCAACATCTTGGGAGGTTGGTGCAGGTCTAGGCACAGAAACGGGGGATGGCCATCGGCCATCCCCCGTCGTGTTCTCAACAGGTCTCGCAGCAAGT
Organism: uncultured Verrucomicrobiota bacterium; assembly: GCA_964500825.1. Classification (GTDB taxonomy): domain Bacteria; phylum Auribacterota; class JABMQX01; order JAFGEW01; family JAFGEW01; genus CAYUZG01. The sequence continues at coordinate 11,600 of CAZCQN010000077.1, read as the reverse complement.
ACGCTCAGCTACTTGACCTCGGTGATTGGCGGGTCGCTCCAATACACCCGGAACGCCTCGTAGTCCGGGTCACCGACCTCGTCGTCGTCCTCATCAGGGTCGAGGCCCTTCTTCGTGCCGGCCTTCCACGCGACGTGGCCGTCCTGGTACAGGACGTTCCGGCCGTCGCGTTTGTGGTTGAACTTGATCACCTCGTCATTAGTCGGCCCCCCTTTGGGGCCGGCCTTCTTGTCGGCACCGATCCGGACGGTCGCCTTGGTAATCTCCGTCCAGGGTATCGGGTCGTTGTCGTTGTAGTTGAAGCAGTAGCTGTAACTAGTGCCCTTGTCATTAGTGACCGGGGGGTCGCCGAACGGATCGAGCGGCTCCTTCTCGATCTCGCCCTCGTCACCGGTGGTCCTGGGCGCCTTGAGCGTCCGGTCGCGCGAGCTGGGGCAGATGTAGGTGGCAAACGCCGTGCAGTAGTTGGGGTACATCATCCCAAGGGCCTTCCAGGCGTTATCCTCCGCGTTGGTGACTGAGTCCTTGCTCCACGGGTAAACATCTTTGAAGTCCTGGGCGTACTGCTTCATGGCGAGCCCGAGCTGCTTGAGGTTGCTCAGGCACGCCGCCCGGTGGGCCGACTCGCGCGCCCGCGCCAACGCCGGCAGGAGCATCCCGGCCAGGATCCCGATGATGGCGATCACGACGAGCAGCTCAACAAGCGTGAAGCCGGCGCGTGACATCCTGAAACGTAGCATAATGCCTTCTCCCATGTGTTACAGTTTGTTTATGGTACTGAACAAAAGCTCATGCTTTCATGTGGGAGACAAAGCCCCGACGAGTATTTCCGCAAGGAGTATGCCACCGGCCGTCATGCGGTGGCCGCCGCGCGCCCGGTGGCTGGTTCTGACCTCGTAACCTCGTTCACGCCAACCCGTTGCAGCACCACGCTCGGCGGCGAACAAATCGGTCCAGCCCGGACGGACTCCCCTCTCGCAGAGTGAGCTTCCCCCAACCCGCGCGAAGCTCACGCACGACCGGGACAACGCGCGCGTTTGCCCGCACGAAGGGTCAAGACAAGAGCGGAGATTACGCTCGCGCATCTGAGTGTGTCAAACCCTTTCTCGCCATTCTCGACGAAACCGCTGCAAGCCACGCGCGATGATGACTCGTGTGGTCGCGCGGGGCCGATGTTCCGTCTTGACACTGCGACGGTGCTCCACGATGATCGGGCGCTCAAGCCAAGACCATCACACGAGGTGGAGAATGACCCGTAAGGGCGCCGGCATTGTGCTCCTGGTCGCAACCATTGGGGTCGCGCTTGCCCTGGGGTGCCAAGAGCGGCACCCAAGCGCGACGCCGCCGCCAGTGCGCGCAGCCAAGCCGATCCCCGAGAGCGTGACGGAGACCAGCCGGCCGGCCGGCGGCGCGGACTCGTCGAAGGTGGTCGACCCGCGGACGCTCGAGTTCGAGCCCCTGGAGTTCGAGCTGCCCGAAGTCGAGCGCGTTGTGCTCGACAACGGCCTGGTGGTCTACCTGATGGAGGACCATACGCTCCCGCTCGTGAAGATCTACTCGCACACCGACACGGGCGAGATCTACGAGCCGGCCGACAAGGCCGGCCTGGCGGCGCTCACGGGCGACGTGATGCGCACCGGCGGCACGGCCACGATGACGCCGGACGAGGTGAACGAGACGCTCGAGTTCGTCGCCGCACAGGTCGAGGTCGACATCTCGCGCGAGCGCGGCGTCGCCACCCTCGACGTGCTGACCAAGGACCTCGACACGGGCCTCGGGATCTTTGCCGACATCGTGCGCCGGCCCCGGTTCGACGAGGCGAAGATCGCGCTCCGCAAGTCCGAGCTGGCCGAGGAATTCCTGCGCGAGAACGATGACCCCCAGGAGATGCTGTTCCGCGAGTTCCGCGAGCTGCTCTACGGCGACCACCCCTACGCGCGGCGTGTGATCGGTTACCCAGAGACCGTGGCCCGGATCACGCGCGACGACCTTGTCGCGTTCCACGCACGGTTCTTCCACCCGAACAACACGATCATGGGCGTCTCGGGCGACTTCGAGCGCGACGAGATGCTCGCCAAGCTCGAGGCGGCGTTCGGCGACTGGCCGAAGGCCGATCTCGACGTCCCCGAGCCGCCGCCGATCCCGACGGACTTCGCCCGCTCGCTCAGCTTCGTTGACAAGGAGCTGCCGCAATCGAACATCATCATCGGCCACCTCGGCATCGACCGGCTCGATCCCGACTACTACGCCGCCTACGTGCTCAACGACATCCTCGGCGGCGGGGGCTTCGGCTCGCGCCTGATGGAGCAGGTGCGCACGAAGGCGGGACTTGCCTACAGCGTCGGCAGCTACTTCATGGCGCCGCGCTACACGGGCCTGTTCTTCGCTTACTGCTTCACGAGAACCAAGATGACCGAGCAGGCGATCGTCATGATCCTCGACGAGCTCGAGCGCGTCACGCGCGAGGAGGTCAGCGACGAGGAGTTCGCACGCGCCAAGCGGGCCATCGAGAACCAGTTCGTCTTCCGATTCCGGAGCGCACAGTGGATCGTCGAGCAGAAGGTCGAGATCGAGGCGATGGGCCTGCCCGGCGACTACCTCGATCGCTACCTGGAGATCATCCGCGCCGTGACGAAGGCCGACCTCGTGCGCGTCGCCAAGCGCCTCATCCATCCCGGCCGCGCGACGATCCTCGTGGTGGGCAAGCCCGAGGCGATCGACGACTTCCCCGACGGCTTCGGCGAGTTCGAGCCGATCGAGCTCGAAGCGACGCCCGTCTCGGGCCTGTTCGTCGACGACACGGCCCCGGCCGACGAGGGTGGCCCGGCCGAGATCGCGCCCGCCGAGGGCGCCGACTAGTGCCGGCCCGCCGATGTACACGCCGGACAAAGAGCGCTTCATCGAGCTTGCCAAGCGCGGCAACCTCGTGCCCGTCTACCGCGAGTTCATGGCCGACATGGAGACGCCGGTGTCGGCCTTCGCCAAGATCGACCGTCGCCCCGGCGGAGCGCCGGGACACGATTATGGTTTCTTGCTCGAGAGCGTCGAGGGCGGCGAGAAGATCGCCCGCTACAGCTTCCTCGGCTCGGGCCCGAGCGTGATCTTCCGCGCCCGCGGTCGGGAGGTGACCCTTATCGAGGACGGCCGCGAAACGACCACCACGTGCGACGGGAGCCCGATCGACGAGCTCGAGAAGCTCCTTGGCCGCTACCGGGTCGTCGAGCTGCCCGAGCTGCCGCGGTTTTTCGGCGGGGCGGTCGGCTACTTCGCCTACGACGTGATCCAGTACATCGAGGACATCCCTCAAAAGAACCCCGACGACCTCGAGCTGCCCGAGCTCGCGTTCATGATCACCGACACGATCTGCATCTTCGACCACATCAACCACACGATCCGGGTCGTGTCGAACGCGCACGTCGAGGACGATCCCGCGGCCGCCTACGAGGCCGCGTGCCGCAAGATCGACCGGCTCGTCAACCGGCTCGTGCAGCCGGGGCCCCATACAATGGTCGAGCACGTCGAGGCGCGCGAGCCGTCCGCCGTGCGCGCGGCCGAAGCGGACGCGGTACGCTCCACGTTCGAGCAGGCCGAGTTCGAGTCGATCGTCGAACAGAGCAAGGAGTACATCCGCGCGGGCGACATCTTCCAGGTCGTGCTGAGCCAGCGGTTCGAGGTCGAGAGCCGGTCGGCGCCGTTCGACGTCTACCGCGCGCTGCGCAGCGTCAACCCGTCGCCGTACATGTACTACCTCAAGTTCGGCGACCCGGCCGCGGGCGGCCTCGCGCTCGTCGGCGCGAGCCCCGAGATCATGGTCCGCTGCGAGGACGGCACGATCGAGGTGCGCCCGATCGCCGGCACGCGCCCGCGCGGCGCCACGCCCGAGGAGGACGCCGCGCTCGAGAAGGAGCTGCTCGCCGACCCCAAGGAGCTGGCCGAGCACATCATGCTCGTCGACCTGGGCCGCAACGACGTCGGCCGCGTCAGCCGCTACGGCACAGTCCACGTGCCCGACCTCATGGTGATCGAGCGCTACAGCCACGTGATGCACATCGTCAGCGGCGTCCAGGGCACGCTCGAGGAGGGCCGCAGCGCGTTCGACGTGTTCAAGGCGAGCTTCCCGGCCGGCACGGTGAGCGGCGCGCCTAAGATCCGGGCGATGCAGATCATCGAGGAGCTCGAGAGGACGCGCCGCGGCCCGTACGCCGGCGCGGTCGGCTACGTCAGCTTCAACGGCAACCTCGACACCTGCATCACGATCCGCACCATCGTCATCAAGAACGGTAAGTGCTACGTCCAGGCCGGCGCCGGGATCGTGGCCGACTCCGTGCCCGAGCGCGAATACGAGGAGACGCGCAGCAAGGCGCGCGGCATGCTCAAGGCGATCACGCTCGCCGAGAACTACTAAGAGGCATTCACCACGGATCTGCACAGATAGACACGGATATCGCCTCTCGCGCGTCAGGTTATCAGCCCCGAAGGGGCGACAGACCATAACCCTGGGCGTAAGCGCCTGGGAGAAGGTGACCTGAACGTGAGCGGAGCCCCGAAGGGGCGACAGATCATAGCCTGGGGCGTCAGCCCCAGGGAACAGCGCCGAAAGAAACATAAGAGCCCCGAAGGGGCGACAGAAAAGACCTGAAGCGCCGCACCAGGCGGAGACGGCACGCATGTTGCTCGTGATTGACAACTACGACTCGTTCACGTATAACTTGGTCCAGTACTTGGGCGAGCTGAGGCTGGCCTCAGAAGGCCAGCGTAGTGAAGGGCTAGACGTCCGCCGGAACGATAAGGTCGGCCTGGACGAGATCGAAGCCCTTGCGCCCGAGGCGATCGTGATATCGCCCGGGCCGTGCACGCCCAAGGAGGCTGGCATCTCGAAGGATGTCATTCGCTCTTTCTCAGGCAGAGTTCCCATTTTAGGAGTCTGCTTAGGCCATCAGTGCATTGGAGAGGTGTTTGGAGGGGTCGTCG
>CAZCQN010000077.1:0-6529 GCA_964500825.1 uncultured Verrucomicrobiota bacterium | reverse complement strand
TTAGGAGTCTGCTTAGGCCATCAGTGCATTGGAGAGGTGTTTGGAGGGGTCGTCGACCGTGCCGACCGTTTGATGCACGGCAAGGTGTCGTCCATCTACCACACCGGCGACGGCCTGTTCGAGGGGCTCGAAAGCCCGTTCGAGGCGACCCGCTACCATTCACTCATCGTGCGCAGGGAGACGCTGCCCGATGAGCTCGTTGTGACCGCGTGGACCGACCAGGACGAGGTAATGGGCCTTCGCCATCGCGAGCACCTGACCTTTGGGGTGCAGTTCCATCCCGAGTCGATCCTGACGAGGCCGGGCATGCAGCTTCTGCGCAACTTCCTCTCCATTGCTCGTCTGTAGCTAACCATCGGTAGGCACTTAGCGCGCGCCACGAACCGGCCGCCTCCGGTGCGTGAACGAACGTCCAACGTTCGCGCCCATGCTCGCCCGTCTGTAGCGGGCAAGCTGTCTCATGGCGGGCAAGTGTGACCCGGCACACCACGTCGCCCCGCCACCCGACGCGTTCGGGTGCGGCCGCAGGCAGAGTGCGCAGCGCAGATTCAGCGCCTGCCACCACCCTCTCAGCGAGAGCAGGAGACACTATGGCTGAACGATTCCGGTCTGCTATCGAATCACTCTTCAACGTGCGAGACGACACGAACGCGCTCGCGCCTTCCGGCGACGAACGGCGCCGCAAGCGAAACGACTTCATCGAGTCGCTGCGCAGCTACGGCGTGCCGATCCTGTTCCTGTTGGTCGGCGCCGCCCTCATCGCAGTCGGCGTCCACTTCCTCGTGCGGTCCTTCGTGGCGCACATCGTCATGCCGCTGCTGTACGCTGGCGTGCCCGCCATCGAAAAAGTGACGGTCGCCGGCTCCAGCGTGCACGTCGGCCAGTTCATCTCGTACCTGATCTACGCCGTGTGCATGACCGCGCTGGCCGTCGCGGCGATCCGGACGGTGCTCGCCAAGCCGCGCGGCTACGTGCGCGAGCGCACGCGGACGTGCCCCGCGTGCGGCATGACGGTCCTCGAGGTGGCAACCAAGTGCCGCTTCTGCGGCGCACCGCTGCCCGCGCGTCGCGCGTACGGCTCGACGACGCCCAGTCGCAGACCCGCACCGGCGCTCTCGAGCTCGCCCAGCAGCCGCGAGGACGATGGCCCATCCAGGCGCCGCCGGGGTGGCCGCCGCCGGGGTGGCCGCGGACGCTCCAGGTCCGGTTCCGGCGGGGAACCAGGTTCAAGCTCGTCGTCGTCCGGCTCCGGGTCCGGATCAGACAGGTCCCACAGCGACGCCGGCAGCAACCGCTAGCGAAGCGCATCGCACGTTTCGGAAAGCAGACCAGCCAACACAAAGGCCGCGACGGGCACACCACCCGCCGCGGCCTTTTCTTTGTCTCGCAGAGACGCAGAGGCCGCAGAGAGAGAACAACCGCCAGCGGGTTCCTCTGCGGGCTTTGCGGCTCTGCGAGAGATCACTCCTCCTCGTCGTAGGCGACGAGGAGTTCGCGCGGCTTCGAGCCGCGGGCGGGACCGACGATGCCGCGCGCTTCCATCATGTCGACGAGGCGGCCGGCGCGCGCATACCCGATGTGCATCCGCCGCTGGAGGAACGACGCGGACGCCTCGCCCTTGGCCTTGACGAGCGCGACGGCTTTGTCGAACAGGTCGTCGTCGAAGAGCTCGCCCAGCGCCTCGTCGGTCTCGTCGCTGCCGGCCAGCACGGTCTCGTCGTAGGCCGGCTCGGCCTGGTCCTTGATGAACTTGAGCACACGGCGCAGCTCGGCGTCGCTCAGGAAGGTGGCCTGCGCGCGGACGAGGCGCGACGTGCCGGGCGGCATGAAGAGGCAGTCGCCGGTGCCGATGAGCTTCTCGGCGCCGACCGTGTCGATGACCGTGCGCGAATCGACCTTCGAGGCGACCTGGAACGCGACGCGTGTCGGGAAGTTGGCCTTGATCACGCCGGTGATCACGTCGACCGACGGCCGCTGCGTGGCGAACACGAGGTGGATGCCGACCGCGCGCGACAGTTGCGCCAGGCGCCGGATCGCGTTCTCGATCTCGGCCGGCGCGATCATCATCAGGTCGGCGAGCTCGTCGATCACGGCGATGATGTACGGCAGCCGCTCGGGCAGCGGGTCGATCGCCTCGTTGTCGCGCAGGTTGCGCGCGTCATTGACGCGGACGGGCTGCTCGGCCTCGATCGGCCGGGCATTGTAGCCCTCGATGTTGCGCACGCCGGCCTCGGACAGGTAGTCGTAGCGCTTCTCCATCTCGCGCACGAGCCAGCTCAGGCCGTGGGCCACCTTCTTCGACTCGGTGATGACCGGCACGAGCAGGTGCGGCAGGCCGTCGAAGTCGGACAGCTCGACCTTCTTCGGGTCGATGAGCATCAGCCTCAGCTCGTCGGGCCGCATCGTGTAGAGCAGCGTCGCCAGCAGCGAGTTGATGCACACGCTCTTGCCCGAGCCCGTCGTGCCGGCGATGAGCAGGTGGGGCATCTCGGCGAGATCGGACACGACCACGTCGCCCGAAACCGACTTGCCGATTCCGACCGGGATCCGGCCCTTGAACGAGCGGAATGCGTCGGACGAGAGCACGTCCTTGAGGTAAACGAAGCTCTTCTGATCGTTCGGGATCTCGATCCCGACGACGCCGCGGCCGGGGACCGGCGCGATGATGCGCACGCTGAGCGCCTTGAGCGCGAGCGCCAGGTCGTCGGCGCGCTGCGTGATCGACTGGACCTTGACGCCCGGCGCCGGGTGGAGCTCGTAGCGCGTAATGACCGGGCCGCGGTGGATCTCGCCGACGGTCGCCTCGATGCCGAAATGCTCGAGCGTCTCCTCGAGCGTGACGGCGTTCGCCTTGAGGGTCTCCTCGATGTCGCGCTTGTTCGGCTGCGGGCCCGTCTCAAGCAGGTCGAGCGGCGGCAAGCGATACGGGCCGAACGCGGCGCCTGACGCCGGCTCGGGCGCGGGCCTGGGCGGCGCCTTGGGCGTCGCTTTCGCGCGCCGCTTCCTGGGGGCCTCAGCCGCGGCGTGGTCGACGACGCGCTTCGAGGCACGCGCACCACCACCGAGCGCGCGCGATCCCGCCGCCGCATCCTCGAGTTCGGCCCGCACGGCGGCCCGTCGGTCGCGGTACTCGCCGATCTTCTCGCGGACGAACCCGACGCCGCTGCCGAGTGCGCCCCACACGGCGACCACCCCGCGCCCGATCCCGCGGCCTGCCGCGGCGCCTGCGCGGCCAATCGCGCGGACGGCCGGGTAGACCTGCACCTCGGTCATCCCGATGAGCGCGGCGACGAACACGAGGGTGGCGAGCGTCGCCGTGCCGAACGTGCCGACGCCCGGCCGCAGCACGTGCACGACGAGCCGGTGGCCGACGTAGCCGCCCGGCCCTTCCATCGTCGCCAGGTACGCGAACCGCCCCGCCGCGAGCCGCGCGCCCTGGAGATCGAGCAGGCACGCGGCCGACACGCCAAGCACGACGAGCAGCACCGCCTTGACCGCCGGCCGCGGCATCGGCCGGCGCACGAAAAGCAGGACGCTGTAGACGGCCAGGAAGAGCGGGATCACGTAGGCGGTCAGCCCGAAGAGGAACAGAAACACGTAGCCGCACGCCGAGCCGGCCATGCCCGTGTAGTTGCGGCCCGAGCCGGTCGCGTCGGTCGTCAGCAGCGGGTTCGTGGCCGGATTGTAGAAGAAGACAGCAAGCCACAGCAGCGCCGCGACGCCGAACCACAGCAACGCCCGCAGCTCAGCGTGCCGCCGAGGAGAACTTGGCTTGTTGTCGCGCCGCCGTTGGAGCGCCATGCGATGCGCGAGGCCCCCTTCGTGTCCTCACGCCTACCCCGACCCAGTATCGCACGAGGCCCAGGGTGGCGCAAGGCCTACTGCACAAGATGGTACACGAGCAGCGCCGCACCCGCACCGAGGCAGTACCACCCGAACCACCACAGCCGGTGCCGGCGCACGACGGCCAGCAGCCCGCGCAGCGCGCCGTAGCCAACGAGCATCGACACGAGCGTGCCCGCCGCGATCGGCCCCCACATGTCGGCCGCGACCTGGTCGGCGCCGCCGACGACCTGCCACAGCTTGTAGGCGAGCGCGAGCAGGATGGCCGGGATCGCCAGCAGGAACGAGAACCGCGCGGCGTCCTCGCGATCGAGCCCGGTCGCCAGGCCGATCGAGATCGTGCTGCCCGAGCGCGAGATGCCGGGCAGGATGGCCACCGCCTGCGCGAGGCCGACCGTCACGGCGTGCAGCCAGCCGGCCGGTTGCTTGCGCCGGAGCGTGTCGAGCCGGCTCCCGGCGAACAGGACGACGCCGTTGAGCACGAGCAGCAGTCCGACCCACCGGCTCGTGGCGAACGCGAGCTCGATCGCGTCGTGCAGGAGCACGCCGACGCAGACGATCGGCACCGTCCCGACGGCGAGTAGCAGCAGCCAGCGCCGCCGCGTCGTGAGCAGCGCGGCGATGTCCTTGCGAAACACCACGACGACGGGCACGAGCGTGCCGACGTGCACAAACACGTCGAACAGGAGCGAGCCGTCGTGGAACCCGAACAGGTCGTGGAAGACGACGAGGTGGCCGGAGCTGCTGATCGGCAGGAACTCGGTCAGTCCCTGGACAATCCCGAGCAGAATCGCCTTGAGCAATATCGGCATACGATGGTGTCCGGTTCACACGTTGCGCCGACTATAGCATGCAAGTCCTGGGCCAACAACGCGACGCGCCGACCGGCCGGCTGCCGCCTTGACCGCGCTCGCTCGAGGTGGTAGACGGTACATCGGATGCGCAGCACTCGTGCTACGTAGCGGGCTACTTCGCAGAGTAGCATCGGAGAGGCGTGCATGAGCAACGGACGGGTTTCGATCTTCATCGCCGGCTTGCTGGTTCTCGCCGCGGCGGGGACGGCCGTGCACTTCCACGCAAAGTACCGGCGCGTCGAGGATGAGCGCCGGCTCGACGCGAAGCGCATCCGTGATCTCGAAGCCGAACTGACGCTGGCCCGGGCGGAGGTTTCCGAGTACCAGGAGAAGCTGCGCCAGGCCAAGGATATTGCCAGCGAGCTCGAGCACGAGCGCGACGCCAAGGAGCGCCTCGCCCGCGAGCACGTTGCGAAGATCGACGAGCTCGAAGCCAAGCTCGCGGCCATCACGGAGCCGCCGCCCGAACAGCCGGCGGTTGTGGCGCTCGCCGAAGAGACGACGCCGACGACCGGGGAGGCGAACGACACCGGCCTGGACACACTGACGACCACGGCGGACACCGAGCCGACGGTCGCGATAACCGTGTCGGCACGCGACGAGGCGGCGTCGCCGCGCGACGCTCAAGCGTCGCGGAGCGATCTCGAACGCGAGCTCGATGAGGTGCGGGCCGAGAAGCGCGAGCTCGAGATGCAGCACGCAGCGCTCGTCGGCGAGCAAGCCGAGGGCGTTCCGCTGGGCAAGGTGCGTGTGACCACCGGCCTGCGGCTCAAGGGCAAGGTGCTCGTGGTCAACGAGCGCTACGGCTTCGTCGTGGTCGACCTCGGCGCGCGCGACGGGGTCGAGAAGGGCATGGTCCTCATCCTGCACCGGGGCCGGAAATTCATTGGCAAGTGCCAGGTCTCGAAGGTGTATAATCGGATGGTAGCTGCCGATCTGGTCCTCGACTGGATGAAGGACGACGTCCAGGTCGGCGACGGCGTGAGGAAGTTCTGAACGCGAACCGGACGAAGCAGGAAGGTCGCTCGATGAAACGGATGTCGAAATGGCTCGTCCTCGTCCTGCTAGCGACAGCGTTCGTGCTCATCGGCGGCTGCGGCCGCCCGGAGATGGCCGAGGACGAGTCCGACCTGCCGTGGGCGCAGCCCGAAGACTGGGAAGGCGGCCCGCCGATCGGCCTCGGCATGTAGCCGGGGCCGCGCTGCGTGCCGGCTCTCGGACGGCGAGAACCGCCTAGCCTCAATACTGTTCACCTACCATGTGCCATGGGCCTCCGGCCCATGTTTCCCACGGGCAAGGTGCCCGTGCCACCTGCAACGCAGGCACTAAGTGAACCGTATTGCGCCTAGCCTGCATTTCTCACAGCCTTTGCACGCGCGATCCGGCCCAATGAGCCGCCTCGCGGCGATTGGCAATAGCCTCGGGCGCAAGCCCGTGGAACAGAATGCGACGAAATGCCTCAGAGCCCCTTCAGGGGCGATTGAGCTCGGTCCGCATGCGTCCTCAATCGCCCCTGACGGGGCTCGGGCTCTTTTTGGGGTCCGCGTACCACGGGCTGGCGCCCGAGGCTACTTCCAGACGCCCCTGGCGGGGCTTGGATCTGTGCGCCGGCCCAAATCAAGCGGATTCGGATGCGCGCCCGGCACGCCGGAGCCCGTGGCCTGTGTGCGACAGCCTGTTTAGATGAGGCCGCGCACGAGCGCGTTGGAACCGGTTGAGAGGTCGTTGCCCACGCCATGTCGTGCGGCCATCTGCCCGCTCTCTGTGAGAAATGCCTGCTAGTGTTGCGTCTCCGAGATACGCTCACACAACCTGCTGAGTTTCTCAAGGAT
>CAZCQN010000076.1:2748-13912 GCA_964500825.1 uncultured Verrucomicrobiota bacterium | reverse complement strand
CCGCCTGAACGGCAACGACCACCCAAAGGACGGCGGCCAACACACACGCTGTCTGCAATATCCAACGCCTCATCTCAATTCACCTCTCATCCCCATTGCTGTCCGAGTGTGCCGCAAGTGACCGCGGCACGCGTCGGCTCCCCAAGAACGACGAATGCGCCGCACCGCCTACTTGCTCGCCGCCTCAATCTCCGACATGACGTGCTCGATGGCCGCATCGAGCTGGCGGTCCGTGCCGTTCAGGTCATCCTCCGGCCGCTTCTCGACGAGGATGTCGGGCGGCACGCCGTAGTTCTCGAGGCCCGTCCCGTCAAGCCGCCAGATGCCGAAGGTCGGCATCCGGATCGAGCTCCCATCGACGAAACGGAAGCTGCCCGTGCCGATCACGCCGCCGCCCGTCGGCTCGCCGATGAGCTTGCCGTGCCCCAGTGTGCGAAACCCGTCGGGGAACATCTCGGCGTTGCTGGACGAGCCCGAGTCAATGAGCATCGCCTTCACACCGTAGAATGCTTCGTACGGCCGCCGGCGCTTCGATGCGTCCCTGTACTGCGTCAAGTGGTACACCCGGCGGTTGAGGATGTCGATCAGATGACTGTCGGTCGAGCCGCCGCCGTTGCGTCGCACGTCAATGATGAGCCCGTCGCGCTGCCGCATGGCCTGCACGTCCTTTCGGAACTTCGCCAGCGACCGGCTGTCCATCCCCCAGATGTGCAAATAGCCGACCCGGCCGCCAGTCTTCTCGTCAACGATCCGCCCATTCTCCCGCACCCGTTCCTCGTACCAGAGCCGCCGCTGGTCATACGCGATGATATGGCGAATGCGCACTTGGTGCGCGGCATCGGGATCCGGCTCGCGCCCGACGCTCAGCCGCACCTTCGGGTTGAGCGGGTTCACGAGCAGCGGCTCGTAGTTGTCGCCCACGCGAACCGCGTGGCCTTCGATCTCGAAAACGGAGTCGCCGACCGCAAGGTCGAGCCAGCTCTCGTCGGCTGGGCCATCCTCGTAGATGTGAGAGACCCGGTAGAACCCACTCTCGGCATCCGGCTCGAGCTCGAGCCCCAACTGGCGCGAGTCCTCGAACGTGCCCCACGTGTTGTCCCAGGACGGGTAGGCGCCGCAGTGCGACGCGTTCAGCTCGCCGATCATCTCGCTGACGAGATCCATTACCTCCTGCGAGTCCACAACGGAGCCCAGGAACGGCGCGTACTTGTCGCGCGCAGCCGCCCAGTCCGCGCCGTGCATCGACTCGTCGTAGAACCCCTCGCGCATCGCGCGCCACGCCTCGAAGTAGATCTGCCGCATCTCGTCACGCAGGTCGACGGGGAACTCCAGCGAGAACTCGACCGTCTCCACCTTGCCCCCGCCGACCGGCACCGTCTTGACCTTGCCGCCGTCGAGCACGAAAAGCGTCTTGCCGTCGTCGGCAAGCCGCACGTGCTCAAAAGGCAACTGCGCGATCTCCTTCAGCTCCGCGTCGGGATCGCTCCGGCGTTCGATCGGGGCCGAGTAGAGCACCGTCACCTCTCTGTTCCCGCGCGGTTCCTTCAGGCCAAAGATCACCCGCTTGCTGTCCGCCGTCACGAGCAACGGGCTCTTGATGTCCTCCACCATGCGCGTGATGCACCGCGTGCGCTGCTCGACGTTGTCGAAGTCGATCTCAACCGTGACTTCGTCCTTCGTTTCGTCCGCATCATCCTCGGCGCCGTCGTCCTCCTCGGCGTCGGCTTCCTCCTCATCGTTCTCCTGTGGCGCATCGGCCGGATCGTCCGGATCGACCGTCTCCTTCTGCAGCGCCAGCGCATACACTTCGCTCATGACCGACGGCAAGCCCCGGCCAAGATCCTCGCGCTCCTCGCCAACCTCGTGCCGGGCCACGAAGAGCAGATACTTGCCGTCGGGCGACCACACGGGGCGCCACTCGCCGAAGGGATCGTCGTAGAGCTGGCGTTCCTCGCCCGTGTCGAACGAGTACACGTACAGGTGCGGCTCCAGCTCACGGTCGAACTTCGAGTACGCGAGCCACTTCCCGTCCGGCGACCACGCGCTGCGCAAGACCGAGCGCTCGGCGGCCTCCGTGACCTTGGTCGTCTTCGCGCTCGCCAGATCGTACACGTACAGCCCCTGACCGGCGTGGAACGCGAGCACCTTGCCGTCGGGCCGGAACGCAAGCCGGTTATTCAGCCACGTACACATCTGAACGGCGAGCAGCGATTCGGGCGGCACGATCTCGGTCAGCTCCCGGCTCTCGCGGTCGTAGACGTACACCTGCTCCTCGCCCGAGCGGTCCGATATGAACGCCAGCTTCTTCCCGTCGAGCGAGTACACGGGCACGTGGTCTCGCCCCGGGTCGGTCGTGATGCGCGTCTTGTCGCTCTTCTTGTCCGTCGCCACCTCGAACAGATCGCCACGGCACGACACCGTCACGCGCGTCCCGTCCGGGTGCACGGCGAACTCGTCGGCTCGCGCGTCGTACTTCACCCACTTCGTCAGGTCCTGCTTCGGCTCGCCGACGACCTCGATCGGCACCTGCCGCGGCGCCCCGCCCCGCGTCGAGATCATCCAGATGGCAAAGCCGTGCTGATAGACGATCGTCTTGCCGTCGGGCGAGATCGACGGGTAGACCACCCCCGGCTGGGCGTGGTCCGTGAGCCGGCGCGGCGTCGTCTCACCGCGCTCGAGCCGGTAGAGATTCTTTACGCCGTCGCGCTCCGAGACGAAGAACAAGTCACCCTTCGGACCAAACAACGGCCACGAGTCGGGACCGGGGAAGTCCGTCCGCTTCTCGAACGTGCCCTTCTCCAGGTCCGCCACCCAGACGTCCGAATCCGCGCTGCCGCGGTACCCCTTGCGCCACGGCGCCCGCAGCCCTTTCCGGTTGAACGCGAAGAACCGGCCGTCGAGCGAGTACGTACCCATGAACGCCTCGCCAAGCGGCAACGGCTTGCGCATCCCGCCCTCGACCGGCACCGTGTACAACCATGGGTCCCATGAGTCGTTGGCCGGCCCGCGGAAGACGATCTTCGCACCGTCACGCGTCCACGTGACCGGCCGCTCGCCGAAGCGGCTCCAGCTCAGTTGCCTTGCCTCGCCCCCGCCGGTCGGGATCACGAACACGTTCCATGGCCCGGTCCGGTTGCTTGCAAACGCGATCATCGTCCCGTCGGGCGACAACACCGGATACACGTCGCGGCCAGGATCGTCGGTGATCCGTTTCAACGCCGAGCCGTCGCCACGCACGATCCAGATGTCGCCGAAGCACGAGAACGCAATCGTCTCGCCGCAGATGCTCGGGTGATACAGCAACCGTGGTGGCGGTTCGGCCGTCTCGTCGGCCGCCCGAACGGGAACGACCGCCCAAAGGACGGCGGCCAGCACACACGCTGTCTGCAAGAGCCAACGCCTCATCTCAACTCACCTCTCAGCTTTGATGTTCTCCAAAGACGCGGCTCGTTCTGCCGGCATCCGCCGGCACCCGACGTCCGACAGCAATGGGCCGCCTGGTGTGTGGTCGCACGAAACCGGAAGGCTCATGCCCGCTCGTCGTCGCGGCGGAAAATCGCCGGCCGAATCAGCCCGAGCCGCGCCAGGTAGAACTGGAAGGCTGCCTCGAGCGTCCTGAGCCCGTACGTGACGCTCCGGCGGAAGTTGATCGACGACGCCTCCGGCATGTAGCGCACGGGCACCGGCACGTCACCGATCCGGAACCCGAAGTAGACAGCCTGCACGAGAAACTGGCTGTCGAACACGAAGTCGTCCGAATTGCGGTGGTACGGGATCGTGCGCAGCACCTCGGCCGTGTAGGCCCGGTAGCCCGTGTGCCACTCACCCAGGTTCTGACCCGTCAGGAAGTTCTCGACGATCGTCAGCAGCCGGTTGCTCAGGTACTTGTACGTCGGCATCCCGCACGCGAGCGCCTCGGCCCGCGTCCGGATCCGGTTGCCCAGCACGACGTCGCAGATGCCCGACTCGAGGAAACCGATGATGTACGGCGCCAGGCGGCTGTCGTACTGGTAGTCGGGGTGGATCATGATCACGATATCGGCCCCGTGCGCGAGCGCCGTGTCGTAGCACGTCTTCTGGTTACCCCCGTAGCCGCGGTTCACCTCGTGCTCGATCACGGTCAAGCCCAGCGACCGGGCAATCTCGACCGTGTTGTCCCGCGACACGTCGTCGACCAGGATGATCTCATCCACGCTCTCCGAGGGGATATCCCGCACCGTCGCCTCGAGCGTCGAGGCGGCGTTGTACGCGGGCATCACGACAATGACCTTCGAGCCGCTCGGCACACGTCCCTCCCGTACTCATCTGCCGCTCTCGGCACCAAGCCTGGTTGCCGAACAGGCCCCATTCTAAACGAATGGCCGCGCGTCCGCCACCCCCGGGTGCCGGCACATCGGGAACGGGGCCGCCATCGCCATGCGCGAATCTCGTTGCAGCCGGCACGCCAAGCCGTTATGGTGCCCGGTGTCCACAGTGGCGGGTCTATCCCCTGAGGAGGAGCCGGAGGAGCGTCGTGGGAGAAGCGCTTCGCTACGCCGTCCTGATCCCGTGCCTGAACGAGGAAACCACGATCGGCAAGGTGGTCGAGGACTTCCGCCGGGTCCTGCCCGGGGCCGACGTCTACGTCTTCGACAACAACTGCACCGACCGCACCGCCGAGATCGCGCGCCGGGCCGGCGCCATCATCGAGCGCGAGACGCGCCAGGGCAAGGGCCACGTCGTCCGCGCCATGTTCGAGAAGATCGAGGCCGATATCTACATCCTCGTCGACGGCGACGACACCTACCCGCCCGACTCGCTCCCCTCGCTGATCGAGCCAGCCGTCCGCGGCGAGGCCGACATGGTCATCGGCACCCGGCTCGAGCACGCCGACCGCCGCAGCCTCAAGCCGATCAACCGCTTCGGCAACCGCCTCCTCCGGGGCCTGCTCAACTTCTGCTTCCGCGCCGGCTTTCGCGACCCGCTGTCGGGCTACCGCGTGATGACGCGCGACTTCGTCAAGAACATCCCCGTGATCACGCAGGGCTTCGACATCGAGACCGAACTAGTGATCCAGAGCATCGTCAACGGCTACGTCGTTGCAGAGATCCCGATCCCGTACCGGGAACGGCCCGAGGGCTCGGTGACCAAGCTCCGGCCGTTCGCCGACGGGTTCCGCATCCTCAAAACGATGCTCGGCGCGCTCGTCGACTTCCGCCCCGTCTGGCTCTTCACGATCGCGACCGTCACGCTACTTGTCGTCGCCCTCGGCTTCGGTATCGCCGCGCTCCTGGTACGCAGCGGCTCGACAAGCTTTTATCTGACGATCTCCTGCTGCTTCTTCGCGCTGCTGGCGGCACTCGCGGCTGCCCTCGGCCTTGTGCTGAAGGTCATCAACATCAAACACCTTGAGCACATGAGCGTCTGGCGCAAGCGCGGCAGCCGGGCCGAGGGCCTCGAGGCGAGCACGCGTCGCCGAAACCGAGATGCCTAGCAACGCCGGGTGATCGCATGGAACGCACGCGACGACCGCGCACGAGGGCGCGTGACACGCTCGAGTACCTCGCCCTTCTCGTCGCACTTGCCGTGGTCATCCTGCTCGTCGTGCATCCGTGGATCAACCACTTCACGCGCGGCCTGCCCCACCATTGGGATCCACCAAACCACGCCATGCGCCTGTGCTGGAACGCCGACCGCATTCTCCACGGCCGCATCTGGGCGCCCGACTACCACTGCAACTACTTCTACCCGCACGCCTACACCCTCGCGTTCGACGAGCCGATGTGGCCGCCGTCGTTCATCTCGACCGCGGCCTACGCGCTCACGCGGAACCCCATCCTGACGTGGAACATCACCGCCCTGCTCATCTGGGCGCTCTCGGGCGTGACGATGTACGCCTTCCTGCGCGAACTGCCGATCGCCCGAGGCCCCGCGGTCCTTGGCGCCGCCATCTTCTGCCTGATGCCGTACCGGCTCGCCTACTACGTCGAGCTCAACATGATCCTCTGCTTCACCATCCCGCTCACGTACCTGTTCCTCGTGCGCTGGCTGCGGCGCACGCGATGGCTCGACGCCCTGCTGCTCGCCCTGGCGTTCTGGATCTCCGCCACCACGTGCCTCTACTACACCATCATCCTGCTCGTGCCCGTGCCCTTCATCGTCATCGGCCTCCTCGTGAGGCGGCCCGCCATGCTGCGCGAACGCCGCTTCTACCGGACCGCCGCGCTTGCCGTCGGCGCCGCCGCCGTGCTCTGCGTCGTCACCCTGTACCCGTTCCTCGTCCTGCGCTACGAAGCACACTACGTCCGCACCATCAAAGAGCAAACGCGCCACTCGACGCAGCCGCTCGCCTACCTCAGGCCCAGCAAGGCGAGCCTCATCCATCGGTTCGGCGTCAAAGCCGACTTCGGCGAGACCGTCGTCTTTCCCGGCATCACCGCCTGCGCGCTCGCGTGCCTCTACTGGATCAGCCAACGGCGTGCCGCGCGCAGGTGGCGCGGCACCCCACCGCAAGCCAAGCTCACCCAGGCGGTTGCCTATGCCCGCGGCGTCCTGTGGTTCGCCTTCGCCCTGCTCGTCGTCTACGGCGCCTACCACACGCACACGTCGAGCTTCGCCCGCGTCAAGGGACTCGTCATCCCGTCAATCAGCCTCATCTTCTGGCTCTCCCTCATCCTGCTGTTCTTGCCGGCCAAGCGCGACGTGTCCGGTCCGCGTGCCGTACTCGCCGGTCTCGCCGTCGGTGCGCTCGCGTGCTTCATACTGAGCTTCGGCCCGCGCGTCACGCTCGGCCACGAGCGCGACATCGTCGAGGTCGGCACGGGCCCCATGGCGCGCCTCTACAAGATCATCCCGTTCTTCAGCCTCATGCGCGTCACCACCCGCTTCAGCATCATCGTACTGCTGTTCCTGATCACCGGCGGCTGCGCCGCGCTCGACGCCCTGCTCAGAAAGGCACCACGGAAGCTGCGCTGGCTGTGGGTCGTGCCGCTCATCTTCGTCGTCGCCGAAACCTACTCCCGCCCGTACGCATTCGTCGGTCACCGGCGGAAGCTCGCCTCCGCCGTGCAGCGCCACCTCCAAGAGCTGCCGCGCCGCGTCAGCGTCGTCCAGGTCCCGTATGGCCCGCGCGAATTCGATGGCCCGGCCATGATGCTCGTCGTCGGCAAGTTCAACTATGCCATCAACGGCCTCGCCGGCTTCATGCCCAGGCAACACCACCGCCTTGGCCACTACCTCTCGTCGGACAAAATGGAAGAGGCCGCCCAATGGCTGCGCGAGATCTGGCCCGAGGCCTACCTCGTCGTCGACCTCCACGGCCTCACCTCGTGGCGCAGACACCACAGCGACTACACCTTCACCGAGAAGAGCCTCAAGCCCTTCTGGCAAGAAGTCATGCGCGATAACCTCTACGCCCTCTACCGCCTCCGGCCGCTTCCAGAGACCCCGCCGTGCATCGTCCGCCGCCTGCGCACCGACGTGCTCAACCACCATCCCGTCCTGCGCTTCGAGGCACGTGCACTCGACGTGCCCGACGGCGCCACACCGCGCGTCCGCATCCGCGTCAACGGCAAGGACCTCACCAGGGTCGAGCTCACCAGCGAACTCGAGCCGCACGAAATCACAATCCCGCGGCAGATGACCGGAAGCATCTTCGGCGAGGAAGTCAGCCTCACGCTCGAGCTGGCCTACCCCGACCGCACCGAGCAGCCCGACGCGCCAGGCCTATGGGAAGTGCAGAATCTCGACCTCGAGGCGAGGTGAAACGAAGCCGGCCGCCTAGCACGGTGCTGAAAAAGGCGTTCCACCTGACTTGTGTAGGTCAAGGGCCGGAGGCCCGGCAGAGGGTAGCCTGGGGCGCCTGCCCGCCGAAGCCTTGGCGAAGGCGGGTAAGCCCCAGGTTCTCGACGAGAAAAGAGACCCTTGAGCCCCGAAGGGGCGACAGAAGCATTCCGCAACCGATGGAGATCCTCTGGCGCCGGCACGGTTTTTCAGCAGCCTGCTAGTGCACCAGATCGCAAGTCCAGGGGCGTATTCGCCAAGGGACCTGAGCCACTGGGTGGCATGGGCATCTTGCCCATGCGTCACGGGCGGGACGCCCGTGCCATTGCCCCCTCACGGGGATACAGGCTCAATGACGATATGTCATCGCACCTGCAAACGCGTGTACTAGCTCCCGAACGGGCGGTAGGCGCGCTTCATCACCTCGGGGTTGGCGTGGATCGTGTCGTCGCGAAGCTGCTCCAGGCAGCCCTTGACCGTCACGATGCTCATCATCTTGCGGCGGATCACGTCCGACTCATGCACGCTCCGAATCAGCGGCTGCCAGATGCCCTTGCGGCCCGTGATCCCCTTGACCGCGATCCGCTTGCCCGCGTGCTCGATCGGCAGCTCGACCTTGTCGAAGATCAGCTCGTTCGGCTTCCGGCCGCCGACCGTGATCGCCGGATCGTCGTACAGCGCGAACAGCACCGTGCAGCCGCCGTCGCGCGTGTGATCGAGCGCGAAGTCGAGCACCTCCCGTCGCACCCCGGCGCCGTCGACCACCACGTCGAACCCCCGGCCGTCCGTGAGCTCGTCGATGATCTCGTCGATGGCGGGATCCAGCGAGCTCACTGTCGCGTCGGCCACGCCGAAGCCGCGTGAAAACGCACGGCGGTACGCGCTCACCTCGAACGCGACGATCCGCACCGGCTCGTCGGCAAGCTCGCGGGCGAACAACTGCGTGCACAGCCCGTGCGGCCCCGCACCGATGATGCCCATCGTCCCCTTGAGCCGCCCCGCCTGCTTGAGCCAGTGCACGATGTAGTAGTCGTTGCCCATCCCCTCGAGCAGCGACGGCCAGAACCCCGTGTGCAGCGGCCCGTCGGGCAGCACGTTGCAGCAGTAATCGGGCACCGCGAGATACTCGGCATACGCGCCCGCGATCGCCGGCGTCCGCCGGCCGTGCTCGTCGCGCGGCCCCATGTAGCCGATCACGCCCTCGCCCGTGTGCCCGTCGACGACGTAGTGCGACTCGCCGGCGATCCGGTCGCCCACCTTCACGCCCTTGGCGCCCGGCCCGAGCTCGACCACCTCGCCGTAGTATTCGTGACCCGGGATCGTGCCCGGCACCACCTCCGGATGGTCGCCGCGGAACAGGTGCTCGTCCGTGCCGCACACCGATACCCTGAGCACCTTCAGCAGCACGAAGCCCTCCGCCGGCTTCGGCACCGGCACGTCGCGCAGGTACACGTAGACCCCGTCCGAGTCCTTCTGCGTGTTGTCGTACACCCAGGCCTTCATCAACCGCTGCGCCATCATAATCCGCCCTGCACCACGCTCTTCAGCAATCCTGTCCCCGTGTTCCCCGTGCCCCCCGTGGTTCATCTGATCAATACCCAAACGACGGGGAGCGCCGCTCAAGCGCCGAACTTGGCGAGGATCTCCTTCTTGTTCAAGCCGAGGATGCCGTGCTTCTCGCCGACCTTCCTGAACGCCGCGAGCCCCTTATCGAGGTGCTCCTTGTCGTGCGCGGCCGAGAGCTGCGTGCGGATCCGCGCCTGCCCCTTCGGCACGACCGGGAAAAAGAACCCGACGACGTAGATCCCCTCCGCGTACAGGTCGCGTGCGATATCCTGCGACAGCTTCGCGTTGTAGAGCATCACGGGCACGATCGGGCTCTCGCCCGGCCTGAGGTCGAGCCCCATCTCCGTCAGCCCTTGACGCCAGTAGTTGGCGTTCCACTCGAGCTTGTCGCGCCGCTCCGTCGTGCGCGAGATGAGGTCGAGCACCGCGTTCGCCGCCGCCACGATCACCGGCGGCATCGCGTTCGAGAACAGGTACGGACGCGCCCGCTGGCGGCACATCTCGACGAGCTCCGTGCGCCCGCTCACGCACCCGCCCGACGCGCCGCCGAGCGCCTTGCCCAGCGTCGTCGTGATGATGTCAATCTTGCCCAGCACGCCGCAGTGCTCGTGCACGCCCTTGCCGCGCTTGCCGATGAAGCCCGTCGCGTGCGAATCGTCCACCATCACCATCGTGTCGTACCGCTCGGCGAGCGCCACGATCTCGTCGAGCTTCGCCAGGTCGCCGTCCATCGAGAACACCCCGTCAGTCACGATGAGGCGGAACCGCTTGTCCTGATGCAGCTCAAGCTTCTGCTCGAGGTGCTTCATGTCCGAGTGCTTGTAGCTGTCCTGCTGCGCGCTGGAGAGCCGGATCCCATCGATGATCGACGCGTGCACCAGCCGGTCGGCGATGATCACGTCCTCCTCGCCCAGCACCGCCTCGAACACGCCCGCGTTCGCGTCCATGCACGACGGGAACAGGATCGTGTCCTCCGTCTCGAGAAACGCCGTCAGCTTCTCCTCGAGCTCGCGGTGGATGTCCTGCGTCCCGCAAATGAACCGCACCGACGACATCCCGTAGCCGCGCGCCTCGAGCCCGTCGTGCGCCGCCTTGATCACGTCCGGATGCGACGAGAGCCCCAGGTAGTTGTTCGCGCACAAGTTGATGACTTCCTTGACCTCGGACCCCGCGGGGAACTCGACGGCGATATCCGCGCCCTGTGGCGAACGGATAAACCGCTCGTCCTTGTACAGGCCCGCGTCACGCGTCGCGTTCAGCTCGCCCGTGTAGTGCTCCTTGGCCTTCGCGCTATACGCCATCGTCTTCGCCTCCCCTTACTTGTCCGGTGCCCCTTGCCCGCACTCGCTTGTCGAGAGCCGCACAGCGGCGACTGGTAGTAGCCTCGGGCGTTAGCGCGTGGTATCGAGCACGCTAGGAGATCCTGAGCCCCAAAAGGGGCGAATGAGCTCGGAACCTGCCAACCCTGAATCGCCCACAAGGGGCTCTATGCTTCCCGTCATTACTTCTTGTCTTGCTTCTTCCCACGGGCTCTCGCCCGAGGCTACTGCCAAACACCCCGGCGAGGCTTGGACACTTCGGGTTTGTCTCTGCCTCTCCCCGAAACGCCACCATGCTGCTCACGCTTCGTGCGTGAACTCGCGAACGAGCGTGCAAATCTTGTTGACCGTATCAAACGCCTCCGGCGTCGCCTTCGCGTCGGGAATCTGAAGCTTGAACTTCTTCTCCAAAAAAACCTTGAGCGACACCATCGAGAACGAATCAACGATCCCCCCGCTGATGAGCGGCGTGTCGTAGTCGATCTCGGTGTCCTCGTCGTCTTCCTCGATGTACTCGT
>CAZCQN010000076.1:0-2648 GCA_964500825.1 uncultured Verrucomicrobiota bacterium | reverse complement strand
AGCGGCGTGTCGTAGTCGATCTCGGTGTCCTCGTCGTCTTCCTCGATGTACTCGTTCTTGACGTACTCCAGAACGACGTCCTTCAACTCCTCGGCCATCGGCGTCTCCCCTCCGCGCTCAGTCGTCCTCCAGTGTCGATACGTCGCCGATCGGCTCGCCCCACTCCTGCGCACGCAGCACACGGCGCAGGATCTTGCCGCTGCGCGTCTTCGGCAGCGACTCGACGAACTCGATGTCCTGCGGCATCGCCAGCGGCGACAGCCGCTTCCTCACGAAGTTCATGATCGCAAGCTCCAGGTCATCGCCCGGCTCGAACCCCGGCTTCAGCGTGATGAACGCCTTCACCACCTCCATATTGACCGGGTCCGGCTTGCCGACCGCCGCCGACTCGGCCACCGCCTCGTGCTCGAGCAGCGCCGACTCGATCTCGAACGGCCCGACGAGGTGCCCGCCCGTGTTGATCACGTCGTCGTCGCGCCCGACAAACCAGAAGTACCCGTCGGCATCGATGGTCGAGCGGTCGCCCGTGATGTACCAGCCCCGGTGGAACTTGCCGTAGTACGTCGGCGTGTTGTTCCAGTACGTCCGCATGATCGACGGCCACGGCGGCTTGATCGCAATCAGCCCCACCCGCCCCGGCTCCTCGATCGGCTCGAGCGTTTTCATGTCGAGCACCGTCGCCGTAATCCCCGGGAACGGCTTGCCCATCGAGCCCGGCTTGATCTCCATGCCCGGGTAGTTCGAAATCAGAATCGACCCCGTCTCCGTCTGCCAGTACGAGTCGTGGAACGGCAGCCCGTACGCCTCCTCCGACCACACGACCGCCTCGGCATTGAGCGGCTCGCCCACGCTCGCCAGGTGCCGCAGCGACGATAAATCGTGCTTCTTCGCCAGCTCCGTCCCGTCGCGCATGAGCAGCCGGATCGCCGTCGGCGCCGAGTACCACACGGTCACCTTGTACTTCTCGATGACCTTGTACCACGTCTCGCTGCTGAACCCGCCGTCGTAGACAACCTGCGTCGTGCCCGTCGCCCACGCGCCGATGATGCCGTAGCTCGTCCCCGTCACCCAGCCCGGGTCGGCCGTGCACCAGTAGACGTCGTCGGGCCGCAGGTCGAGCACCCACTTCGCCGTGATGAACTGCTGCACGATCGAGCCGTGCACGTGCAGCGCCCCCTTCGGCTTGCCCGTCGTGCCCGACGTGTAGTGCAGCACCGACGGCGTCTCGGGCACGCTCGGGAACGCCGCGAACCGCGCCACAGGCTCCGCCTCGTCGAGGCGAAACGCCGTCTCGCCTTCCTTCAGCTTGCTCTCGTCGGGGCAATCGACGACGACAACCTGCTCGAGCTTCGGCAGCTCCGCCCTGATCTTGCGCACCGTGCGCACGTGCTTCATCGTCGTGAGCACGACCTTCGTCTCCGCATCCTCGAGCCGCACGATCAGCGACTCCGGTCCGAACGCGCTGAACAGCGGCTGCGCGATCGCCCCAGTCTTCAGGATGCCAAGGAACAAGATGTACAAGTCCGGGATGCGGTCCATGAAGATGCACACGCGGTCACGTAAACCAACGCCCAGCTCCTTGAGGAACTGGGCATAGGTGTTCGTCGCCACACGAAGCTGGTCGAACGTGTACGTTCGCTCAGCGCCCTTCGAGTTCTCCCAGTACAGGGCGATCTTGTCCGCCAGCCCTTGCTCGCAAACCCGGTCGGTGCACAGCACGCCGATGTTGACCGGCTCACCGTCCTTCCAGCCGAGCTCCGCCTCGGCAACCGACCAATCGAAGTCTTTGACTCTCTCGTCGTACGAGCCGATGTTGCTCATCGCTCAGAGAGCTCCCCTTTCATCCGCTAGTGTCAGACGACTCGCCGCCGGCCTCGAGCACGACGACGGCCACCGCAAGTTCGCGCGAGTGCGACAGCGACACGTGGACGCCGGTCACGCCGCGTTCGTCCGCCAGCTCCTTCGCGCGACCGCGCAGCGCAACCTCCGGTCGCCCACGACCGTCCCGGACGATCTCGATGTCCTGCCACGTGATCCCGTCACGGCCACCGGTGCCGAGCGCCTTGAGAAACGCCTCCTTCGCCGCGAACCGGGCCGCGTAGCTCTCGTACCTGCGCCGTCGCCGCTCGCAGTACTCAATCTCTGCCGGCGTGAAAACCTCTTGGAGGAACTCCGGCCCGTTTCGGGCGCTCTCGCCCTCGACGCGGCTCACCTCAACGATGTCGTTCCCGATCCCAGTGATCATCCCGCAGCTCGAAACGGTGTGCAGTTGAGCAGCCCGGGCGGCCACGCCGTTACCGCGGCATCGTCCCCGGCCGCCAAGGCATGACGAGACTCCTCCAGGAAAACCCTCGTATAACCGTCCAGTGACCCGCCTGTCAACCCCGTTCGCTCGACCATGCCAAACGCTGCACCCCGGTTCATCCCATACGCCCCTTTACACGCCGCCACAGCCTGCCGTACGCTCCGCGCGACAGTCCGCACGGGCTTGTTGAAAGACCCGGCCGTGGGTCTTCTCTTTGGTTGCCCCGAAGGGGCTTCATAGCACAGCCCAGGGCAACGCCCTGGGTTGCGGGGACACGAGCCGTCAGGACATAGCCTGCTATGAGGCACCCTCGTCAAGGTGTGTTGTTGACGATGTCTTGTTC
>CAZCQN010000075.1:0-14017 GCA_964500825.1 uncultured Verrucomicrobiota bacterium | reverse complement strand
ACGTGTTCCATCCGCTCCACGTCGTCCTGAGCGCGCTGGTGACCACCGCCCTGTACCGCCTCCACGGCGGCCGCAAGCTGTGGGCCGTCGCCCTGATCGGCTACACCGGCTCGATCGGCATCGCCACGCTCAGCGACGCCATCATGCCGTTTTGGGGCGGCAGCCTGCTCGGCGTCCACATGCACTTCCACCTGCCGTTCATCGAGCCGCACCCGATGCCGTACATCGGCGTCCCCGTCTGGATCCTCATCAACGGCGCCGCCGTCATCGGCATCGTCGTCGGCAGCCTGTTCCCCGCGACGCGGCTGCCGCACTTCGGCCACGTCATGCTCAGCACGTGGGCGTCCCTGTTCGGCTTCACCGGCTTCGCCATCGGCGACCCGAACTGGCTGCCGCGCCTGCCGCTCGTCTTCGTCTTTCTGTTCTTCGCCGTCTGGATCCCGTGCTGCGCCAGCGACATCATCTACCCGCTGCTCTGGACCAAAGGCCACGGCCGCTGCACCGACGAACACCCCTGCCACCGCCACCGCGAGTAGGGAAGCCTCTCGCAGAGACGCAGAGCCCGCAGAAGGCGACAACCACGGAGGGCACGGAGAGCACGGAGAGGAACGGAAGAATCTCACGCAAAGCCGCAAAGCCCGCAAAGGGCGACTGCGAGGCGCAGTCGCTGAGAACAAGCACCAGAAGATGGTGCTTCTTCGGCGACACCGATGGCACGGAGGCGCGTAACGTCGGCAGGTGGTAGCCTGGCCCGTAAGGGCCAGGGCGCGAGTCAGACAAGGCAGCGTCGAGCGCCGTAGGTGCGATAGAAAGGGAAGGACCTCACCACTAAGAGCCCGTCGTCTTGCGTTCTTTCCGTGCCAGTCCTGCCGCGACTCCCACGGCGATCATGCCCAGGCCGGCCAGCATGGAAATTGGGTCGCCGTACGTCGGCAGGTTCGCAGTGACCATCTTCTTGTCAAGCAGCGTCCTCGCGAGCAGCATTTGTCCCACCGCCATCGTATTGTAGATGTAGGGAACGATCAGCAGCACCGTGCCGCAGACGATGAGGGTGATAACCACCGATGCCTTCACTCCTCCGCTCCTTCCCTCGTACACACGTCCATTGCCTCGTCCCCGCACACCATCACGTCCACCACCCCGACCACCGGACACCGTCCCACGACCATCCCCCTTCTATCAGCTCCACGACGCCCATTCAAGCTCTGCGGACTCCGCGAGCTCTGCGGTGAGTCCTCCTGCTATCCCCCGCGGTTCTCTCCGTGTCATCTGTGTGATCTGTGGCTAGTCCTCGTCCGGCAGGAGGTCGGTGTACTTGATGCTCGTGCGGGCCTCGGCCATCATGTCGGCCACCGTGTCGCGCCAGCGTTTGTAGTGGTCCGTGTCCTTGTGCTGTGTGCGCCCGTCAGCCTTCGGCAAGAGCCTTGTTGGAGCGTCGGCGGTGCCAGTCACGAATCGCCACGATCATTGGATCACGAATCTGCTGAGCTCCTAAGGACCTCATTACGGTGTACGCTTTTGTCGAATCCGTGTAGCTGAAGTCCAGGTCCAGAGGATTGAGTAGTTCGACTGAATCGTCCCTGCAGATCTGCTGCAGCTTGGCCAGCGCCTCCTTGCAGACATTGTCAAAACGCTGGCGTGACCCTTTGAAGTCCAGTCCTAGCTCAGCGTCCATGTGAAGCGAGTAATACGGGCATTGAGTGTCAATACAGATGCGGAATCCTCTAGCAAGAAGCGCGATCTCCTTCCGACCTGCTTTGTTCTCGCATGTTGTGGGCTTGTAACCTGCCCTCTGAAGCGCGCTCCTCATCGCTTGCACGACGCGCAGTACCTTCAGTTCCCCAGTCCCTATCTCGATATGCCCGCTTGCGTAGAGGCCACCCCACAATGGGGCAGCAACGGCATCGCGGAGTGGTGTGCACTGGGAATCATCATCCGTTGCATCGAAAAACCACACTTCCCCTGCTTGGCGAATCTCTTCATGGAACTCCGGGTTGAACCCCGCATCAACAAGTGCTTGTGCAGACAACATGCGCAGCTGCCCCGTTAGACGACAAGGAGTATTGCAGTATGCAGTGTGCCGCACTGCCAACAACGCAGGGAGATGCTTTACGATATCTTGTACCGGAGGGAATAGCCCCACGAACCCGCATGCCGCAGCATCGGACGGATACAGACAGCCTTGGGCGACATCTTCCTTCAAGGGAGGGTATAGACCAACGGGACTCAAGTGCGACGTGATGTGTGCGGTCAGTCCGAAGATCCAGTGAGGGCCCCCGAAGATTGGCGGGCCCAGCCGTGAACTTGCGTTGTTTCCTATCATGGGGCTCAGGAAATGATGTCGGAGAAACCGCCCGACTAGAGCCGGCTTGCACTCAACGGTGACCCGCTGGCCGTCCTTCACAAGGTTGTGGCTTAGCGCATCGAGTAGCGCGTCGAGCGACCTGTAAGTTGGCGTTGTTGCCTTGCGATACTTCTTTCTGATCCACCTGCCCAGGCTAACCAGCCACGGCTTGAAGTCATCGTGCAGCAGCCTTGCCAGCTCCTTTCCGAATTCCGCGGCCGCCGTTGTTTCGAGGTCCCCTTCCATCCTAATCGTGGCCTTTCAGTCAAACGAGCAGGGAGTCCAGGAAGTCTTTCGTGTTCGACACACGGTCGGACCAACCGATATTCTAGGGCCGGTGCACTCGTGAGTCAAGGACACAATCGCCCCACCAGTTCACCGGTGGGTCATTTGTCACGGGAGGAACGGAGAGGCTACGGGCGCCAGCAGCTTGGTTCCTCCAGCAGGCCCTGCGTTTCCCGAGAGTCCTTTGTTGTCTATGTCCCCCGTGCTGAGGCTGCCCAAAAGCGCTTGAAAACAGGGGCCGTTCTGGGGATACTGCGCGACCTGACTTCATGGGAAACATCGAGGGAGCGTGTTATGCCTGCGGCAAAGAAGAAGCGGGCGACCAAGAGGTCGCCCAGAAAAAAGAGAGTTGTGAGTAGAAAGGTGACGAAAAGAGCGCCTAAGAAGGCCAAGGCGAAGAAGAAGACGGTCCGGCCAAAGGCCGGCAAGAAGAAGGTGGCTCGCAAGGCGGGCGTCCGGAAGCGGGCGCCTAGCAAGAAGGCGGCGGCGAAGGTCGGGGTCAAGGCGCCGGCTCCCAAGGCGGGCGGTTCTATCGCCGTGGATCCGGCGCCGCAGCACGAGATCTCGCCGCACCTGTTTATGCAGTTCATGGAGCCGCTGGGCGATACGGACAGCTCGGTCGAGGCGGCTTGGGAGTGGAACAGTAAAGAGTGGCGGCCCGACGTGATCGAGGTCACCAAGGAGCTGGCGCCGGGCCTGATGCGCTGGCCGGGCGGGTGCTTGACGTCGTACTACCGCTGGCGCGAGGGCGTCGGCCCGCGCGACAAGCGGGTGCCGATGCACAACCTGTGCTGGAACGGCATGGAGACCAACCAGGTCGGCACGCACGAGTTCATCAGCTTCTGCCGCCAGGTGGGCGCCGACCCGCTGATCGCCGTCAACTTCGAGTGCGACGGCCGCACGGGCTGGTACAAGGACTGGATGGGCCGCGACCGCCGCGCCGGGCCCGAGGAAGCGGCCGAGTGGGTCGATTACTGCAACAACCCGAACAACGCCGAGCGGATCGCCAACGGCGCGCAGGAGCCGTTCAACGTCCGGCTGTGGCAGATCGGCAACGAGACGTCGTACCCGCGCATCAAGTTCGACGCCGAGACGTCGGCGAAGCGCACGCTCGCGTTCTCTAGGGAAATGCGCAAGGCCGACCCGACGATCGAGCTGATCGGCTGGGGCGACTCGGGCCGCGAGTCCGGCTGGGCCGAGAAGCTGCTCGAGGTCGCCGGCGACCAGATCCAGTACGTCGCCTTCCACCACCACTGGGGCCACCCGTCCCCGTCGCGGTACCCCGAGTTCGGCCAGGACGAGTATCGCAAGGACCCGGCCAAGACGTGGAAGTCGCAGATGAGCATGTACGAGCTGCTTGAGAAGCGGCTGGCCACAATGCGCGCGGAAGTCGCCGGCGCCGACGTGAAGCTGGCGATGACCGAGGGCCATTTTGCCGGCTGGGGCCGGCACCGGGGCGACATGCTCTGCTCGTGGGGCGTGGGCGTGGCCGACGCGCGCATCCTCAACGTGCAGATCCGCAACGGCGACATCCTCAAGATCGCCACGATGGCCGACTTCTGCGGCACGCGCTGGAGCGTGAACGCGATCATGATCCCGGTCGCGTACTGGCCGGGCGGGCCGGGCGCGTACATGATGCCCGTCGCGCGCGTCATGTCGCTGTACCGCCGCCACATCGGCGACAGGTTGTGCCAGGTAAAAGCCCCCGACGGGCTCGACACAATCGCCAGCCGCGCCGGCAAGAAGGTTTACGTCCACGTCGTCAACACGAACCGGACGAAGCCGGTGACGGTCAAGCTCGGCGTCGACGGCCTCGCGGTCGAGTCGGGCACCGTCTGGCAGATCGCCGAGGACCCGACGAAAGAAATCTGGGAAGGCGTGCCCGAGCGGTTCGCGCCGACCGAGCACAAGCTCCCGAAAAACGCGACGTGGACGTTCCCGCCCGCGTCCGTCAGCGCCATCGAGCTGAAGACGAAGTCTTGACCAGGAGCCGGTAGCCACAGATTGCACAGATGAACACCGATGCTCCTTGGCCGCGACCCCGTCGCGGCGCGAAATCAGTGCGAATCCGTGTGATCCGTGGCTCCGTCCTCTTCATCCGAGGAGTAGGGGAGTGAAGCGACTGACACGCGACCACGTCGTGCCGCTCAAGGAGCGGTGCCGCGTCACTGAACCGGTGATGACCGTCGAGCCGGGCGAGACGATCCTCGTCGAGACGATCAACCACATGACGCCCATCGTCCGCTCCGAGGCCGACCTCCATCCCCACCGCTCGCCCGGATACCGCGAACGGCAGGAGACTGGCCCGATCTATGTAAAGAATGCGAAGCCGGGCGACATGATCGCGGTCAAGATCGAGCAAATCGACGTCGTCGGCCTGCCGCACACGCACGGCGGCGGCCCGCTCTCCGACGTCTACCCGCAGGAGCCGCTCGCGTTCCCCGTCGAGGAAAGCGTCTGCACGTTGCCCGGCGGCCTCCGCGTCCCCGTCGAGCCGATGATCGGCGACATCTACACGACGCCCACCGAGCCGAAAGGCAACTACCTCGACCTCGGCGGCAACATGGACTTCACGGAGGTCCGGCCCGGCAACACGCTCTACTTGCCCGTGCAGCGCGACGGCGGCCTGCTCGTCCTGGGCGACGTCCACGCCTTCCAGGGCGACGGCGAGATCTACGGCGAGGGCGGCGAGACGGCCGCCGACGTGACCGTCACGCTCGACGTCGACCGCACGTACCGTTCCGCGCGCCCGCTCGTCGAGACGCCCGACCGGCTCATCACGCTCGCGTGCCGCGGCGACGTGTTCGACAGCCTGCGCCTCGCCGTCGAGGACATGACCACGCTGCTCGCCCGCGTCTTCGGCCTGAGCGAGGCCGACGCCTACGTCTACTCGACCCTCGGCGCGTCCGTTCGCGTCGCCGGCTGCCTCAACTCCCGCGGCGGCGTCCAGTGGACCATCATCTGCCTCGGCGTCCTCCTCGACCCGTTGCGGAAACGCGCCGCCCAGTAGCGTGGCATGGGCTTCCAGCCCATGGGCACACGGCCGGGATGGCCGTGCCACCAGGATGCCTTGAGCCATCGCTCGAGCCCGAATCATCTGGACAACAGGATGGGGATCGCAGAGCATACCGGCTCTTGGGGCGATGCTCAGTTCAGCCCGATCGGCCCCCACCGCGAACACCCATGTACGCACGACCAGGACGGGATGCAGAATGGTTCGCATGTACGGCAAGTTCCAGGAGCTGCCGCTGAGCGCCATCGAGCCGGAGGGCTGGCTGCGCCGTTTCCTAGAGAAGCAGCGTGACGGCTTGACGGGCCACCTCGACGAGGCCGGATACCCGTTCAACACGAAAGGCTGGACGTCGCCGAAGGTCAGGCGCCAACACGGACAGGACTGGTGGCCATACGAGCAGACGGGATACTGGATCGACGGCATGATCCGGGCCGGCCACTTGCTCCGCGACGACTTCCTCGTCAGCAAAGCCCGGAAGCACTTCGACTACGTTCTCGCACACCAGGCGCGCGACGGCCACCTCGGCCCGCCGTTTATGCGCAAGGCGGTCAGCGAGAGCCGCTGGCCGTACGCGGTTTTCTTCCGCGCGATGATGGCCGAGCACTCCGTCACGCGCGACCGCCGCATCGTCGCCGCGATCAAGAAGCACTACCTCAACGGCTCGGCGCCCCACTCGTGCTACCTCGACGTGTGCAACGTCGAGCCGATGCTGTGGGCCTACGCGCAGACGGGCGACAAGCGCCTCCTTGAGGTGGCGCTGAGCGCGCATGACGAGTACAACCGCGTCTGCGCCGACTACGACGCGACGATCGGCAAGATGCTGTCGGCCGCCCGGCCGACGGCGCACGGCGTGATGTACAACGAGATCGCCAAGCTCGGCGCCGTGCTCTATCTCTACACGGGCACGAAGCGGCTGCTTGACGCCACCGTCAACGCGTACCGCAAGCTCGACAAGTACACGATGCTCATCTCCGGCGTCTGCAGCTCGACGGAGAACCTGCGCGGCAAGGATCCCCTCGACAGTCACGAGACGTGCAACGTCACCGCCCATCCGTGGAGCGTCGGCTACCTGCTCATGGCGACAGGCCGGGCCGAGTACGCTGACAAGATCGAGCGCGCCTGTTTCAACGCCGTCCCGGGCTCAGTCACGAGCGACTTCAAAGCCGTTCAGTATTTCTCCTGCCCAAACCAGGTCGTCGTTGACCACACGTCGAACCACAACTTCTACAAGTGCGGAACCCCCTGGATGGCCTACCGGCCCAACCACGACACGGAGTGTTGCCCGGGCACCGTCAACCGGGCCATGCCGAACTTCGCGGCACGCATGTGGATGACCGACGGCGCAGGTGGCCTCGTCGCCGCCTGCTATGGGCCGAGCCGCGTCACGGCACCCGTCGGGACGAAGCACGAGGAAGTCACCGTCGTCGAGGAGACCGACTATCCGTTCTCCGACCGCGTCGACTTCCAGGTCCGGACGTCGCATCCGGTTGCGTTCCCGTTCTGGATTCGCATCCCGGGCTGGTGCACGTCGGCGGACGTGCTCGTCAATGGCGAGCGCCTCAAACGCACGCTGCGGCCCGGCACGTTTGTCAAAATCGCCCGCACGTTTCATCACAACGATCGAGTCACCGTGCGCCTGCCGATGAGGGTGCGCCTCAGCCGTTGGCCGCGGGGCGGCATCGGCGTCGAGCGCGGCCCGCTGGTCTACTCGCTCCGTATTGAAGAAGACTGGCGCGTCAGCCCGATCAAGGAGAAAACCTCGAAGCGCTTCCCGGCGTGGGACCTCTATCCGGCGAGCCCGTGGAACTACGCCCTCGCTCTGAGCGCAAAGACCCTCGAGCGCGACGTCGAGATCATCGAGAAGCCTCTCACGGGCGACCCGTGGAGCATCGTCGTGGCGCCCATCGAGCTGCGCGTGCCGGCCCGACGCGTCGCCGGCTGGCGCATTAGGCGATTGCGATCCATTGTGAGTCAGTACTACGGCGAGACCGGCCTCCCCACCAAGCGCGTCAAGGGCACGTTTCGCTTCACGCCTCAGTTGCCTGATCCCGAAACCCTGCCCAAGCGTCTCGGCAAGCGGCGCGAGACCGTCACGCTCGTGCCGTATGGGTGCACGCACCTGCGGGTCACGATCTTCCCGCAGTGCAAATAGCCTGGACAAGACGCAGCGGATCGGGGAGGATACCGCGTCTTGGGGCGATGCTCAGTCCAGTCTGATTGGCCTTGGGCACGAAGCCCCTGGGGAATCGAGATAAGGATCGTTCGCACAACGGAGAGGATACGATGATCAAAGTCACACTGCTCGGAGCTGGCAGCGGGTTCACGCAGCCGCTGTTCACGGACATCATCCACATCGACGGGCTCGACCGCGGCGTGCTCGGCATGGTCGACATCGACAAGAAGCGGCTCGAGGTCAACATCAAGCTGGTCGACAAGCTCCTCAAGGTCGCCGGCAAGACGAACTGGAAGGTCGAGGCGTCGACCGACCGCCGCAACGTGCTCAAGGGCACCGACTACCTGATCAACACGATCGAAGTCAACGGCATGCAGTGCATGCGCCACGATACCGACATCCCGCTCAAGTACGGCGTCGAGCAGTGCGTGGGCGACACGATCGGTCCGGGCGGGATCATGAAGCTGGTGCGCACGGCGCCGGCGTTCATCGACATTCTGCAGGACGCCAAGCGCTACTGCCCCGACGCGATCATCATGAACTACACCAACCCGATGTCGATGATCACACTCGCCGGCCTGCGTGCGACCAATCAACCCCTCGTGGGGCTGTGCCACTCGGTCCAGTGGGACCAGGAGTGGCTCTCAAACCTCCTCGGCATTCCGAAGGAAGAGATGGAGTGGCGCTGCGGCGGCGTGAACCATCTGGCGTGGTTCACGACGATGAAGCACAAGGGCAAGGACCTCTACCCCGTGCTCATGCGAATGGTCGAGGACGACCCGAAGCTCTACGAGCGCAACGCGGCCCGGTTCGAGATGCTCAAGCACTTCGGCTATTACGTGACCGAGTCGAGCAGCCATTTCTCCGAGTACGTGCCGTACTTCCGCCGTACCAAGAAGCTGCTCAAGACCTTCGGCAAGCGCAAGTACAACCGCCAAACGAGTTGGTACGCCGACGTGTGGCCCGAATGGCGCGAACGAACCGACCGCGAGCGCAAGGAGAGTATCGCGGGCAAGCGCGAGATCGTGCTCGGCCGCAGCCACGAGTACGCGGCCGACATCATCGAGGCGCACGCGCTCAACCGGCCCCGCGTGTTCCAGGGCACCGTGGCGAACACGGGCCTCATCCCCAACCTGCTCCAGACGGGCGTCGTCGAGGTGCCCGTGCTCGTGAACAAGGCCGGCTACCAGCCGACCTACTTCGGCAGCTTGCCCGAGCAGTGCGCGGCCCTGTGCCGTGCGCACCAGACCGTGCATGAGAAGGCGGTTGAAGGGCTGGTCAACCACGACCGCGAAGCGATCATCCAGGCCATGATGCTCGACCCGCTCACGGCCGCCGTGGCGTCGCTGGCTGAGATCCGCGCGATGGCCGAGGAGCTGTTCGCGGCCGACCGCAAGTACATCCCCGAGTGGTGCCGCAAGCCAGAACGCAGAGCCGGCAAGAAGAAGGTGACGGCCAAGAAGAAGAAGCCGGCCAAGAAGCAAAAGGAGAGCAAGGCTTCGTCGATGAAAGCCCGCGACGACACATAACGGGCCCTGTGATATGACTGGCGACGCAGCACGGCCGAACATCCTGTGGATTTGCACCGACCAGCAGCGATTCGACACCCTCGGCTGCACGGGCAACGAGTTCGTCGAGACCGAGCATCTCGACCGGCTCGCCGCTGACGGTGTCCTGTTCACGCGCGCCTTCTCACAATCGCCCGTCTGCACGCCGAGCCGCGCGAGCTTCCTGACCGGCCGCTACCCGCGCACGACGCGCTGCCGCCAGAACGGCCAGCCGATCCCCGCGGGCGAGGTGCTCGTCACCAAGCTCCTGCACGACGCCGGCTACTTCGGCGGCCTCTCGGGCAAGCTGCACATCTCGCCGTGTCACCCACGCGCGTGCAAGGAGACCGAGCGCCGCATCGACGACGGCTACGACGTGTTCCACTGGTCGCATCATCCGAGCCCCGACTGGCCGACGAACGAGTACACGCTGTGGCTCCGCGACCAGGGCGTCGAGCGCACGCGGACGCCCGTCAGGGGCTCGAAGCAGGTCTCGTTCGGCATGCCCGCCGAGCATCACCAGACCACCTGGTGCGCTGATCGTGGCATCGACTTCATCGACGAAGCCGCCGGCCGCGGCACGCCGTGGTTTCTGTCCGTCAACTTCTTTGACCCACACCACGAGTTCGACCCGCCGCGCGAGTACCTCGAACGCTACCTCGCCCGCCTCGACGAGATCCCGCTGCCCACTTACGTCGAGGGTGAGCTCGACAACAAACCGCTCTGGCAGCAGATCGACCACCGGCGCGCCTATGCCGGCGATTCCGGCTACGTCTACGACGAGTTCTCCGACGAGCACCACCGCCTCATCCGCGCCGCCTACTGGGCCATGGTCGACCTGATCGACGACCAAGTCGGCCGCATGCTCGATGCGCTGAAGCGCACGGGCCAGCTCGATAACACGCTCGTGATCTTCATCTCCGACCACGGCGAGATGCTCGGCGACCACGGCATCTATCTCAAGGGCGGCTACTTCTACGAGCCGATCGTCCACATGCCGCTCATCATCGCGAGGCCCGGCGCCGTCGAAGCCGGCCGCAGATGCACGGCGCTCGTCGAGCTCGTCGATCTGGCGCCCACGCTCCTCGACGCCGTCGGCCTGCCCCGTCACCCCGGCATGCAGGGCCGTTCGCTCTGGCCGATGCTGACGGGCGAGGCCGACCTTGCGCGCCATCGGGATGACGTCTACTGTGAGTACTACAATGCCAACCAGCGTTACGAATTGCCGGCGCACGTGACCATGGTCCGCACCGAGCGATACAAGCTCGTCGCGGCCCACGGGCAGCGCACGGGCGAGCTCTATGACCTCGACGAGGATCCGAACGAGACGTACAACCGCTGGGACGACCCGTCGTACCGCGAGATCAAAGACGAGATGATGATGCGGCTCTGCGATCGCATGGCGTGGACGGTTGATCCGCTGCCGGAGCGCGAGGCGCCGTGGTAGCCTGCCGACGGGGGAAACAATGAGTGAAGCCCGACCGAACATCCTCGTGATCACGAGCGACCAGCAGCACTGGAACACGCTCGGCATCACAAACCCCGAGATCGAGACGCCACACCTCGACCAGCTCGCCGCCGAAGGCACGGTCTTCACGAACGCCTTCTGCGCGAACCCGACGTGCACGCCGACGCGCGCCTCGATCATCACCGGCAAGTACCCGAGCCAACACGGCGCCTGGGCGCTCGGCACCAAGCTGCCGGAAAGCGAACAGACCGTCGGCGACCTCCTCGTCAGCAGCGGCTACAGGACCAGCCTGATCGGCAAGGCGCACTTCCAGCCGCTCAAGACCACCGCCCAGTACGAATCGCTCGAAGCGTTCCCTGTCCTCCACGATTTCGAGTTTTGGCGGGACTTCCACGGCCCGTTCTACGGCTTCGAGCACGTCGAGCTCAGCCGCGGGCACACCGACGAGTCCAGCGTCGCCCAGCACTACGTCCTGTGGCTCGAGGAGAACGGCTGCACCAACTGGCGCGACTATTTCCGTCCGCCCGTCGGCAAAAACGACAGCCAGAAGCGCACGTGGCTCATCCCGGAACGCTATCACTACAGCAAGTGGATCGCCGAACGAACCTGCGCCTTGCTCGAGCAGTACGCGAAGCAAGGCGAGCGCTTCTGCCACTGGGCCAGCTTCTTCGACCCGCACCCCGACTACCTCGTCCCCGAGCCGTGGGACACCATGTACGACCCGGCCCGGCTCACCGTCCCGTCGATCGTCGAGGGCGAGCACGACAACAACCCGCCGCATTTTCAACTGACGCAGCAGCCGAACCCCGACTTCTCGGCGTGGCAGGAGCCGGACGGCAACTACCTGCACGGCCTCCACACGCACGTTCACGACCGCGGCGAGCTTGCCAAGGACATCGCCATTTACTACGCAATGACCAGTTTAATGGATAAATATATCGGCGAAATCCTCGCCCGGCTCGAGAAGCTTGCGCTCGCCGAGAACACGCTCGTCGTCTTCACCACGGACCACGGCCACTTCTTCGGCCAGCACGGCCTGATCGCCAAGGGCCCGTTCCACTACCAGGATATGATCAAGGTGCCGTTCATCGCCCGCCTGCCGGGACGGATACCTACCGGCCGGCGCAGCGACGCCCTGCTGTCGCACGTCGATCTTGCGCCCACGTTCCTGAGCCTGGCGGGCCACCAAGTGCCGCGCACGATGACGGGCGTTGACCAGAAAAACGTCTGGCTCGGCGGCCAGGAAAAGGCGCGCGACCACGTGATCGTCGAGAACCACCACCAGCCGACGACCCTGCACCTCAAGACGTACGTCGGCGAGCGCTACAAGATCACCGTCTACTACAACCGCGATTACGGCGAGCTGTTCGACCTCCGCGACGACCCCGGCGAGATCCGCAACCTGTGGAACAGCCCCGACCACGCGAAGCTCAAAACGGAATTGCTCCTCAAGCTGCTCCACGCCGAAATGGGCAAGGAGCCGATGTGGATGCCGCGAATAGCCGTCGCGTAGCGATGGCCCATCGCGGTCGCGTGAGCCGCCTGAGCGTGCTGAAGTAAGCGCGGAACGAGACGCCGATGGACCAACCGCTCGTCTCGATCATCACGCCGAGCTACAACCACGCGCCGTTCCTCGAGCAGACGATCCGCAGCGTCCTCGCCCAGGACTACCCGAACATCGAGTACATCATCGTCGACGGCGGCTCGACCGACGGCAGCGTCGAGATCATCAAGCGCTACAAGGACGCCATCGCCAAGTGGGTCTCGGAGCCCGACCGCGGCCAGTCCGACGCCATCAACAAGGGCTTCCGCATGGCGCACGGCGAGATCGTCGCCTGGCTCAACTCCGACGACCTCTACTTCCCCGACGCCGTCTCGACCGCCGTCCGTCGCTTCGAGGAGCGACCCGATCTCGGCCTCTTCTACGGCCACTGCGTGTTCGTCGACCGAGACGGCGCGTTTGTGCGCTACTTCACCGAGGTCGAGCCGTACGACGAGTTCCGCCTGCGCAATTGCTCGGACTACATCATGCAGCCGACGACGTTCTTCCGCCGCGACCGGCTCATGCAGGTCGGCCTGCTCGATGAGTCGCTGCACTTCGCCATGGACTGGGACCTGTGGTGCCGCCTCGCCGGGAGCGGCTGCGGCGTGCAGTACGAGCCGAAGCTCATCGCCGCCACCCGCGTCTATCCCGAGACGAAGACCACCGCCGGCAGCCGCCCACGCCTCGACGAGATTTGTGAAGTGCTCAAACGGCACGCGACCAGTTGGTGGCCTCATGCCAAGTACGGCTTCCGCGCCAGGGAAGTCCGCCGAATCCTCGAGCAACGTGACCTGCCATTCCTGCGCCGCCTGCGCCTCAACCTGCTGCTGCTCCTCTTGCGCGTCGGCAACCTACGCAACGTCCTCTACGACCGCCGCCGCCCCAACGACCTCTACGGCCTCCGCCGCCGCACCAATGCGCTCCTCAACAACGCTCGACTCACCTGGCCGCTCTACACCGATGCTCACGAGGTTGAGCTGACCCTCCGCGCCGAGCGATTTGTGAAAGGCACCGTTGAACTCCATGACGCGCCACCCGTCACGTTCACCCTGCCAGGAGCCGATGAGACGGAAGCGATCCGGGTGCAGCTTCCCGAGCACGCGAGATCCACGCATGTTGCTCATATAGCGATTGCCCTTGGGGAGGCAGGACTAGTCGAGAAGGTCATTCTTGGCGGTGTCCGAGTTGTCTAGTGTCGATCCATGAGAAGAGCCGAACAGCTAGCGCTCATCATCACGTTCCTAGGGTTCTCGTGGCTGGCCATGCAGGCCGTGCATGAGTTCGGTCATGCACTTGCCGCGTGGGTGACAGGCGCGGACGTGACGAAGGTGGCGCTCCATCCGTTCACACTGTCTCGAACGGATCTCGGCCACAATCCACATCCGTCCCTCGTCGTGTGGGCCGGCCCCGTCGTAGGGTCCGTGCTTCCGCTGACCGTGTTCCTCATCGCCAAGGTTCTTCGGTCGCCTGGCCTCTATCTGTTCCGTTTCTTCGCGGGCTTCTGCCTCGTCGCGAACGGCGTGTACATCGGAGCGGGGCCAAGTGAAGGTGGGGCCGACACGGCTGTCATGATGCTGCACGGGTCGCCTCGCTGGTTGCTTATGCTCTTTGGGCTGTTCACGGCTGGGCTGGGACTCTATCTGT
>CAZCQN010000074.1:0-14021 GCA_964500825.1 uncultured Verrucomicrobiota bacterium | reverse complement strand
ATCATCAGCGGCCTGAGCATGACCGTCGTGCAGAAGAAGCGTGAGATCGGCATCCTGCGCGCGATGGGCGCGCGCTCGTCGAGCGTGGCGACCATCTTCGGCCTGAGCGGCCTCGTCATCGGCCTGATCGGGACCGGGCTCGGCACGCTCTTCGGCCTGCTGATCTCGTACAACTTCAACCCGATCCGCGACTGGTTGTCGGTGGCGCTCGGTGTGCCGCCGCTGTTCAGCCCGTATCCGGAGATTCCGATCTCGGTGCAGATCGTCGACCTGCTCGTCATCTGGAGCTTCGCGCTTGTGTGGTCCGTGCTCGCGAGCATCGTGCCGGCGCTCAGCGCCGCCCGGCTCCGACCGGCCCAGGCGCTGCGATGGGAGTAACGCGCGAGACCGTGTGAACCATGCCAAACATCCTCGTTGGCACAGATATTGTTAAAACGTATCCCGTTGGGCGAAAGCGGCTCAGCGTGCTCAACGGCGCCAGCCTCTCGGTCCGCCGGGCCGAGATGCTCGTCATCATGGGCAGCTCGGGCGTCGGCAAGAGCACCCTGCTCAATATCCTCGGCACGCTCGACCGGCCCGACACTGGACGCGTGTTCTTTGACGATCGGAACATGGCGAGCCTGAGCGACGCCGAGCGCTCGCGGTTCCGCAACCGCGAGATCGGGTTCGTGTTCCAGTTCTACCATCTGCTGGCCGACTTCTCCGCGCTCGAGAACGTACTCATGCCGGCAAAAATCGGCCGCAGCGGCGGGGCAAAATCGTCCCTCAAGGCGCGTGCCGTCGAGCTGCTCGGCCGCGTCGGGCTCGGCGAGCGCCTGCGCCACCGCGTCCAGCAGCTCTCGGGCGGCGAGCAGCAGCGCGTCGCCATCGCCCGGGCGCTCATGAACAAGCCGCGCGTGCTCCTGGCGGACGAGCCGACGGGCAACCTCGACACCGCCACGAGCGAGGGCATCCACGAGATGCTCAGGGCGATCAACCAACAGCAGCGCCAGACGATGGTCATCGTCACGCACGACGAAGGGCTCGCCGCCATGGCCGATCGCGTCCTCCACATGGTCGACGGCGTGATTGAGGGCGCCCCGGGTAGGCCGGGTGCTTGACTCTCCGGCGGCGGCAGGGTACGGTAATGGTATCGGGAAGGCACACTGAAGGATCACAGACCGCCCGCCCCACGCCGGGGCGTGCCGGCACGCCGGATGGCTCCAGATGAAAGTCTACATCAACGGGACAATCTGTGACGAACCGGGCGCCGGGATCAGCGTCCTCGACCACGGCCTGCTCTACGGCGACGGCGTGTTCGAGGGGATCCGGTTCTACAACAACCGCGTCTTCAAGCTCGTCGAGCACATCGACCGGCTCTACGAATCGGCCCACTCGATCATGCTCAAAATCCCGATAAACAAAGCCGCGATGATCGACGCGGTGGTCCAGACCGTGGCCGCCAACGGCACGGCCGACGGCTACATCCGGCTCATCGTCACACGCGGCACCGGCACCCTGGGCCTCAATCCGCTCGTGTGTACCGATCCGCAGGTTATCATCATCGTCGACAGC
Source organism: uncultured Verrucomicrobiota bacterium (assembly GCA_964500825.1). Taxonomy (GTDB): domain Bacteria; phylum Auribacterota; class JABMQX01; order JAFGEW01; family JAFGEW01; genus CAYUZG01. The sequence goes on along the minus strand of CAZCQN010000074.1, from coordinate 12,467 downwards.
ATCACGATGTACCCGAACGAGATGTATGAAGACGGCCTGGAGATCATCACCATCCCGACGCGGCGCAACGTGCCCGAGGCGGTCAACCCGCGCCTCAAGTCGCTCAACTACCTCAACAACGTGCTCGCCAAGCTCGAGGCGGTCAACGCCGGCTACACCGAGGCGATCATGCTCAACGGCGACGGCTTCGTGGCCGAGGCGACGGGCGACAACGTTTTCGTGGTCGCCCGGGGCATGCTGGTGACCCCTTCGTCCGATTCCGGCATCCTGCAAGGCGTCACCCGCGACGCGGTAATCGGACTAGCCCGGCGGCGGGGCATCGACACACTCGAGGCGCACCTGACGCGCCACGAGCTCTATACGGCCGACGAATGCTTCCTGACGGGAACCGCCGCCGAGATCATCCCCGTTATAAAAGTTGATGGGCGCGTTATCGGGAGCGGCAAGCCGGGACCAATCACGCTCGATCTGATCAAGGCATTCCGCCAACTGACCGATGTAGACGGTGTGGAGGTCCGGCCCGGCTCGCCGACCGGATCGCCCAGAACCACCACGGATACAACGCGCTAGAGGCTGCCATGGCAAAGCCGCACATGTGCGACGTGTGCAAAGAGCGTCCGGCGACCGTCCACTACACGGAGATCGTCAACAACAAGCTGCGCAAGCTCAACCTGTGCGAACACTGCGCACGCGAGAAGGGCCTCGGGGTGACCGCCCACTTCGGCGTGGCCGAGATCCTCAAGGGCCTGACCGAGTCGCAGCAGCTCGAAGCGACCGAGCCCGAACGCACGTGCGATTTCTGCGGCCTGACCTTCACCCGATTCCGCAAGACGGGCCGGCTCGGGTGCCCGCACTGCTACGAGACGTTCCGCGACGAGCTCGAGCCGATCCTGAGCGACGTGCACAAAAATACTGAACACGTGGGCAAGAGCCCCTCGGCCGCGGCCATGATCGACACGACCACCAGGCGCCTCACCGAGCTGAACCGTGAGCTCATCCACGCCGTCGAGAGCGAGGAGTACGAGCGCGCCGCCCAACTGCGCGATGAGATCAAGCAGCTCGAACAGCAACGGGAAAAGGCAGACACCGACACATGAACCTCAACGACCTGGTCACCAGCGGCCACTCCTGGATGCGGGGCAACGGTCCCGACTCGGACATCGTGTTCTCGAGCCGGGTGCGGCTCGCTCGCAACCTGGCCAACAGCATCTTCCCGAGCCGGGCCACGCCCAACGAGAAGGCCCAGGTCTTCGAGCGCATCATCGGGGCGGTCACGCACCTCGAGCAGTTCAAGGACGGCCTCGTGCTCAAGATGGATGAGACCGACGAGCTCGACAAGCAGTTCCTCGCCGAGCGCTACCTGATCAGCCGCGAGCTCGCGGCCGCCGGCGCCGGCAGCGCCGTCGTCGTCTCGCCCGACCAGAGCATGAGCCTGATGATCAATGAGGAGGATCACATCCGCTTCCAGGTCCTGCTGTCCGGCTTCCGCCTGAGCGACTGCTACGCGATCGCCTCCGAGATCGACACCGAGCTCGAGCAGCGGATCGAGTACGCCTACTCGCCGAAGCTCGGCTACCTATCGGCCTGCCCGACCAACGTCGGCACCGGCGTTCGCATCTCGGCCATGCTCCACCTGCCGGCCCTCATCCTCATTCGGCAGATCGACCAGGTGCTTCAGGCGATCATCAAGCTCGGGCTCGCCGTCCGCGGCCTCTATGGCGAGGGCACGGAGTGGTTCGGCAACCTGTTCCAGATCTCGAACCAGGTCACGCTCGGCAAGAGCGAGGAGGAGCTGATCGCCAGCCTCGAGAAGGTGATCCGCCAGGTGGTCCAGAGCGAGAAAAACGCACGCGCCTCGTTGATCAAAACCAGGTCCGAAGCCCTCTACGACAAAGTCGGGCGCGCCGCCGGCATCCTGCGCAACGCGCACATCATCACCTCGCGCGAGACGATCGACCATCTCTCGACGCTGCGCATGGGCATCGACCTGAGCCTCATCGGCAATCTCGACCGGCAGGCGGTCAACGAGCTGTTCATCCTCACCCAGCCGGCCCACCTCCAGAAAATCAGCGGGAAACCGCTCGACGCGGCCGTCCGCGACGTCGAGCGCGGCACGCTGCTGCGCGAGCGGCTCCAGAACAACTAGCGACACGGGCGACACACGGGGCAGGAAGGAACGCACGAGACGTATGTGGGATCGGTTCACAAACCGCGCCAAGCAGGTCAAGAAGCTCGCAGAGAAGGAGGCGCAGCGCCTCAACCATAACTACATCGGCACCGAGCACATCCTGCTTGGACTCATCAAGCTCGGCCAGGGCGTCGCCGTCGACGTGCTGCGCAAACTCGATCTCGACTTCGAGACCATCCGAATGGAGGTCGAGAAGTTCGTCGGCGCCGGGCCGAGCACGAAGGTCATCGGCAAGCCGGCACACACCCCGCGGGCCACGCGCGTCTACGAGATCGCCGCCGAGGAAGCGCAGAACCTCAAGCACAACTACGTCGGCACCGAACACATCCTGCTCGGCCTGCTCCAGGAGACCGACGGGGTGGCCGCCAAAGTGCTGCGCAATCTCGACGTCGACATCGAGAAGGTGCGCCAGGAAATCCTGCAGATCCTCTCCGGCTTCACCCCCTCGCTCGGCCCCGGCAAGGCCGCCGGCGACAAGAAGGGCCAGAAAAGCCCGGCGCTCCGCTCGTTCGGCCGCGACCTGACCGAGCTCGCCGAGGAGAACAAGCTCGACCCCGTGATCGGCCGCCACGACGAGATCGAGCGCGTCATCCAGGTCCTGTGCCGCCGGCGCAAGAACAACCCGGCGCTGCTCGGCGACGCCGGCATCGGTAAGACGGCCATCGTCGAAGGCCTCGCCCAGCAGGTTGTCGAGGGCAACGTGCCCGAGCTGCTGCGAAACAAGCGGCTCATCACGCTCGACCTGGCGCTCATGGTCGCCGGCACCAAGTACCGCGGCCAGTTCGAGGAGCGGATCAAGGCGGTCATGGACGAGATCCGCAAGAGCCAGGATGTGATCATCTTCATCGACGAGATGCACACGATCGTCGGCGCCGGCGCGGCCGAAGGCGCCATCGACGCCTCGAACATCCTCAAGCCGGCGCTGAGCCGTGGCGAGCTCCAATGCATCGGCGCCACCACCCTCGACGAGTACCGCAAGTACATCGAAAAGGACGCCGCGCTCGAGCGCCGATTCCAGACGATCCATGTCAAAGCGCCCACCCTCGAGGAAACCGTCGAGATCCTCAAGGGCCTGCGCGAGCGCTACGAGACGCACCACAAAGTGAAGATCACCGACGACGCGCTCGTGATGGCCGCCACGCTGAGCGACCGCTACGTCACGGGCCGCAACCTGCCCGACAAGGCGATCGACCTCATCGACGAGGCCGGTGCCCGCGCCCGCATCATGGCGATGACGCGCCCGCCCGACGTCAAGAACATCGAGGAGGAGCTCCAGCAGGTCAAACACGAAAAGGAGCTCGCCATCGCCCGGCAGGACTACGAGAAGGCGGCCGCGCTGCGCGACCGCGAGCGCGAGATCAAGGCCAACTACGAGCGCACCCTCGCCGAGTGGGAACAGGACAAGGCCGACAAGGAAATGGTCGTCGGCGAGGAGGAGATCGCCTACATCGTCAGCAAGTGGACGGGCGTCCCCGTCGCCAAGCTCGAAGAGGAAGAGTCCGAGAAGCTGCTCCGGATGGAGGACGAGCTCGCCAAGCGCGTCGTCGGCCAGCAAGAGGCGATCGGCGCCATCAGCAAGGCGCTGCGCCGCGCCCGGGCCGACATCAAGGACCCGAACCGGCCGATCGGCTCGTTCGTCTTCCTCGGGCCGACCGGCGTCGGCAAGACCTACCTCGCCAAGAAGCTCGCCGAGTTCATGTTCGGCGACGAGGACGCAACGATCTCGCTCGACATGAGCGAGTACATGGAGAAGTTCGCCGTCAGCCGCCTCACCGGCTCGCCGCCCGGCTACGTCGGCTACGAGGAGGGCGGGCAGCTCACCGAGGCCGTGCGGCGCAAGCCGTACGCGGTCGTACTCTTCGACGAGATCGAGAAGGCCCACCCGGACGTCATGCACATCCTGCTCCAGGTGCTCGAGGAGGGCAAGCTCACCGACAGCTTCGGCCGCGCCGTCGACTTCCGCAACACGGTGGTCATCATGACCTCGAACCTCGGCGCCGACCTGCTCAAGAAGGACACGACCGTCGGCTTCGGCGCCGACAAGAGCGAGCGCTCATACGAGGGCATAAAGACCAAGATCATGGACGAGGTCAAGCGCATCTTCCGGCCCGAGTTCCTCAACCGGCTCGACGACACCATCGTGTTCCGCCCCCTCGAGCGCGAGCACTTCGACCCCATCCTCGACATCGAGCTCGACAAGGTGCGCGACCGGCTCAAGCGCCAGGGCGCCAAGCTCGAGGTGACCGACGATGCGCGCGAGTTCCTCATCGACAAAGGCTTCAGCGAGAAGTTCGGCGCCCGCCCGCTTCGGCGCGCCATCGAACGCCACATCGAGGACGGGCTCGCCGAAGAGATCCTGCGCGGCGGCCTCAAGGGCCGCGAGGTCCTCACCGTCACCGTCAAGGACGACCACCTCCACTTCAAGTAGCGCGCCTCGATCCTACTCGCCCACGAGGGCCAGCGTGTACGGCCTTTTGCGTTGCTCCGGCGCGGTCCGGCGCGCTAGACTGCCCGACGACTGAACCAGGCGCAGGATCAGCTCCGCCGCGACCCGACCTGGTGGGAAGTCCCTGCACGCGGCCGATGCGAAAGGGAGGGTCACCATGCCAGCCACGGAACACGTCGGCGCCGCGACACCCGCCGGCCCGCTCAGCGCGCTCGGGGCGCGTCTCGCATCGCGATTCCTCGAATTCATCACGCAGCTCGGGGGCATGATCCAGCTCGCCGCCTCGGCGCTGGTCATCTCGTTCACGCACCCGCCCAAGTGGCGGGAGGTGGTGCGCCAGATGTTCAACTTCGGCGTCCAGAGCGCGCCCGTCGTGCTGCTGACCGGCGCCGCGACCGGCGCCATCCTCGCGCTCCAGATGTGGTACCAGATGCGGCCGCTGGGCATGGCGACGGCCATCGGCCCGATCGTGAGCCTCTCGATGGCCAACGAGCTCGGCCCGCTGCTCACCGGCATCATGGTGGCCGGCCGCATGGGCGCCGCCATGGCCGCCGAGCTCGGCACGATGCGCGTGACCGAGCAGATCGACGCGCTCCGCTCGCTTGCGACCGATCCCGTGCGCTATCTCGTCGTGCCGCGGCTCATCGCCGGCGTCGTCATGATCCCGCTGCTCACGGCCTTCTCGATCGCGATCGGCATCCTCGGCGGCTTCATCGTCGCCGTCCACCTCAAGGGCGAAAACGCCGCGTTCTACTGGCACAACACGCTCCACTACACCGACCCCGGCGACGTCTGGGTCGGCATCATCAAGGCGGCTGTCTTCGCCATGATCATCGTCATCGTCGCCTGCTACAAGGGCTTCAACACGAGCGGCGGCGCCGAGGGCGTCGGCAAGGCCACCACCGGCACCGTCGTCGTGGCGAGCGTCACGATCCTGATCTCGGACTTCTTCCTGACCAACATCTTGTTCTAGGTGGCCATGAACGCGCCGTCGAAAAGCACGCCGATGATCGACATCCAGGGCATCGTCAAGCACTTCGGCGCGCAGCGGGTCCTCGACGAGCTCGACCTGACGGTGCGCAAAGGCGAAACGCTCGTCATCATCGGCTGCAGCGGCTGCGGCAAGAGCGTCCTGATCAAACACATGATCGGCATCCTCAAGCCCGAGCGCGGACGCATCCTGGTGGGCGGTACCGACATCGTGCCGCTGTCCGACGCGCGCCTGCTCGAGATCTGCTCGCAGTTCGGCATGGTGTTCCAGGGCTCGGCGCTGTTCGACTCGCTCAGCGTCTGGGGAAACGTCGCCTTCAGCCTCACCGAGCACAAGCGCGGCATGACGCACAAGCAGATCGACGAGCGCGTCAAGTACTGCCTCGACCTCGTCGGCCTCGCCGGCACCGAGGGCAAGAACCCGGCCGAGCTCAGCGGCGGCATGCGCAAGCGCGTCGGCGTGGCCCGCGCCATCGCCCACCAGCCCGACATCATCCTGTACGACGAGCCGACGACCGGCCTCGACCCGGTCACCGGCGACACAATCAACGACCTGATCATCCGTGCTCAACAGACGCTGCACGCCACGTCGGTTGCGGTCACCCACGACTTGCACAGCGCTTTCAAGGTCGGCGATCGGATCGCCATGATGGCCGACGGCAAGATCATTGCCGTCGGGACCCCAAGCGAGATCTGGGAGTCGGACGAGCCCCAAGTCCAGCGCTTCTTGCGCATCGCCGGCAGCGCCGTCTTCGGCACATAGCGGGCATCGCTGTTGCGCCAGGAGGTCGGACGACCGTATTATTGATGGGGCTGGTTCCGGAGACCACCGGCCACGTCAACAGGAGACGGCCCATGCCACGCAGGCAATACCATCTGCTCGTTGGGCTCTTCGCCCTCGGCGCCGTCATCGTGCTCGGCTACATGATCCTGCAGTTCGGCCGGGGCGGCATGCGCAAGTACGGCGACATGATCACCGTCAACGCCCAGTTCAACCAGGCTGGGCGCCTGATCACAAACGCGCCCGTATACCTCTCCGGAGTCGACATCGGCTACGTCCAGAAAGTCGAGGTCACGGCCACGGGCAAGGTCGTCGTCTCCATGCAGGTGGCGAGCGACGCCGGCTTGCGAACCGGCGACGTGCCCGAGATCGCCCAGACAGGCGTGCTCGGCGACGTCATCGTCAACTTCATCCGGCGCGCCGAGCCCGGCCCCATCGCCCGAGACGGGACGCTGTTCGTCGGCAAAGATCCGGTCGACCTCGTCCGGCAGGCCGAGATATTCGTTGACTTGCTCACGAGCAAGGAAACGGTCGCCACCGTCCGCCGAATCCTCGTCAACGTCGAGGCGCTCACCGGCGAGGAGACCCGCGCCCTGCTCATAGGCTCGCTCGATAACGTCCACAAGCTGACCGCGCAGCTGCAAGAGGACGTCGAGACCCTGCGCGCGCTGTTCACGCCCGAGTTCCGTGCCGACGTCCAGGCCATCGTGGCCAACGCCCGCGCAGCGAGCGAGGACCTGCCGGAGGTGATGCGCGAGGGCACCCTCATCCTGCGCGAGACGCGCACCCACCTGATCGAGCTGGCCGAAAACCTGACGCGCAACGCCCGCCGCTTCGACAGCATCATCGAGTCGGTCGACGCCATCCTGGCCGCCACGGCCCGGGGCGAGGGGACCATCGGCCACCTCGTCAACGACCCCCAGATGTACGAGTCAACGGTCAAGGCAATCGACGAGCTGCGCGAGGCGGTCGTCGCCATCAAGTACAACCTGCCGCTCGGCATCGGACGGCGAATTAAAGCCGAGGAAGAAGAAGCCGTCGCCGAAGCCGCGCGCGCCGACCAGATCTGGAGGAGGTGATCCCGACACCCACGATCGTTCGCGGCCCCGCCACCGTGCCGCCTGGCGGCGTCTGGGGCCCGGTGAGCTCAGACACGAGCGGCCACAGGCGAACCCAGAACCATGTTTGATTCCATGGCCGCATCGAATTATCCCATCATAGCCGTTATCGAATCATAAGGATGACATGACTCATGGCACTTGTCGCACTGCGAATCGCGTTCGTCCTCATCACGGCGACCGTCGGCGGCGTGATCGCCGCCAAGGCCGGGGGACCGGAGCGAACCACACTCGGCGTGCTCGCCGGCCTTGCCGCGGGCGGCGGCATTGTCTTCGTCGAGAAGAACTTCCGCCGCATCACCATCCGAGGCCTCTCGGCCCTCCTGATCGGGCTGGTCGCCGGCGTCGCCGCCTGGTTCATCTTCTGGCAGATCCTCGAGGTGCTGCCAGACGAGCTCTTCGGCAGCACGGAGGAAGCGGCCAAGGCGGTTCGAGGCTATGTCCTCGTGGCCGTCATGCTCATCTCGGTCTACCTCGGAACCGTCGTCACGCTCAAAGGGGCTGAGCAGTTCAACCTCCTGTTGCCCACCGGCCGCTTCGACAGCCAGACGCGACCCACCCGAGATGAGCGCGTCCTGGTCGACACGAGCGTCATCATCGACGGCCGGGTCGCCGACATCGCCGAGACCGGCTTCCTCCAGGGCGAGTTGATCATTCCCCGCTTCGTGCTGCGCGAACTGCAGACGATCGCCGACAGCTCGGACCCGCTCAAACGCACCCGAGGCCGACGCGGCCTCGACATCCTCAACCGCATCCAAAAAGACCCGCACATCGACGTGAAAATCCACGAAACCGACTTCCCCGAGATTCCCGAGGTGGACGCCAAGCTGGTCAAACTGGCCAAGCTCGTCGACGCGCGCATCTTCACCAACGACTACAACCTCAACAAGGTCGCCGAGTTCCAGCAGGTCCGGGTCCTCAACGTCAACGACCTGGCCAACGCGCTCAAGCCCGTCATCCTGCCGGGCGAGGCGATGAACGTGCGCATCGTCCGCGAAGGAAAGGAAGCCGGACAGGGCGTCGCCTATCTGGACGACGGCACCATGGTCGTGGTCAACAATGGCCGCGACCACATCGGCCAGAAGCTCAACGTCACCGTCACGAGCGTGCTCCAGACATCGGCGGGACGGATGATCTTCGCCGACATCAAGGGATGACCCGCATAGCCGCCCCGGCACGGCACAGCACCCGAGCAGGGCTGGCTCAGGACGATGTTGCAACAAGTGGCTCGACCTACAGTGGACGCTCAGCTTCACTTCTGGACGCTGGGCTAATGCTCGCGGTGCGAGCCCCATGCTATGTATAAGCGAAGCAATAATACCTGCCTGGAGCGAGCACAAACCGCCCCGCGGAAAAGAGGGAAACCATGAGACGCAACGGCTTTACAATTGTGGAGCTTCTGGTCGTCATCGCCATCATCGCAACCCTGGCTGCGATGCTTCTGCCGGCCCTCCAGCACGCCCGGGAGACCGCTCGCCGGGTCAAGTGCCGCAGCAACCTCGAACAGATCGGCCGGGCCAACAACGAGTACTCCCTCGACTTTGGCGACGTCTTCGTGGCCGGCAGCCGGTACTACGGCCACGACATCTCTGACGAGTTCGCCCCCTATGACGGCGTCAGGAACCTCGGCCTCCTGCTCGAGAACGAGTACATCCCGTTGCCCTCGAGCGACAACCACATCTTCTACTGCCCCTCGATGAACACCAATGTCGGCGAGCTACCGGAAGACGGCAGGTGGTTCATGTACGGCGACACCAATCCGCAGGGCTTCCGCCTCTGGAAGGTGTGGGTCGTCAACATTGGCTACGAATACCGCGACAGCTACGATGATTACCTCCGGCCCGATAAAGAAGGCTATGAGGGAGAGCGGGCGAGGTGGCGCGAGAGGGGCATCTACGATCCCGGCGACATCGCCGCGCTCTGGATGGGCAAGGCGATGGCCAGCGATATCGCCACTCGCCCATACGGCGAGTACCACCACAAGTACGTCTACAACGTGCTGTACGGCGACGGCTCAGTGCTCGCGTTCAGCGACGTCACCAAGGAGTTCGAAAAGATGTCCGCGAACAGCGGCACGGACGAGGACGGCCCACCGGATGACCTGGGCACCGGGATGTTCACGATATTCTTCGACAAGTTCTACCAGGAGCAATCCCAGTAGGCCGGGTTGCTCGTCCTGCTGACCGGGCGCGATGCGGCCAGTCATCCCGCGTGCTGAGGTGTTTCGGTTTGCCTGCTAGCCGCGCGCCCGTCAACTCGGATAGGGTCTAAGCGCCGTCTCCACCGGTTGCGGCTGCGATTTCCATCGGCCCGTTGCCCGCTGGTGCTTATCCAGGGAGTTCCCAAGTCTCACGTGGAGGCTCGAGCGCGAGCCCAGGCACCAGCAAGAGGTGTCATTCTCGCCGGCGTCAGGGGATGGCGTGTGCCGCAGACCACTCTCACTGAGGTGTCCGGCCGGAGAGACGGGCTTCGTGCCTGGGCGAATATGCACTCCATTTGCTCCCCGTTCCTGAAGGAGGGCCTGTTGTTTTGGACAGTTGTCTAATGCTCCAGCCGCTCAGACATGCTAAAAACAAGTGGGGTGTCCCTGAACGCCCGACAGGAAACACCGGCGGTTCCGCACAAAGGAGAGTGCCCATGAGGCGCAACGGCTTCACGATTATCGAGCTTCTAGTCGTCATCGCCATCATCGCAACGCTGGCCGCGATGCTTATGCCGGCCCTCCAGCACGCCCGGGAAACCGCTCGCCGGGTCAAGTGCCGCAGCAACCTCGAACAGATCGGCCGGGCCAACAACATGTACAGCCTCTCCTACGACAGCCGCTTCGTGTCCGGCAGCTTCCTCTACGGACACGATGTCTGGGACTACGGACACGTGACCAACCTCGGCATCTTCCTGGACCTCGAGATGATCCCACTGCCGACCAGCGACAACCATATCTACTACTGCCCGTCGATGAACTCCGTCTCGTCCCCCGAAGGGTGGTTCATGTACGGGGAAACCAACTGCATGGGCTTCCGATTCTGGAAAGCCGGCTCGATCGTCAACATCGGCTACGAGTACCGCGACAGCTACGACGATTACCTGCGGCCCGATGACCTCAAACACGACGACGTGGGGGCCCCCGAAGGGTACAACGACCCCGGCGACATCGCCGCGCTCTGGACCGGCAAGGCGATGAACAGCGACATCTTCACTCGCGAGTACGGCCAGTACTGCCACAAGTACGTCTACAACGTGCTGTACGGCGACGGCTCAGTGCTCGCATTCACCGACGTCTCCAAGGAGTTCGAGAAGGCCGCAGAGGACAGCGGGTCGGAGGAATTCCTGGTCTTCGAGCCGTTCTTCGACAAGCTCTACCAGGAGCAGGCCCAGTAGCCCGGCCCGCTCCCCTGCTGACCGGCCGCCGTCTCTGCCGCCACGCCATTCCTTGCGCTGCCCCGGCCTGCCCGCTATCCTTGTGTTCGTGAACTCGGACAGGGGCTGAGCGCGGTGCGTATCGGTTTCGGATATGACTTCCATCGACTCGTTGAAGGGCACCGGTTCATCCTGGGCGGCGTCGAGCTCGACTCGCCCGTTGGCCCGGACGCCTACTCGGACGGCGATTTCCTGGTCCACGCGATCGTCGACGCGCTCCTGGGTGCGCTCGGCCGCAGCGACATCGGCACCCACTTCCCCGACACCGACGAGCAGTGGCGCGGCGCCCGGAGCCTCGATTTCTTCTTGACCCTCCGCCGCATGCTCGACGAGGATGGCTATGCGGTCGGCAACATCGACGCGAACGTCATTCTCGAACGGCCCACGCTGGCGCCGCACTTCGACACCATGCGCCGCAACATCGCGGAGGCGCTCGGCATCGACCCCACCGCCGTCAACGTCAAAGCAAACACGCACGAGGGCGTGGGCGAGATCGGCCAGGGCCAAGCGGCATGCGCCATGGCCGTGGTCCTGCTCGAGAAGCACTGACCGCTTGCGCACGAGGGACTTATGCACGACGCAATCCGGGCAGCCAAAGAACGCGATCCGGCCGCCAGGAGCACGTTCGAGATCCTGCTCACCTACTCCGGCGTGCATGCGATCGGCTGGCATCGCCTCGCCCATTCGCTGTGGCGCGCCGGCCTCACGATGCTCGGGCGCATGGTCAGCCAGCTCTCGCGCTTCCTGACCGGCATCGAGATTCACCCGGGCGCCCAGATCGGCCGCGGCCTGTTTATCGACCACGGCAGCGGGATCGTCATCGGCGAAACCACCGTCATCGGCGACAACGTGAGCCTCTTCCAGGGCGTCACCCTCGGCGGCACAGGCAAGGAGACCGGCAAGCGCCACCCGACGATCCTGAACGACGTCACGATCGGCGCCGGCGCCAAGGTGCTCGGCAACATCACGATCGGCGCCGGCTCCTACATCGGCGCCAACGCCGTCGTCCTCAACGACGTGCCGCCCAACTGCACCGTCGTCGGCGTGCCGGGCCGCATCGTTCGGCAGGAAGGCAAGCGCATCAGCCCGGCCACCTCGTTCGATCACATCCACCTGCCCGACCCCGTGCTCGAGCGGATCCGCGAGCTCGAGCACCTCATGATGGAGCGGATCGCCCACCTCGAGGAAGCCGCCGCCGAGTACGAGCGCTTCAGCAAGGACTGGGACCTGATCCGCACCGAGCACATGGCCATCCACCACGCCGCGAACGCTGCCCAGTCCGCTCAACCCACGTCCGCCGAGTCCGGCAAGGACCACCCCACCAGCGCCGAGCAGAAGAACCCCGACGAGTAGCCTCGCGCCCGCATCTTCCTGATCAGCGCCCGGCCGGATAAGTATTGCCACCGGCTGAAGGGCCTGTTGAGAAAGCGAGGGGCGGCTTCTCGCTCGTTGCCCCGAAGGGGCTTCATAGGACAGCCCAGGGCAACGCCCTGGGTTCGGAAGGAACAAACCATCACCGCATAGCCC
>CAZCQN010000073.1:0-14116 GCA_964500825.1 uncultured Verrucomicrobiota bacterium | reverse complement strand
CTGCCGATCTTCCCCGAGCTCGAGGAGGACCAGATCGCTGCCATCGTTGAGGAGCTCCGCGACCAACTCCACGCCCGCTGACGCGGCGCCGGCCGGCCGGCCCAAACGAACCGCCTGTGTCGCCCTGGCGACCCTGTTCGGCCTCGGGCGTCTTCCCGGTGCGCCCGGCACGTACGGCGCGCTGATCGGCATCCCCGTGGCGGTCGGGTTGCGCCTTGCCGGACTTCACTGGAGCATCGAGGCGGCCATCGTGCTTGCGCTCGTTGCGGGTGCTGTGTTCATCACAGCCCGCGCGGCGCGCGCGTTCGGCCGGCTTGATCCGCGCGAGATCGTCCTCGACGAGTTCGTGAGCGTTCCAGTGACGCTCTTCCTCGTGCCGCTCGCCGTGCACTGGTATGCCGTCGGCTTCTGCCTGAACCGCTTGCTCGACATCGTCAAGCCGCCGCCGATACGCCAGCTTCAGCGCCTGCCGGGCGGCTGGGGCATCGTCGCCGACGACGTCGCCGCGGCCGTCGTCGCCAACGTCGTGCTCCAGGTGCTCGTGCGCCTGTTCGCCTAGCAGCCTGTCGTGAAACACGGAGTGACCATGAGCGAAGTCCCCGCAGGGGACGACATGATATAGCCACGGGCGTCAGCGCGTGGATCGTGAGCAAGACGAGAACCGAGCCCCCGCAGGGGGCGACATCTGACGACAAGCCACTGCAGATGCCGCCCCCTGCGGGGGCTTGCTCGCTGCCGCCTCCGCACACCACAGGCTAACGCCTGTGGCTACAGGATGTCGTCCCCTGCGGGGACTCAGTTCTCTGCAAGCTCTACGCTTCTACGAGGCAATCGACTTCTCCCACGGGCTGCCAGGGGACGCGGCCCGACGCGGCGCCGTTCCGGAGTAGACCGAGCGGGCCGTCATCCTGTATCCTCGCGGCCGAACCGAAGGGAGGAGGAACGAAGCCATGATTACGCCGACGGCTGGTTTCATCGTCTACGGCGTCCACAAGGACGGGCTCAAGGACCCGATGGGCACGCCGTTCATCGACGCCAAAATCGTCGCCAACTCGAAGAAGGCGCTCACGAAGGCGGGCGTCAAGCTCGTCAAACACGACGTCGTGATCGCCTCGAAAGCCGAGGCCCGCGCCGCGCTCAAGAAGATGAAGGACGACGACCGCGTCGACTGTGTCATCCTGTTCTCGGGCACGTGGGTGTGGTCGGCGCACCTGATCGGGGCCATCCGCGATTTCGCGACGACGGGCAAGGGCGTGCTGATCTGGACGCATCCCGGCTCGCAGGGCTGGCGGCCTGTCGGCGGGCTTGTCCTGAGCGCCGCGCTCAACGAGATCGGCCTTGAGCACAAGTTCGTCTACGGCGCGGCCGACGACCCGAAGGAGATCGCCAAGGTCGTCAGCTTCTGCCAGGCCGCGCACATGAAGAACTGGCTCAACATGTCGACAATCGGCGCGTTCGGCGGGCGCGGCATGGGCCAGACGTGCGGCGTGGCCGACCCGAGCCAGTGGATGAAGATGCTCGGCGTCGACATCGACACGCGCGACACGACGGAGCTGATCAAGACGGCCGAGGCGATCACAACCAGGCAGCTCAATGCGCTCCAGCCGCGGATCAAGAAGCTCTTCCACAAGACGCCGCCAAGCGACCTCGTGAACGAGCGCTCGATGCGCCTCTACCTGGCGATCAAGAAGCTCGTGCGCAAGAACGAGTGGGACTTCTACACGATCCAGTCGTTCCCGGGCCTCGCCGACGACTACGCCGCCACGTGCTTCGCCCAGAGCATGATGCTCGAGGACGGGGTGGGCACCTCGACGCTGAGCGACTTCAACACGGCGCTGTCGGTCCTGCTGCTCACGAAGCTGAGCGCCGAGCCCGTCTACTACGGCGACCTGCAGCACCTCGACAAGTCAACGAACGAGATCAAGATCATCGGCGACGGGGCGTGCCCGCCGTCGCTCGCCGGCAAGCTCGGTCCGGCCGGCTTCGCCGAGCACGGCATCCCGACCGAGGGCGAGGCCGGCGGCCTGTCGGTCAAGCTCGTCTGCAAGGTCGGTCAGGGAGTTTTGGCGCGCGTGAGCCGCGTCGACGGCGAGTTCCAGATGGCTGTGACGCGCTGCTCGATCTTCGAGCCGCCGGCCAAGCAGCTCAAGAAGCGCCAGCTCGAGTGCGGCATCCCGTTCTGGCCGCACGGGTTCGTCACCGCCCACTGCGACATCGACTCGCTGCTGCAGAACTGGAACAACGAGTACGCCGTCCTCGGCTACGGCGAGCACCTGTACGCCGCGCTCGAGGAGTTCTGCACGCTCACGGGCATCTGGCCGGTCATGCTCTAGCAGGCTGCTGAAAAAGGCGTTTCGCCCGGCTTGTTTCACCGCGAGGGCCGAAGGCCCGATAGAGGATAGCCTGGGCCGTAAGGCCCAGGTTCTCGACGAGAAACACGAATCTTGAGCCCCGTAGGGGCGACAGAAGTCTTTCGCGAAAAACGGCACTCTTTTGGCGCCGGCGAGGTTTTTCAGCACCCTGCTAGGCGTCGTCGGGCGAGAGGGGACGGGAACGATGAAGATCGGCGGCAAGACATACACACGCCCTGAGCTGAACGAGCGGGTCGGAAACCTGGCGCAGCTCGGCGGCACGCGGCGCGTCGTCCTCGACGACGGGCCGGCCAAGGGCGTGAGCGCGATCGACGTGGACACGGGCACCGGGTTCTGCTTCACCGTGCTGCCGGATCGCGGGCTCGACATCTCGCGCGCGTCGTACAACGGCCTCGGCCTGGTGCACCTGACCGCGAACGGCGAAGTGCACCCGGCGTTCTACGACCCCCACGGGCTCGGCTGGCTGCGCACCTTCTTCGCCGGCCTGCTCACGACGTGCGGGATCACCAACATCGGCCCGCCCGGCACCGACGGCGACGAGGAGCTCGGCCTGCACGGCCGCACCACGACCCTGCCCGCGCAACGGGTCCAGGACCGCTCCGGCTGGGACGGCGACGAGTACCGGATCGAGATCGCGGGCACGGTCGAGCAGTGCGTGCTATTCGGCGACAAGCTCCGGCTGGTGCGCACGATCTCGACCCACATCGGCCGCCGGGGCGTGACGATCCACGACCAGGTCGAGAACTTCGGCCATCGACCGTCGCCGTTTGCGATCCTCTATCACGTCAACCCCGGCTTCCCCCTGCTTGACGCGGCAAGCGAGCTCGTCGCGACCGTCGCGAAGACCGAGCCGATCAACGAACATTCGGCCAAGGCGATCGGCGAGTGGCACCGCTTCAGCACGCCGACTGCCGGGTTCGAGGAAATGAACTACCTCCACACGGCGAAGCCCGATAAGAACGGCGTCGCGTGCGCGGCGATGCTCAATCGCGATCTCGCCGGCGGCTTGGGGCTCCGCGTGCGGTGGGACACGACGACGCTGCCGTACTTCAACGAGTGGAAAATGATGGGCCAGGGCGACTACGTGGTCGGCATCGAGCCGTGCAACTCGCCGTGCGAGACGCGGGCCGTCGTGCGTGAGAAGGGGTTGCTCCCGATGCTCGAGCGGGGCGAGACGCGCGAGATGCACGTCGAGATCGACGTGCTCGCGGGCGCCGGCGAGCTCGACGCGTGCGCCAAGACCTGCGCGAAGTAGGCCGGCCGCGAGCGTAAGCGGGTTGTCCCCGGCACCGTCGAAGCAGCCGCTTGCGGTTGCGTGTCACGGCGATCTTGAACAGCACTGAGCAGCACGCGCAGCTCGACGGCGCATCGCCGCAGGAATGCAGCGTGAGAATCCTGATCGTCAACAAGTACTACTTCATGAAGGGCGGCGCCGAGCGCTACCTGTTCAACGTCAAGCCGCTGCTCGAGGCTCACGGCCACACGGTCGTACCGCTGACGATCCGATTCGCGCGCAATGAGCCGACACCTTACGCGCGCTACTTCCTCGATCCGCCCGCCGGCGAGGCAGCGGTCCAGCTCGAGCAGTTCAGCCTCCGCCTCACGAGCCTGCCGCGGATGATTCTCACGGCGTTCTACTCGCCGCACGCGAAGGCGCGCGTGCGCCAGGCGATTCGCCAGGAGCGGATCGACCTCGTCTACGCGCTGAACATCTCGAACTACATCTCACCGAGCATCATCGACGCGGCCCACGCCGAGGGCGTGCCGTTTGTGCACCGGCTCAGCGACTTCCACCTCGTCTGCCCGGACGCGCTGTTCTACCGGCCCGGCAAGGATCGCTGCCTCGACTGCTTTCCCGGCAAGTACTGGCACGGCGTGCTGCATCGGTGCATCGGTGGATCGCTCGGCGCCTCGATCGTTCGGTGCGCCTCGATGTTTTTCCACGACGCGATCCGCATCTACCACCGGACCGACAGCTTCGTCTGCTCGAACCCGTTCATGCGTGAGGTGCTCGCCGAGCGCGGGTTCGACCGGACGAAGCTCAACGTGATCCCGACCCCGATCGACGTGCGCCGGTTCCGGGTCGGCACGGACGACGACGGCTCGTTTCTCTACGCGGGGCGCATCAGCCGCGAGAAGGGTTTGGACGTGCTCGTCGAGGCCGCCGGCCTGATGCAGTCGCGTGATGCGCGCGTGGTCATCGTCGGCGACACGGCGAGCCCGTACGCACGCGAATGCATGGACCTGGCCGCCCGGCGGGGTGCGCGGGTCGAGTTTCTCGGTCCGCGCTACGGCGACGAGCTGCGCGGGCTGCTCGCGCGATGCCGGGCGAGCGTTCTGCCGTCACGCTGGATCGACAATCTGCCGAACGCCGCGCTCGAGAGCTTCGCCGCGAGCAAGCCCGTGGTCGGCACCGATGTTGAAGGGATCCGGACCCTCGTGCATGACGGGACAACGGGCCTGCTCGCCGCGCCCGGCGATGCGGCCGACCTCGCCGCCAAGCTCGATGCATTCGCGAGCGAGCCCGATACGGCCAAGCGCATGGGACAGGCGGCCCGGCAGTTCGTCGAGAAGCAGCACTCGCCCGAGAAGCACTCTGAACGCCTCACGGAGGTTTTTCGGCAGGCGATCGCGCGGCGCCGCTCGGAACGCTAGGGTTTGACTCGGCGGCGCTACGCCACTAGCATACGCAGCAATCGCTCACAGGCCACAAGAGAAAGACAGCAAGCGTGAAGAAACGCAAGCACACCCTCGTGACCGGCGGCGCGGGCTTCGTCGGCAGCAACCTGGTCGAGCGCCTGATGAAGCGCGGCGGCCGCGTCACCGTCTACGACAACCTGAGCCTCGGCCGCAAGGAGCACCTCGCGCCGTTCCTCGGCAGCGGCCGGTTCCGGTTCATCCAGGCCGACTTGCTCGATCTCGACCGGGTCAAGCGCGCCATGTCGGGCGTCGATTGCGTCTGGCACATGGCGGCGAATTCCGACATCGGCTACGGCGAGCGCTACACGGACTGGGACCTCAAGCAGGGCACGATCGTCACCTACAACGTGCTCGAGGCGATGCGCCTGCGCGCCATCAAGGAGATCGTCTTCGCGTCGAGCTCGGCGATCTTTGGCGAGACCGGCACGAAACGCATCAAGGAGAATCACGGCCCGCTCGCGCCGATTTCGTTCTACGGCGCGAGCAAGCTCGCGTGCGAGGGGCTCATCACAGCGTTCTGCCACAACTACGGGATACAGGCGTGGATCTATCGGTTCGCCAACGTCGTCGGCGACAACGCGACCCACGGCGTCGTCTACGACTTCGTCAACCGGCTCCACAAGGACCCGACCGAGCTGCGCATCCTGGGCGACGGCAAGCAGCGCAAGCCGTACCTCTACGTCAAGGAGTGCGCCGACGGGATGTTGTTCGGCTACGACCACGCGGCCGAGCGCGTCAACGTGTTCAACCTCGGCTGCCCCGGCTCGACGAGCGTTGATAAGATCGCCGGCATCGTGATCGGCGAGATGGGCCTGCGCGGCGTCAGGCGCTGCTACACGGGCGGCGCGCGAGGCTGGCCCAGCGACGTGCCGCAGGTGCGCTTCGACGTCTCGAAGCTCGCCAAGCTCGGCTGGCGCGCCAGCCACACGAGCGACGAGGCGGTGCGCGTCGCGGCCCGAACCGTCATCGCGTCGGTGCGGGGCGAATCGGGCAAGGCCAGGCCGGCGCGCGCACGCCGGTCCGGCAAGAGAACTCGACGGCCGTGACGCGGCAGGCGGTTATCCTCGCGGGCGGACTGGGCACCAGGCTCCGGCCGGTGACCGAGACGATTCCGAAAACGCTCATGCCGATCGGCCGGCGTTTCTTCCTGCACCACTTGCTGCGCTTGCTCGTCGAGAACGGCGTCGAAGACGTGCTCCTGCTCGTCGGCCACCTGCACGAGCGGATCGTCGACGCGGTCGGCGACGGCGCCGCCTACGGCTGCCGGATCGACTACTCGGTCGAGCCCGAGCTGCTCGGCACCGGCGGCGCGATCAAGAACGCTGAGGCGACGGTGCACGACGAGTTTTTCGTGCTCAACGGCGACACGTATCTGCCGATTGACTACCGGGCGCTCGAGGCGCGGTGGGACCAGCGGCGGAATGAACTCGACGGCCTGCTCGTCGTCTATGATAACAGCCAGCCCGTCGCGCCCGGCAACGTGCGCCTGGCCGATGGGGAGCTTGTGCTCGAATACAGGAAGCATGCCGACCGCGGGGGCGGGTACGTGGATGCCGGCGTCCAGGTCTTCAACAAAGCGATTCTCGACATGATCCCCGCCGGGCAGGTTGTGTCGCTCGAGCGCGAGGTGTTCCCGAGACTCATCGCTGCACGGCGGCTCGGCGCCTACGCGACCTCGACGCGCTACTACGACATCGGCACGCCGGAACGCCTCGCCGCGTTCGAGCGTTACATCGACGAGAGCGGACTCGACGAGCCGGAGACACGGTCATGACACGGCCCGCGCGGTTCAAGGACCATGAAGGCGACCGAGTCGTCATGATGGATCGCGACGGCGTGATCAACTACGAGCGGCGCGACTACGTCCGCCGCGTCGATCAGTTCCGGCTCATCCACGGTGCGCAGCGCGCCATCCGGGTGCTCACGCAGCACGGGTACCAGGTGCACGTCGTCTCGAACCAGTCGGCCGTCGGCCGCGGCCTGATGACACAGGACGACCTGAACGAGATCACCGGCCACATGCTGCTGCGGATCGAGAAGGCGGGCGGCCGCATCGAGAGCGTCACCTACTGCACGCACACGCCCGACGACAACTGCGACTGCCGGAAGCCCAAGACGGGCATGATCGAGAAGATCGTCGCGCGATATGGATTCGATCCGGAGCGCGCGTGGTTCGTCGGCGACAGCCTCACCGACACCGCCGCCGGCAACGCCGCCGGCTGCCGCACAATCCTGATCGCCCGCGACCTGCCGCCGACGAAGCTCGCCGCGAACGAGGCCGCGATCCCCGACTTCATCACGACCGACCTGCACACGGCGGTCACATCGATCATCCTCAGGATTTGAGCAGGAGACAGTCCATGACGTTTCTCGACACGTACCTTGCCGAGACCGCACAGCTCGTCGCCGCGCTCGACCGCGACGCGATTACGGCTGCGCTCGACGCCGTCAAGACCGCGCACGCACATGGCCGGCGCGTCTTCCTCTGCGGCAACGGCGGCAGCTCGGCCACCGCGTCGCACATGGTCAACGACCTCGTGAAGATGCCGACGACGGTCGGCTCAAAGTCCGTTCGCGCGATCAACCTGAGCGACAACGTCCCGCTGCTCATGGCCGTCGCGAACGACATCGACTACGCCGACGTCTTCGTCGTGCCGCTCAAGGCCCAATTCCAGCCCGGCGACGTCGTGATCGGCCTCAGTGCGAGCGGCAACTCGGAGAACGTGCTGCGCGCCATCCGTCATGCGAACGACAACGGCGGCGTCACGATCGGCCTGTGCGGCTTCACGGGCGGGACGCTGCGCGAGCTGGCGCAGATCCCGATCTACGTCGCGAACGACGACTACGGCCCCGTCGAGGATGCGCACTGCGTGATCTGCCACTCGCTCGCCTACTGGTTCCTCGACACGCTCCGCCGGGAGGGCTGAGGTGCCCGCCGCGTCGCAGCGCTTACGTATCGTCATGCTCGGCATCCGGGGCTTCCCCGGCTCGCTCGGCGGCGCCGAGAATTTCTCCGAGCAAACGGCGACGCGCCTCGCCGCGCGCGGCCACGACGTCACGGTCTACTGCCGCCGCTACGTGCTCGAGGAATGGGCCAAGCCCGACGTGGAGACGCCGGGCCGGCTTGGCCACCTGCGCACGTACCGCGGCGTGAAGCTCAAGCTGCTGCCGACGGTGCGGTCGAAACACCTCGACAACATCCTGCACACGATCCTGGCAACGACGGACTCGTTCGGCCGCCGCTACGACGTGATCCACTACCACAGCATGGGGCCGTGCTTGCTCACGCCCGTCGCGTACTGCACGAGGCACGCGCGCGTTGTGGCCACGGCGCACGGTCTCGACTGGACGCGGGCCAAGTGGGGCGGGTTCGCCAAGGGCGTCATCCACGCCGGCGAGTACTGCTCGGCGCACTTCGCCCACGTCACGACGACGGTGTCGAAGGCGCTCGAGCGGTACTACAAGGACAAGTACGGCAAACGGCACGTCTACTATCTGCCCACGGGCGTCGAGAGGAATCCGCCGCGGAAACTCGACAAGGCGCGCCGCTGGGGCATCGAGCCGGAGCGCTACATTTTCTTCTTGAGCCGGATCACGCCCGAGAAAGGCGCCCACTATCTCGTCGAGGCGTACCGGCGCGTCCGGCCGCCGATGAAGCTCATCGTCGCCGGCGGCACGATGTTCGAACAGAGCTACACGGAAAGCCTTCAGCGCAGCGTCAAGGAGGCCGGCCTCGACGACCGGATCATTTTCACCGGCTTCGTCACCAACGAGGAGATGGAGGAGCTGTTCAGCAACGCGTACCTCTACGTCCTGCCGTCGGAGATCGAGGGTCTCCCCCACTCGCTCTTGCAGGCGCTCTCGTACGGCCGGTGCGTGCTCGCGAGCGACATCGAGGCGTGCCGCGAGGCGCTCGGCGAGTGCGGGTATACGTTCCGCTCGACGGACGTGGACGACCTGACCAAGCAGCTCGCCCAGCTCGTCGAGAACCCAGACCTCGTCCGCGCCGAGCGCGAGAAGGGCATCGCGCGCGTCACGCGCGAATATGACTGGGAGAAGGTCACCGACCGCCTCGAAGAGCTCTACACCATGCCGCTTGCGTAGTGGCTTTCTGTCGCACCTTCGGCGCTCGGAAGCCTTTGTTGCCTGCCCCGCCGTCCTGGGGCTCACGCGCCAGGCTCGTGCACCGTCAACCTCATTTGGGTGGGTGAAGATGCCTTTCTATTCGAGAAGCCCGGCTGAAGCCGGCTTCTGGAGTCTCTCACCAGCCCCGCTACCACCAGCTCAAGCTGGTGGCAACCCTGCTCCGCTGGCGCTACGCAGGGCAGGCCGGCTAAAGCCCGGCCTCAAGGAACCATCAATATCGCGTTGACGCGACACTAGGTTCTGTCGCCGCTTCGCGGCTCGCAGCCTGTGTGCATTCAACCACGACAGCACCAGGCCTTGGCCGCAACGCTTGTCGCAGGTCCAATCCAGGAGCCCGTAAGGGCGAGTGAGAGTAGCCTCGGGCGCAAGCCCGTGGGGGTGGTGCTCGACGAGAGCAGAGCCCCGTCAGGGGCGATTGAGGATGCGTTCTCAATCGCCCCTGACGGGGCTCTGATGACTTGGCTGCGTCACGCCGTCCACGGGTCTGCGCGCGAGGCTACTCCCAGTCGCCGCCATGCGGCTCTTGCGAGACATGTGGAAGCGCGGCACCCGAAGAGCGGACCGGGCACCGCGCCCAACTACTTGCAGCTCGAAGTACTTGTTATTCCTCCTCGTCCGGCGAGTCTTGGACCGGCGGCTCTTTGTCCGGCGAGTCAGCCGGGACGATCTTGTAAGCCTGGCCGTCGAGGACGACGATGACGTTGCCGGCGAACGAAAGGTACTGGTTGTCGCGGCCGAGCTTCTGGCTCAGCTCAAAAAACTCCTCGGAGAACTGCTCGATCTCGATCAGCTCCTGGGTCTCCTTGTCGAACGCGGCGTCGACCCAAGAGCCCTCGCGCTGGTAGAACGCCTTCGCGCCGACGTTGCGCACCGTGTCGTACTGGACTTGCCTGCCTTCGGCGTCGTAGTAGACGTTCTTGAGGTTGATCTGATCGCTGCGCTGCATCGTGCTGACGTTCTGCGCCTGCGAGACGCCGTGCGAGCCGGTCGTCACGCCCAGCGAGCTGCCAAAGGCGGCCTTGGCCATATCCGCAGCGTCTTCCTCCTCGAGCTCCACACCCGTCTCGACGAGAAACGAGGTGTACTCGGTGATGATGCCGAACTCCTTGCTCAGCCGGACGATTTCGTCGACGACCTCGTCGCTCTTGCCGTGGATGCGCATCTGGTCGATCAGGTAGCCGATCTTACGCGAGGCCCAGATGCGGGCGACGAAGTTGTTGGCTGTCGCGTCGGTCTCGTGCTTGAACGCGAGCTCGTACTTGAACGCAGCGTCTTCGCCCTGCAGCTTGCCCTTGATCGTGACCGGGTGAGTTGGCGCTGTCTTGCTCGGCTCGGTGTACCGGCCGGCCACGACGAGCTGACCGCCCTTGAAGAGATCCGGCAGCGTGATCGGGAACATGTCCTTGATGCCGAGCGCGCCGAAGTCGATGGCGATGTCCGTCATCACCGGGTTCTGCACCTTCGCGTAGAAGCTCGAGACCTTGATCTCGATGTCCTCCTTCGGCCGGACGTAGTCGGAGACGCCGTGGTTCTGGCTCGAGAGCTTGTCGAGCAGCACGGCGTTCACGTCGTAGCCGACGCCGAAGACGAAGAGGCGTGCGTTCAGCGTGTTCGCCGCCGCGACCGCCTCGGCGATCTTCCCGATGTCCGTCTCGCCGACCGTCGGCAAGCCGTCGGTCAGGAAAATGATGATGTTCGGTCGATCGCCGGACGCGGCGAGCTTGAGCGCCTCGACGAGCGCGTCGCGGATGTTCGTCCCGCCGGTCGCGCTCAGGTTCTCGACGTATTCGAGTGCGGCCTCGCGGTTTTCCTTCGTGTTGGCCAGCAGCTCGGGTTCCATCACGTCGATCGAGTCGCTGTAGGAAACGAGGGCGAACCGGTCGTCGGCGTTCAGGCTGTTGACGACGAACTTGAGCGCGCCTTTTGCCTGGTCGACCTTCTCGCCGTTCATGCTGCCGGAGCGATCGATCACGCAGATGAGGTTCTTGGGGACGATCGTGCCCTCGTCGAGCTGGGCCTTCGGCGAGGCGAGCAGCAGGAAGTAGCCGAGCTCGTTCGCGTCGGGCCGATAGCAGATGACGGACGCGCCGACCTCGCGTTCCGACGTCGAGTAGTAGAGCCGGTAGTCGATGTCGGGCTTCGTGTCGCGCTCGGTCCACGTCGCCGTGGCGCGGTGGTCGGTGAAGCGCTCGATGCGCACGTCGTGCGTCGGTGAGAAGACATTGGTGATCGGCGCCGTCGAGGCAATCGAGACGTTGACGGTGACCTCCTCGAGGTTCTGCTTGCTGAACTTCTCGGTGTTGAGCGGGTAGATGTACTCGACGAGGTCGCCGTCGCGCCGCAGCACCTCCTCGTAGACGACGCGGTTCGTGCGCGTCTCGCCGGGCGGGATCGGGAACACGCTCGTCTTGATCAGGCCGCCGCCGACGTACTCGAGCAGCGCCGGGTCCTTCTTCTGCCGGACGATGTCCTCGTAGATCTTGCGTGCCTCGTCCTTGTCAAGGATCTCGCCTTTGAGCTCGGTGTCGCCGACGAACATGCTGAACGACGAGATCGACGCGCCCGTCGGGATCGGGAACAGGTAGACAACCTCGAGTTCGTGGCTGCCGGGGTTTTCGAAGACCTGGTCGATGGTCGTGCGGGCGATCTGACCCTCGATCTCGACGTCCACGCGGTGGTACTTGACGTTGTAGACGTCGTAGACGGGCTCGTCCGGATGCGGCGCGACCAGAAAGCCGTCACCGAACGCGATCCCGGCCCAGCACACGGCCACAACGGCAACAAGACTGATCTGCAGCGCTTTCATCTCGGGGCCTCCTGTGAATCGGGAATTCGTGTTCAATGCAAGCCGATCGGCAAACCGGTGCTTGCTCATGCCCTTTGGACAACGGGCGAGGTCGGATGTTCCACAGCCCGGCTTCTTGGCCGGCAACCCATGATCAGAACCGAAGGAGAACAAGCGGAGGTAGTTGCTCACGAGCCCTTGACTCACCCGGAGACGACGAATCAGAGCCTGCTTCAGCAGGCTTGTCGGCCTGAACATAGGCCGGTCCTTCAGGGCCGGTATCATGCGTGCCACCTCAGGGCTCCTTAGCCCGTTTCAACGCCTGCGCTTCCAGCGCGCCTTCTCGACGTTGGCTTAAGCCAGAACGAGAAGGACGTTGAAACGCCCTGGAGGCCGTTGGCACCCCGCGCTGCACCAGCCCTAAAGGGCTGGCCTGTGAGGAACGGGACGCTGAAGCGCCCCGACTTCCAGCTCCAGCATCGAAGATAAGTGCATGGGCGACAAGCAGCGTTGATTCCTCCAGCGCCCTAATCGGTCGAGCGAAAAGGATACTCTGAGCATGCCCTGCTAGGGTCTCAGGTCGTAGTGTCTGGCGCCGCGGCTTGCCCTCACCTCGATTGTGTCCTTGCCCGTGCGCCAGGCGATGATCGCCTCGACGCCCGGGAGCGATTCGACAAGCGCGAGCCCCCGTTCCGGTCCCATGACCATCAGGCCGGTGGCGAGCGCGTCGGCGAACGCGCACTTGGTGGCCAGCACGGTGACGCTGCAGACGTTGTTGGTGATCGGCGTGCCGCCGGCAGGATCGATGATGTGCGAGTAGAGCCGGCCGCCGAGCTCATAGAGGTTGAAGTAGTCGCCCGAGGTGGCGATTGCGCCGCCCTCAAGCTCAATGGTGGTCAGGAACCGTGCGGGCTGATTCGGATGGCGCACGCCGATGAGCCACGGATCGCGCTCTCGCGTGAGGCCGATGGCGGCCGTCTCGCCGCCGATCTCGACGAGCGCGTCCTCGACGCCGTGCTTCCTGAGCGTCTTGATGGCGAGGTCCACGGCGTAGCCCTTCGCGATCCCGCCGAGATCGACCTCGACGCCCTCGGCATCGCGCGCAGCCCGCTTGTTGTTCGCGTCGATGACGATGTGCCGGAAACCGCTGATCGCCTTCGCCGCCTCGATCGCCTCGTCGGTGGGCACGCTCGTCAGCACGGGCGGCGACTTCGGGCCAAAGCCCCAGAGGTCCACAAGCGGCCCGACCGTGAGGTCGAACGCGCCGCCGGTTGTCTTGGCGACCTCGATGGCGAGCACGAGCACCTCGTACGTCTCGGGGCTCAGCTCGACCCATTCGCCCGGCTCGGCCCGGTTGAGGCGCGAGATCTCGCTGTCGTCGCGCCAGATGCTCATGAGCGCGTCGACCCGCTTGACCGCCTTGATCGCGTCGAGCGCGGCCTTGTTCAGCTCGTCCTTCGAGAGCGACCGCGATACGGCCTCGACCTTCATGGTCGTGCCCATCACCGTGTCGCCAAGCTCGACGTGCGCAACGCAGCCGACGAGGAGAGGGACGCACAGAACCACGACGAGGAGAGAAAGCGTTCGCATCACGGACCGCCTCCCGGCGAAGTGCGCTGTTGGTGAGGACACGTCACGATACCGCCGGGCCGGCGGGCCGTCAACCCCGCGCGGAGACGCCCGTTTGCCCGTGACACCGCGCGGCCGCTCGGCGTGCCGATCGCTATCTCTTGTGTGCGCGAATGAACGCGGCGACCGAGCGGTCATACGTCCGTTCGACGTCGTTGGGGAACAGGCAGGCGGGGAGCTCGCCCAACCGCAGATGGTAGGCGATGCATTCGCAGCAGATGCCCTTTCGGCTGCACGGCTCGTAGGTGCAATTGCATCGGGCGAGGTTCTCTTCGTAGTTCTTGCAGTCGGCCACGCAGTGATCCTCCAAGCTGTCTCGGTTGCCGATCCTGCATTATGGCACAGACGACAGTATCCGAGGAACCGGGACGGGCGGGCTGCGGCGTGTGCCCTCAAGCCAGCTCGCGGGCGAGGAGGTTCAGGAAGAGGCCCACGTCGGTGACGATGCCGATCGCCTGGCCGCTGCCGCGGTCGTTGAGCTTGG
>CAZCQN010000072.1:0-14126 GCA_964500825.1 uncultured Verrucomicrobiota bacterium | reverse complement strand
GCGGGGGGCCCGGGGCCCCCCCCCCATCCACGTGCACCACCCCCGGCGGGCGCCTGGTTTGTGGGGGGGGCCCCCCCCGCCCCGCCGTCTTGCTCCCTGCCCGGTACGCGACGAAGCCATGCTGTGATAGACTGCGCTCGCACCTGGATTGCTGGATGCAAGGACGCATGCCTGAGAGGCCCGACGAGAGACAGCGCGACACGATCCTCGACTCGATCGCCGACGGGGTTTTCACGGTCGATGCCGAGTGGCGGATCACCTCGTTTAACTGGGCGGCCGAGGAGATTACGGGCGTACCGCGGGCCGAGGCGATCGGCCGGCGCTGCTGCGACGTGTTCCGCGCGAGCATCTGCGAGACCGACTGCGCCCTGCGCCGCACGATGGAGACCGGCAAGCCAATCGTCAACAAGGCGATCTACATCGTCGACGCCGAAGGCGAGCGCGTGCCGATCAGCATCTCGACCGCGCTGCTCAAAGACGACGCCGGCCGCGTGATCGGCGGCGTCGAGACGTTCCGCGACCTGAGCCTCGTCGAGGAGCTGCGCAAGGAGCTCGACGGCCGCCACGTGTTCGAGGACATCGTGAGCCGCAGCCACCGGATGCAGCAGCTCTTCGACATCCTGCCCGAGGTGGCGCGCAGCAACAGCACCGTGCTCATCGAGGGCGAAAGCGGCACGGGCAAAGAGCTGTTCGCGCGCGCGATCCACAACCTGAGCCCGAGGCGACGCAAGCGGCTGGTGACCGTCAACTGCGGCGCGCTGCCCGACACGCTCCTCGAGTCCGAGCTCTTCGGCCACAAGGCCGGCGCGTTCACCGATGCGAGACGCGACCGCAAAGGCCGCTTCGCACTCGCCGACGGCGGCACGATCTTTCTCGACGAGATCGGCGACGTCTCGCCCGCGCTCCAGGTCCGCCTCCTGCGCGTGCTCCAGGACGGCTCGTACGAACCGCTCGGCGGCACGGAGCCGCTTACGGCCGACGTGCGCGTGATCACCGCGACGAACAAGAACCTCGACGAGCTCGTCGCGCAGGGCCGCTTCCGCCAGGACCTCTACTACCGGATCAACGTCGTCCGGCTCGCCCTGCCACCGCTGCGCGAGCGCAAGGAGGATGTCCCGCTGCTGGTCGAGCACTTCATCACGCACTTCAACAGGCTCCGCGAAAAGGATGTGACCGGCCTCTCGCCCGAGGTGTTCGCGATCCTCATGGAGCACGATTACCCCGGCAACGTGCGCGAGCTCGAGAACATCATCGAGCACGCGTTCGTCCTCTGTCCCGGCGGCATGATCGAGCCGCACCACCTGCCGGAGCAACTGCGCCCCCCCGGCGCCGAAGGGCCTCAACTCGCACGCGGCGCTACCACGCTCAAACAGATCGAGGCGCGCTTCATCCGCGACGCCCTCGCCCGCAACAACTGGAACCGCCTCGCCACCGCCCGGGAGCTCGGCATCCACAAGAGCACGCTGTTCCGCAAGATCAAGTCGCTCGGCATCCAGCTCCCCGACCAGGACGGTCGCACAAGGCCAGAATAAAGACGCGAAACCGCACCCCTACCCCTTGCCATACAGTCTCGTATATGCTATACTAAGACCGATGCGGCTGACTGTCGCCTGGATTATTGTGGTGGTAACGCACTCACAAAGCGCCCATTATGACTTCGGCCTTCTGTGAAGAACGAGATTCGGCACGAAGCATGCACATGCAGCAAGCCAGGGCTATGAGAATCGCAATCGCGACATGGCAAGGGCGGATCTCGCCCGTGTTCGACACCGCCCGGCGGCTGCTTCTGGTAGACGCCGAGAACGGCACGGAGGCAGGGCGCTCGGAGAAGGCGCTTCCCCAGGCGTTCCCGCCTCAGCGTGTGGCCCGGCTCAAAGAGCTCGGCATCGACGTGCTGATCTGCGGAGCGATCTCGCGTCCGCTTGCGGGCGTGATTGCCGCGTCGGGCATCGTGCTCGTGCCGTTCATCAGCGGGGAAACAGACCAGGTGCTCACGGCATACCTACACAAAGAGCTTCCGAGCCCGCAGTTCATGATGCCCGGATGCTACGGTCGGGGGCCCGGACCAGGCTGGGGCCATGGCATGGGACGCGGCCGGGGTCGTGGACGAGGTCGTGGACAAGGTGGGGGCCGCGGTCGGTTCGGGCAGGGCGATGGGCAGCAGCAATGGTAACCAAGAGGAGAAGCACGCATGAAGATCGCAGTGACATCGCAAGGGCCGACGCTCGAGAGTGAGGTCGATCCCCGGTTCGCACGGGCGCGCTACTTGATCGTGGCAGACACCGAGACGGGCGAGTTCCACGCCGTGGACAACGAGCAGAACCTCAACGCGGCTCATGGCGCCGGCGTCCAGGCGGCGCAACTCGTCGCGGGACAGGGCGTCGAGGCGGTGCTGACCGGCCATTGCGGCCCGAGGGCGTTCCAGGTCCTGACGGCGGGCGGGATCAAGATCTTCAACGGAGCCGAAGGCACCGTGGCCGACGCGATCGAGCGGCTCAAGTCCGGCGAACTGACCGAGACTGACGGCGCCGACGTGGGCAGTCATTGGATGTAGCGGCAAGACGCAGGCAAGCACGGTTCACTTACAACGATTCTGAAAGGAGGCAACAACAATGCCAGGCGGAGATCGTACAGGCCCGATGGGCATGGGGTCAATGACGGGCCGGGCGGCCGGCTACTGCGCCGGCTATCCCGTGCCGGGCTTCATGAACCCGGTCGGCGGACGCGGGTTCGGAGGCGGCGGCTGGGGTCGCGGCGGCGGGGGCGGCGGTTGGGGTCGCGGCGGCGGCCGCGGCTGGCGCCACGGGTACTACGCGACCGGCCTTCCCGGTTGGGCCGGGGCAGGCTGGGGTGCGGCACCATACGGGGGCGCACCGGCGGCCGGATACGCCCCGTGGGCTGGAGCCCCAGCGGCCGGCTACGCCGCGTGGGGCGGCGCGCCGGCGGCCGGATACGCCCCGTGGGCTGGAGCTGCGGCGCCGACGCGCGACGTCCAGCTCGACAGCCTCAAGGCACAAGCCGAGTACCTCGAGAACTCCCTTGCCGAGATCCGCAAGCGGGTCGGGGAGCTCGAGGCCGAAGAGACACCGAGCGAAGGCTAAAGCGAAAGGAGGAATCGATGGCTCCGGGCGGCACAAGAGGAGGCGGCCGCGGCATGGGCCGCGGTGAAGGCGGCGGTGGGGGCCGTGGCATGGGCCGAGGTGGCGGTCGCGGCCTGGGGCGTCGCATGAGACGCGGAGGAGGCGCGGGCCAGGGCCAGGGCCGCGGCATGGGCAGCGGGCCTGGTCTCGGTCCAGGTTCAGGTCCGGGCGTCGGCGGTGGGTTTCCCCAGCAGGGTGGGATGGCACCGTTTGTTGACCCACCTCAACCCCAGAGCCCCGCGACGCAAGGCACGACTCGCGAGGACGAGCTGACACGCATGAAGGAACTGGCTCGCAGCATCGAACAGCAGAAGGCGGACGTCGAGCAGCGAATCAGCCAAGTCGAGGCCGGCGACGAGACCGGGCCCCTCGGGGCGGCAAGCCCGCAGCACGCGGCGATGCTACGGCGCGCGATCCGGAAACCGCGCGTGGACGAGTCGGCATGCACCGGCTGCGGCATCTGCCTTGACGTCTGCCCGGTCGACGCGATCGTGGTGCTCGACAGGCTGGCGACGATCAGTGACGATTGCACGGGGTGCGGCGCGTGCGTGGCCGAGTGCCCGAACGGCGCGCTCGCCTTCGAGCCCATACGGTAAGCGCCGACGTGACGAAGACGCGGGGAGACGACGCACGGTGTGACGAAGTCTCGCGGCTGTCGGGCAAGGCGCGCTCGTTCGCCTTTCTGCCGCGCAACATGTGGCGGCTCAGCGGCGCCGATGCGCACGTGGGCTACACGGGTCCGTGCGGCGACACGATGGAGATCTGGCTCAGGCTGAGTGGCGACCGGATCGCCAAGGCGACATTCGATACCGACGGCTGCGAGGCCATCCTCGCGTGCGGCAGCGCCGTGACGACGCTGGTGTAGGACCTGACGATCGACCAGGCGTACCGCATCAATCAGCGGGCGATCCTGAGGTTCCTGGGCGGCCTACCCGAAGCGTTCGAGCACTGCGCCCTGCTCGCGGCCACGACGCTGCACATGGCGCTCGACGAAGTGCGCCAAACAGCGCTGACAAACCCAAAGAGAAACACGGAGGGGAAATGACGACGAAGGGACGTGGCACCGGCCCGACAGGTGGCGGCCCACGTTCGGGCCGCGGTCAGGGCCGCGGCGGCGGTCGCGGCCGGATGGGCGGCTTCGGTGGCGGGACTGGAGGCAACTGCATCTGCCCGGCATGCGGCACGACGGCCTCCCACCAGCGCGGCACACCGTGCACGCAGATGCAATGCCCCAAGTGCGGGGCCACCATGACGCGGCAAGCGTAGCGCTGAGTTCGTTCGGAGCGCGCACGAGCCGTCTGGCGGCGCCGTGCTGCGCACGCGAATCGCCCGCACCACACGATGCGAACGGAGGAATGACCCCTTGAGATTCATCTACGGCCCCGTGCCGTCGCGCCGGCTGGGCCGGTCGCTCGGCGTCAGCCCGATCCCCCGCAAGACGTGCAGCTACTCGTGCGTCTACTGCCAGCTCGGGCCGACGACTCGGGTCACGGCAACGCGGAAAAGCTTCTTCCCCAAGGAGGAGATCTACGCCGAGATCGCGTCTACCTTGCCGGAGGCGGAGGCCGACTACGTGACGTTCTGCGGCGACGGCGAGCCGACGCTGTGCAAAGACCTCGGCTGGCTGATCCGCCGGTGTAAGGCCGAGTTCGGCACGCCGGTCGCCGTGATCACGAACGGGTCGCTGCTTCACCTGCCCGAAGTCCGAGAGGAGCTTGGCGAGGCGGACCTGGTGATGCCGTCGCTCGACGCCGGCTCAGCCGGTGTGTTCCGGCAGATCAACAGGCCGCATCGAAGCCTCGATTTCGACGAGGTTGTCGAGGGGTTCGTCGCGTTTCGCACCGAGTATCGCGGGCTGATCTGGCTCGAGGTGATGCTCGTCGCCGACGTGAACGACTCAGCCGAGTCGCTCCGTGACCTGAAGCGCGTGCTCGATCGGGTCAAGCCGGACCAAGTGCACCTCAACGTGCCGATCAGGCCGCCCGCGGAGCAGTGGGTCCACGTGCCTTCCCCGGAAAGCATCCGCGCGGCCCGCGAGATCCTCGGACGGACCCACGAGATCACCGGCTACGAGTCCGGTCGGTTCGGCACATCCCGAGCCTCGCGGCCCGAGCAGGCGATCCTCGAGACGTGCCAACGCCATCCGCTGCGCGAGGAACAGGCGGACGAGATCGCGCGTGCACTCGGCGTTCCGGACGCTGTCGAGTCGCTCGTCAAGGCGGGCACGCTCAGGCGCGTGCCGTACGGCGGGAAGCGTTACCTGATCCCGTCGGCACCGTCCGGGACAGCCGGTGGCAACCATCGAGACAAGGAGAAAGCAACATGAGCGATTCGAGCGCACGTCCCGGTCTCGTCGTCGCCGTCGCGAGCGGCAAGGGCGGCACGGGCAAGACGACCGTGGCGGCGAACCTGGCCGTCGTGGCGGCCGCGCGCGGGCTCAGCGTCGAGCTCGCCGACTGCGACGTCGAGGAGCCGAACGCCCACATCTTCCTCAAGCCCGAGATCGACGACGTGCAACCGGTGATGCTGGCCCGCCCGGCCGTCGACAACGAGCTGTGCACCGGCTGCGGCGAGTGCGTTGCAGCCTGCCAGTTCAACGCGATCGCCTGCGTCAAGCGCAACGTCGTCATCTTTCCCGAGCTGTGCCACGGCTGCGGCGCGTGCTGGCTCGTCTGCCCGGAGAAGGCGATCACGGAGGCCCAGCAGCAGGTCGGCGTCATCGAGGCCGGCCGGTCGAACGGCGTCCGCTTCGTTCACGGCCTGGTCGAGATCGGCGAAGCGGCCGCCTCGCCGTCCATCGTCCGGCGCGTCAAGGCGCAGCTCGGCTCGCCCGACCTGGCCATCATCGACGCGCCGCCCGGCACCACCTGCCCGATGGTGGCCGCCGTGCACGACAGCGACGTCGCCTGCCTGGTGACCGAGCCGACCCCGTTCGGCCTGCACGACTTGACGCTCGCCGTCGAGACGGTACGCGAGATCGGCGTGCCGATGGGCGTCGTGATCAACCGGGCCGGCATCGGCGACGACCGCGTTCAGGACTACTGCCGCCGCGAGGGCATCCCGCTCCTTGTTGAGATCCCGCACGATCTGCGGATCGCGCAAGCCTACTCGCGCGGCGAGATCGTCTCCGACGCCGTCCCCGCGCTGCGGCCGCTGTTCGACGCGCTACTCACCCGCATCCGCGAGGTGGCCGGACGATGAAAGAGCTGGTTGTCATCAGCGGCAAGGGCGGCACGGGCAAGACGAGCCTCGTCGCGTCGTTCGCGGCGCTGGCGGCGAACAAGGTGCTGGCCGACTGCGACGTGGACGCCGCCGACCTGCACCTCGTGCTCGAGCCCAACGTCAAGACGCGTGAGACGTTCTCCGGCGGCCAAGAAGCGCGCATCGTCCCGGAAGAATGCACCGCGTGCAGCCGGTGCGCCGAGCTGTGCCGGTTCGACGCGATCCGGTTCGACGGGCCGCCCGACGACGATGTCGAGACCACGTACCGCGTCGATCCGCTCGCGTGCGAAGGGTGTGGCGTGTGCGCACGGTTCTGTCCGGCCGACGCGATCGTGCTCGACCCCGCCGTCACCGGCGAGTGGTTCATCTCCGACACGCGCCACGGTCCGATGGTGCACGCGCGCCTCCGGCCGGCCGGCGAGAACTCGGGCAAGCTCGTCACCCTCGTGCGCACCAAGGCGCGCGAGATCGCCGAACGTGACGGGCTCGAGCTCATCCTCGTCGACGGCGCGCCGGGGATTGGGTGCCCGGTTGTCGCGTCGCTCACGGGCGCGGATCTCGTCCTGATCGTGACCGAGCCGACGCTGTCGGGCCTGCACGACCTCGAGCGGGTCCACGCCTTGGTGAAGCATTTCGGCATCCGGGCCCTCGTGTGCATCAACAAGTGCGACATCAACGACGAGATCGCGCAGCGGATCACCTCGCAGGCGGCCGAACTCGGCGCGCCCGTGGCCGGAACGATCCCCTACGACGAAGCGTTCACGAAAGCACAGCTTGAAGGCCTCAGCATTGTCGAGTATGATGAGTGCCCGACCGCGAGCCGCGTGCGGTCGCTCTGGGAACGACTGGCGCACGCGCTCACACACGACGGAGGAGCAAAGCGATAGCGATGGCGGATGCACCACAGCCCGACCAGACCAAGATCAGGAAGCAAATGGCGCGCGAGATGGCCGAGGTCCGCACGCGGATGGGACGCGTGCGCCGCAAGCTGCTCGTGCTCTCGGGCAAGGGCGGCGTCGGCAAGAGCACGGTCGCCGTGAACCTCGCCCTCTCGATGTCCGCGATGGGCTACGAAGTCGGCCTGCTCGACGTGGACATTCACGGCCCGAGCGTGCCGAAGCTGCTCGGCATCGAGGGCGCGCGGCCGACCGTGAGCGACGGCACCATCGTGCCGGTGTCGGTCGCCGGCATCAAGGTGATGTCGATCGGTTTCCTGCTCCACGACAGCGACGCGGCAACGATCTGGCGCGGCCCGATGAAGGCGAACGTGATCAAGCAGTTCCTCAAGGACGTCGAGTGGGGCGACCTCGACGCTCTGGTGGTCGACTCGCCGCCCGGCACGGGCGACGAGCCGCTGTCGGTCGTGCAGCTCGTCGAGCAGGCGACCGGCGCCATCGTGGTCACCACGCCGCAGGAGCTCGCCGTGATCGACGTACGCAAGGCGATCACGTTCTGCCGCAGCCTCAACTTGCCCATACTCGGCGTGGTCGAGAACATGAGCGGCTTCGTCTGCCCCAAGTGCGGCGAGACGACCGACATCTTCGGCAGCGGCGGGGCTGAGCGGATGGCCGCCGAGATGAAGGTGCCGTTCCTCGGCTCGATCCCGTTCGACCCGCGTCTCGTCGAGTCGGGCGACACCGGTCAGCCGTTCACACAGCTCCACTCGGACACGCCCGCCGCAAAGGCGTTCGCTTCCATCGTTCGGGCCGTTGCAGTCCCGAAGCCCGCGCCCGCACAGGACCCGCCCGACGAGCCGGCAGAACCAACCCAGAAGGAACAAACGATGCGGATCGCTATCCCGACGGCGAACGGGAAGCTCGCCATGCACTTCGGCCATTGCGAGCAGTTCGCCCTCATCGACGTGGATCCGGAAACGAAGCAGGCCACCGCCACCGAGTCCCTCGATTCGCCGCCCCATCAGCCTGGGCTCCTACCGCGCTGGCTCGCCGAGCACGACGTCAACGTCATCATCGCCAGCGGGATGGGCCAGCGCGCGCAGGCGCTGTTTACCGAGAGCGGGATCGAAGTCGTCGTCGGCGCGCCGGCCGAAACACCCGAAGCGCTCGCCGCCGCGTACGTGGACAGCACGCTCAAGGCAGGCGAGAACATCTGCGACCACTAGGGAGGACAACGTGGCCGGCGTTGCTCGGGTTACCGTTCTCGTCGAGAACGACGCGGCGCAGGCGGGGCTGCGCGGCGAGCACGGCCTCGCGGTCTGGATCGAGACCGACGACGGCTGTGTCCTGTTCGACACCGGCCAAGGCGACGCGCTCGGGCCGAACGCGCGGCGGCTGGGCGTCGATCTTTCGCGGGCCGACGCGATCGTGCTCAGCCACGGCCACTACGACCACACAGGCGGCCTTCCGCTCGCACTCGATGCCGCCCCGCACGCGTCCGTCTACATCCATCCAGCGGCCCTCGATCCGAAGTACGCCGGCGCGCCGGGCCTGCCGACGCGCGACATCGGCCTGCCGGTCGCAGCGAGACGGGCGCTCGGCACACACGCCGGCCGCCTCGTCCATACAACCGAACCGACACAGGTTCTCGATGGGCTGTTCGTGACGGGCCAGGTGCCGCGCGAGACCGCGTTCGAGGACACCGGCGGACCGTTCTACCTCGACGAGGCATGCACGGTGGCCGACGAGATGCTCGACGATCAGGCCGTCTACTTCGCCGGCGCCGACGGCACCGTGCTCATCGTCGGGTGCGCCCACGCCGGGGTGGTCAACACGATGCGGCACGTCGCCAGGCAGACGGGCGCCGACACGTTCGCCTGCGTCATGGGCGGCACGCACCTCGTCGGGGCGTCCGAGGAACGGCTCGAAAAAACCCTCGAGGCGTTCCGGCAGTTCGACGTGACACGCATCGGCCCCGCCCACTGCACGGGGCACGAGGCCGTGGCGCGCTTCAAGGAGGCCTTCCCCGACCAGTTCTTCGCTTGCCACGCGGGCTCGCAACTCGAGTTCACGCTCGCCGAAAATTAGGGACAGGCACTAATTTCGCGAAATTAGTGCCTGTCCCTAATTTTCTTCGTCTTCCCAGAGGTTGATCCAGTTATCGCGCGTCCGGATCTCGTCGGGGAACCGGTGCTCGACCGAGCGGACGAGGTCGAGCGTCGGCATGCTGCCGTCATACGGGAGCTTGCGGAAGTAGCGGTACCGCCGCATCGGCCCGTCGTACTTGCCGAGGTCCTTGTCGCACACGTGGATGATCGCGCCGCCGTTGAGCAGGATGCCGAACTGGACCGTGTACGTCCCCGGCCCCTCGCCGTTGAGGTGGTAGCGCTTGCAGAACAGCAGCGGCTTGCGCGGGCCGTCGCCGGGGGCGACGTCGGGCACGAGCTGATACCCCGTGTCGTACGAATCGCGCGCCCCGCGATACGTCGGGCAGCGCACCGTGCGCAGGTCGACGTAGTGCGGGTGCAGCAGCTCGATCCGGTCGGGGTAGGCGTCGTCGTTCTCGGCCGCGTAGTCCTGGAGCGCCGACCAGATCTCCTTCATGTGGGCGTCGCAGATGACGTAGTCGTGGCAGGCGCCGGGGTGGAAGAAGTACATGAGGACAAACAGCACCGCCGGCACAGCGACCAGAACGACGAGACAGCCAATAGCCTTCAGCTTCATCGCCTCACGCCGCCACGGTTTCGGCCAAAACGCGACCAGCAACTAAGAGCCACCGGAAGGATCGCTGTCCTTTATGGCCGCCGTCGACGGGCGCGTCAAGCTCCGTTTCGGCCGCCGCGCGTCGCAGACGACGGCCTCGGCCCGGCAGCCTTCGATTGAGCATCATGCAAAGAGAGCGCCCCTGTTGACGGACTCACACCAAGGTGAGATGATCATGCGTGGGGGCCAGTGTCAAACCACGGAGGGGTGGGAACGTGAACGGTCAGCAAATGCCGCAAGAGGGTCAATGGTGGGTCAAAGTCCCGGCGGGGCAGTTCGGGCCGCTTGACCTGGGAACGATCCGCACGTGGGCGGAGCAGCGTCGGATCACGCCGAACGACTTCGTCTACAACCCG
This sequence comes from uncultured Verrucomicrobiota bacterium, assembly GCA_964500825.1. Taxonomy (GTDB): domain Bacteria; phylum Auribacterota; class JABMQX01; order JAFGEW01; family JAFGEW01; genus CAYUZG01. Next base: position 3,749 of record CAZCQN010000072.1, on the reverse strand, counting down.
CAAACCAAGACGTGGACGCCGGCGGCAAACGTGCCGCAGCTCGCCGGGTTATTCCCGTCGGGCGCGCAGCAGGCGCCATTTCCCGGGGCCCCGGCACAAGTCGAGAAAAAGGGGGTCAACGTCGGGTGCATCATCGCCGTTGCCGTAGGCGTCTTGTTCCTGGTCATTCTCGCCGGCATGCTGCTGCCCGCGCTGGCGCGGGCGCGTGAGATGGCGCGTCGGGCGGCATGCCGCAGCAACGTGAAGCAGCTCGGCATGGCGATGATCCAGCACGCAAAGGACCACCAAGGCAACTACGCGTGGCACCTTGGGCGGTCCGACCCGAGGGAGGCGTGGCGCGACGTGGGGATGCTGTATCCCGACTACATCACGGGGTTCGGCTCCTTCATCTGCCCGAGCTCGAAGGATCGGGCCCTCAAAGCGCCTAGTGTGCCCGGCGACAAAAAGCCGGGCGACCCATTCGACGCGGAAACATGCATCAGCTACAGCTACGGTTACGCCCGGCCGGTGCGCGGGCCCGTGCGGCCGTGGAGCACGAAGGACCGCGACACCGTCCGCGTCCTGGCCGACAAGAAGGCCGGCGTCGAGCTGACCGACAAGTCGAACCACAGCCGCTACGGCCGCAACGTGCTCTACAACGACGGCCACGTTACATGGAACCCAGGCCCCGATCCGCTCGACCCCGACGCCGAAACCGACCGGATCGGCAGATCCGACGCGCCCGACTACACCGACTGGTGGTCCGACCCGCCCTACCACGACGAGGTTACGGAGGATTAGGAGAAGATCAACCTGACCAAGTGGGAAGGCAAGGACTCACGACAGGAACAAAGAGGCGGGAACCCAAGCACACCCAAGACCCACTCACCTCCTGGAAGGGAACGCCAAACACAGGGAGGGACATGATGAACGACAAGGGAGCACACGCAAGAAGCCTCGTGACGCGATTGGCGGCCGGCGCGGCGATCCTCGTGATGGCGTTCGCCGTCCTTTTGCCGCACTTCGCGGCGGGCGGCGGCCTATTCGGCAGGCGGGAGGACGCTCGCCGCGCGGCGTGCCTGAACAACTGCAAGCAGCTCGGCCTGGCCCTGAAGCAGTACTCGCAGGACTTCAGGGATATCTACCCGTGGCGATGTGGCGTGCTCGATCCGGAGGAGGCCTGGGTCGATCTGGGCATGCTCTTCCCCAACTACTGCACGGGGTTCGGCTCTTTCATCTGCCCGAGCTCGAAAGACCGCCGGGTTGCCGCGCCGGCAGTCCCCGACGACAAGAAGCCGCTCGATCCCTTCAAGCCGGCCGACAACACGGAGGTGATCAGCTACGCGTACGGCTACGACGCGTCCGGAGACGCACCGACGGCCTGGACCGAGAACGCGAAGGCGACGGTCAGACTGCTCGCCGACAAGAAGGCCGGCATCGAAATCAAGGACGACCTCGTGAAGCTCGCCAACCACAAGGACAAAGGCCGGAACGTGCTCTACCAGGACTGCCACGTGAGCTGGAGGCCCGACGGCGCCGCGCTCGATCCCGACGCGGATGACGACACGATCGGCAAGCCCGATGCGGACGACTACGCCAAATGGTGGTCCGACCCGCCGTGGTACGGCGAGGGCATGGCCGACGAAGAAGCGGCGGAAGAGCCGGAAGACTAACCGCCGAGCGCGCTGAGCACGCAGAGAAGAAGAACGCCCGAGGCGACGGGTCGCCTCGGGCGTTTATCTGTGCCAATCTGTGGCTACTTCTCCAAATCCTTGATGCCCTGGTAGATGATCTCGAACAGCTCGGGGAGCTGGTCGACCTCGAGGCACGAGAACGCGATCCGCAGATCGACCTTCCCCATGCTGATCAAGCCGACGCCGTACTTGTCGAGCAGGTGCACCCGCAGCGGCTCGGCCTCGACCGTCTTGAGCTTGAGGCACATGAAGTAGCCGGCGTTGAACGGGTAGGCCGTCATCACCTCGCCGAACTTCGGATCGCGCAAGACTTCATGGATCTTGTCGGCACGCGCCTTCATCAGCTCGAACTTCTGCTTCTTCTCGGCGGCGAAGTTCGGATCGTCAAGCGCCTTGAGCACGATCGTCTGCGACGGGTGCGGGCAGTTCGAGATCGAGGCGCGGATGTCGCCCATCGTTTTCTTCTCGAGCGCGGTCAGGATGTCGTCGCTCGCCGTGCCGCCGGGCGCGTACGTGAGGAACCCGGTCCGAAAGCCCCAGACGAACTCCTCTTTGGTGGCGCCGTCGAGCTTGATCGCCAGCACGCGCGGGTGCAGGTTGGCGAGCCAGCCGAAGATCGACTCCCGCAGACAATGCTCGTCGTAGACGAGGCCGAAGTAGGCGTCGTCGGTCACGGCGACGATGTTGATGCCCGCCTTGGCCGCCTCGAGGATGGCGTCGTGGATGCCGTTCGCCTCCTTGAGGTTGATCATGTAGCCGGCCGGGTTGTTCGGGAAATTCATCAGGACGATGAGCTTGCCCGCGCGCTTGCCCTCGGTGAGGAGCGTCTCGCGGAACGCGGCGACGTTGAAGCCGCGCCCGTCCGCGTAGGTCGGGAACGTCCTGATCTCGCCCTGCGCGCGCACGACGAACGTGAGCGTGTAGTTGCCCCAGAACAGGTCGGGCAGGATCACCACGTCGCCGGGATCGACGAACAGGTCGCCCACGAGACTCAGGCCGCTCGTGACGCCCGAGGTGACGATCGGCAACCCGAGCGTCTTGCCGTTCAGCTTCGGGTTCTCGACGAGGATCTTCTCGCGCCACCGCTTGCGCAGCTCGGGCTTGCCGTGCGTCGCGTAGGGGTAGAGGTCCTTCGGGTCGAGCCCGTTGAAGTACTTGTGCACGCACGGCAGGTACATGGGCGCGCCGTTCTCGAGCGCGATCCCGATCGACGCGTTGAACTTGTGCCCCTTCTGCTTCGCCTCGGCGCTCTGGCTCAGGATGCCCTTCGGGAAGAACACCCGCTTGCCGAGGTCCGAGAGCATCTCGAGCACGTGCGGGTTCGCCGCCTCGATCATGCCGTTGAGTTCTTGCGCGAGCGGATTCAGCGCTGCCATCGTCATCTCCTCCTCACACAGATGTCCCGGGTCGCATTGATCCGGGTTCCAGGTCAAGGCCGGGCGCAGAGTATGCACGCCGCGCGTGGGCAGGTCAACATCCCGGCAGAAAAAAAGGCGCCGGCCACCCGTCTCCTAGATGCCCGAGTAGAGCTCGGCAATGGCCGAGATCTCGAACTCGAACGGGATGTGGCCCGGCTGTGGCTCGGCGACGAGCTCGACGCCCTTCTTGTCCTTGTCCGTGAACTGGAGGTAGTCGGGCATCTCGAGGCGCGGGCTCCCGAGCACGTCCTTGACCGCGATGCTGTTGAACGTCTTGTCCGCAAGCACGAGGGTGTCGCCGACCCGAAGGACGGCCGATGGGATGTCGAGCCGCTTGCCGTTGACGAGCACGTGGCCGTGTGAGACGAGCTGCCGCGCGGCCGGGATCGACCGGGCGTACCCAGCGCGGAAGACGATGTTGTCGACGCGCGATTCGAGGATGCCGACGAGCCGCCCCGGCCAGCCCTGGGGGTGTTTGCGCGCGCCGATCCCCTTCTTGCTCAGCCGGATGAAGCGCCGGAGCTGCCGCTCGCCGAGCCCGTAGTGGTAGCGCAGCTTCTGCTTCTCGTGCAGCCGAATGGCGTAGTCCGAAAGCTTGCGGCGCCGCCTGGTGACCATGCCAGGCGGGTTGGGCCGCTTGGCGGTCGCGCCCGGCCTG
>CAZCQN010000071.1:0-14266 GCA_964500825.1 uncultured Verrucomicrobiota bacterium | reverse complement strand
TTTCAACAGGCCCTTGCGCCCGAGGCTACTCCCAGACGCCCCTGGCGGGGCTTGCCGTTGTGCGCTGGCGCGAGTTCAAGCCGATTCGACTGCTTGCCCTGAGACCTCCCTCCTCGTCGCATCTGACACCGTGTTTGGAGGAGCCCACGTGGTGCCTGCGCCAGAATCGCTTCTCGTACAGGCGGTTCCATTGCACCGAGCAGGCCGGCGCGCTCGACCTGCGAGAAACGCGAGCTAGGAGTGCCCCCTGCACAGATTCGTGGCTGCTCTTCAATCCGCGGACGGGTGTTGAGGCAGGGTCTGCATCGGCCGAGCAAGTGGCATACGCATCCTGCCGATGATTCACGGGCGGGACGCCCGTGCCACTCGGGCGTCGGGTTTCTTTGCCCCGGCAGGGCTCTGTGATAGACTAATAGGTGGGTTTGTCGGAGCAACCAGAGGGAGCGACAGGGTGTCTTGATGGAGTTGTTGGTTGCCACACGGAACCGGAACAAGATCCGGGAGATCGAGGCCCTGCTGGCGGATACCGAGCTCAAGGTCAGGTCGTATCGCGATTTCCCCGGCGCGCCCGAGGTGCCGGAGACCGGGCAGACGTTCGCCGAGAACGCGACGACGAAGGCGGTGACACTCGCCAGGCACACGGGGCTCTTGACGATCGCCGACGACTCGGGCCTCGAGGTCGATGCCCTCGACGGCCGGCCCGGCGTGATGTCGGCCCGCTACGCGGGGCCGAACGCGACCGACGCGGAGAACAACGAGAAGCTGCTCGGCGAGCTCGAGGGCGTGCCCGAGCCGCAACGCACGGCGCGCTTCCGCTGCGCCATCGCGCTCGCCACGCCCGAGGGGCTGATCGGCGTCGCCGAGGGCGTGTGCGACGGCCGCATCGCTGCGGAGCCGCGCGGCAACGAGGGCTTCGGCTACGACCCGATATTCGTCAAGGACGATATGGTCAAAACGTTTGCCGAGCTGCCGCTCGAGATCAAGAACCGCGTGAGCCACCGCGGCCGCGCGCTCGAGAAGGCACTCATGGTGCTCGAGGACTACCTGATGACGCGACACAACAGGCCGCCCGAACCCCGGGCGGGAGGAGAGCCATGAGCACGCGCCGGATCGCGCTGCTCGGCTCGACCGGCTCGATCGGCGTAAGCACCTGCGAGGTGGTTCGCGCGCTCGGCGGGCGGGTCGAGATCGTCGCGCTGGCGACCGGCGCGAACGTCGAGGCGCTGGCGGCGCAGGCGCGGATGTTCAACCCTCGCCTCGTCGCCGTGGCCGACGAGGGCCGGGCCGCCGAGCTTCGGGCCATGCTGCCCGGCGTCGAGGTGGCCGCGGGCGCCGACGGCCTGAACCGGGTCGCCTGCCTCGACGAGGCCGACATGGTCGTCTCGGCGATCGTTGGCGCCGCCGGCATCGTGCCCACGGTCGAGGCGATCCGCGCGCGCAAGGACGTGGCGCTCGCGAACAAGGAAACGCTCGTGGCTGCCGGGTCCGTGGTCATGGACCTGGTGAGCGCGTATGACGTTGCGCTCATTCCCGTCGACAGCGAGCACAGCGCCGTGTTCCAGTGTCTCCAGGGCAACGACCGAGGCAGCGTGCGGCGCATCGTGCTCACGGCCTCGGGCGGGCCGTTCATCGACGTCGAGCCGGAGGTGCTCGGCGGCGTCACCGTCGAGCAGGCGCTTTCGCATCCCACCTGGGCGATGGGCGAGAAGATCAGCATCGACTCGGCGACGATGATGAACAAGGGGCTCGAGGTAATCGAGGCGATGCGGCTCTTCGCCCTGCGGCCCGAGCAGATCGACGTCGTTGTGCACCGCCAGAGCCTCGTGCACTCGATGGTCGAGTTTGTCGACGGGTCGATCCTGGCGCAACTGGGCGAGCCCGACATGAAAGGCCCGATTCAGTACGCGCTCACCTGGCCCGAGCGCGTCGAGCGGCCCGTCGAGCCGTTCGACCTTGCCGCGCAGCGCGAGTGGACCTTCGAGCCGCCCGACCTCGAGCGGTTCCCCTGCCTGGCGCTCGCCTACGAGGCGGCGCATGCGGGCGGCACGATGCCCACGGTGCTCAACGCGGCCAACGAGGTCGCCGTCGACCAATTCCTGGCGGGTGAGATCGCGTTCACCCAGATCCCCGAGCTGATAGGCCGCAGCATGAAGGCCCATACCGTGAACCCGAACCCCGACATCGGCGACATCCTGCGCGTCGATGCCGAGGTGCGCAAGGAGCTTCAGTCCGTCGCATGATCATTCTGGCAGCTACCTTTCTTGGGACGCTCGAGCTCATCGGGCTGATCGTCGCCGCCGTCGTCGCGCTCGGCATTGTCGTGTTCGTCCACGAGTGGGGCCATTTCATGGCCGGCCGGTGGGTCGGCATCCGGGCCGAGGCGTTCAGCATCGGCTTCGGGCCGGTTGTCTGGCGCAAGCAAGTCGGCGAGACCGAGTACCGCTTGAGCGCTATCCTGTTCGGCGGCTACGTCAAGTTCGCCGGCATGGAGGGGACCGCCGACAAGACGCCCCAGGAGATCGAGCGCGGCTTCTTCGCCGTCTCACCTCCGCGGCGCATCCTGGCCGCCTTTTCCGGCCCGTTCATGAATGCCGTCATGGCGTTTGTGCTGTTCCTGCTGCTGTGGGGCACCGGCCGCAAGGTGCCCGAGGGCCGGGCGACGACCATGATCGGCGCCGTCGCGCAGGGATCGACGGCCGAGGAGGCCGGCCTCCAGCGTGGCGACCGTATTGTGAGCATCTCGGGCCACCTGGTCGACGACTGGCACGACGTTCTGATGGGCGTGGCCGTTGGTGGCGAGGTGCTCGAGATGGCCGTCGAGCGCGATGGCCAGATCGTCCATACGATGGTGCGGCCGAAGGAAGACCCGGAAGCCGGTGCGCGCGTGCTGCCCATCATCCCACGCCAGCGGATGAGTGTCTACCGCGTGCCCAGCAACACCGAGGCCGCCCGGATGGGGCTTCGGCAGGGCGACACGCTGGTGAGCCTCAACGGCGAGCCGGTCCTGGACGGCGCGGGCGGATGGCAGACGAGGCTCCGAGCGCAGGAGGGGAAGCCGATCACGATCGAGGTCCAGCGCGACGGCGAGCGCGTGACGCTTTCGGGCACGATGCCCACGGGCACGAAGGACCAGCCGCCCACGCTCGGGATCGTCATGGCGCCCGTGTTCGCCTGGATCTACCAGGCGCCGCACGAGGCGGTCTCCGAGATCCTCGGCGACGTGTGGCAGATCCTCAAGGGGCTTGTCACGCGCCGCGTCAAGGCGAAGGGCTTAGCCGGCCCTGTCGGCATCGTGAGTCTCTTCATCTACTCGCTGCAGGTCTCGTTCACCTCGTTTCTGTGGTTCGCGGCGCTTATCAGCCTGAACCTGGCGATCATCAACCTGCTGCCGATCCCCGTCGTGGACGGTGGGCACATCATGTTCAGCCTCATCGAGGCCGTGCGCCGAAAGCCGGTGCGCGAGAAGACGCTGGCGATCATCACGAACGTGTTCGCCGCGCTCATCATCCTGTTCTTCGCCTACGTGACGTTCCACGACGTGATGCGCCTGTTCCCGTCTCGCGGCAAGGAGATGCCGCCCGCCGAGGAAGAGGCTGCGCCCGAACAGGCCGCACCCGAGCCGGCCGCGCCCGAGCCGGGCGGCCCGGAGACCGGCCCAACCGAGTAGCACTCGGCCCGCGGCCCGAATTGTCTTGAGGGCCTTGCTCACGCGGCGATAGAGTTGTTCCGATCAATAGGCGTGGTTGGCTCGCGCACATCGAGGTCTGAAAGGAGAGGGTCATGAAGCGCACGTGTCTCGTTTTGACCTGTCTTGCCGTTGCGACCGTTCTTGTTGGACCGGCACAGAGCGCGGAGACCTTTGCGCGCTACGTGCCCGACGGTGCCGTCCTCTACGCGACGACCCAGAACCTCGAGGGCGTGTGGCGCGGCATCGAGCAGTCCAACTTCTGGAACACGTTCACGCACCTGACGATCTGGGAGGGGGCGGATTTCGGCTGGTACGAGGAGTTCCGCAACGAGTTCGCCGAGAACGTCGGCTTCGAGTTCAGCACCGAAAACCTGATGGCCGTCCTCGGCAAGGAGTTCGCCGTCGCGCTCTACATCGAGCCCGCGGCGGCGGGTCAGGGCGGCCCGACGATCGAGCTGCTCTGCCTCGCGCAGATGAACCCGCCCGACCTCGTCGAGGACATAGTGGCCAAGCTGCTCGAGCAGGCTAAGGAGGAAGGCGGCGAGGCTATCATCTCGTCAGTCGAGCACGCCGGCACCACGGTGCGAACGATCAGGGCCGAGGACGACGACCCGGCGATCCAGCTTCGGCTCGCGATGAAGGACGGCGTCCTGATCGTCGGGCTCGCCAACACCGTGCCGCGCATTGAGGCGTGCCTCGACTGCATGGCGGGCATGGGCATGTCGCTCGCCGAGTCGGACGCGTTCGCCAAGCTGACCAGAATGGCGCATCAGGATCGCGGCGCCTTCTTCGGCGAGATGTACTTCAGCATGACGTCCCTTCAGCCGGTGATCGCCCAGCTCGCGGGCGAGGAGCCCGAGTTCGTTCCGCTCGCCAACTTGTTCGAGATGCTCGTCGGCACGGCCGAGGCGATGGTCATGACGACGCACCTCGACCGCGGCCTGCGCATAAAGGCGGCCATGGCGCCCGGCGCCCAGATGAGCGAGATGATGGCCCTGATGCGCAAGGCGGCGCCATCGGCCGGCACGCACATGAAATACGTCGTGCCCGACGCGCTCATCTACTACGGCGCCAACAGCATGCCGCCGCTCGGCGAGCTGTGGCCGCACATGATGGAGATGTGGTCCAGGGTCGGCATGGACCAGTACATCCAGGACGGGATCGAGCAGATCGAGCTCGCGCTCGGAATCGATTTCGAGGCCGATTTCCTCGACAACCTCGGCACCGAGATGGCCTTCGTGCTCGAGGGAGTCGACATGGAAGCCGGGCCGTTCCCGTTCCCGAAGCTGACCTTCCTGGTCCAGGTCAACGACCGGGCGACGGCCCAGGCGCTCATCGACAAGCTCGTCGGCCTGCTCGAGGAGGCGGTACCGCCCGAGACCGAGCTCGCCGTGACGAACCTGACGCACCAGGGCGCCGAGCTCAAGGTGGTCGGCATCCCGATGCCGTTCCTCCAGATCGAGCTGACGCCGACGATCGGCATCACGGAGAACTTCCTGTTCATCAGCAGCGGCGAGGAATATGCCAAGGCGACGCTGAACGCGGCCAAGGGGGGCGTCAGCCTTCTGAACTCGCCCTTGTACCGCTCGCTCGGCATCCCGGATAAGACCAACGGCCTGGTGCTGGTCAACATGGAGGAGCTGCTCAAGGTCGCCCGCCAAGTGACCGACTGGGTCGTGACCATGGCCGAGATGCAGGGCAGGGGTGACGAGGCCAAAGAGCAGGTTGACGGAGCCGTCCTACCGCTGCTAGATTGCCTCGGTGTCCTCAAGGCGGTCGCCGCCTATGGGCTCTACACGCCGGAAGAAGCGGTCGCCGTCTACGTGATCCGGGTCGAGGACGTTCCGGTCGAGTGAGCCGCGCCCCAAGGGGCCGGAATCGAAGCAGGAATGGCGGAATTGGCAGACGCGCTAGGTTGAGGGCCTAGTGGGGTTGATTACCCCATGGGGGTTCAAATCCCCCTTCCTGCATGCTCCTGCCGCCTGTCCCGCAGCCTTCCGCGTTCACTGGGGCTGCTGCACCTGTTCCAAGCCCTGAGATAGCCGAAGCGTCGAGGGAGAGAGCCACTCGTGATCCACGGCATCGGCATCGACATCGTCCAACTCGCCCGCATCCGGGACGCCCTTGCCCGATACGGCCGGCGCTTCCTTGATCGCATCTTCTGTCCCGCCGAGGTCGAGTACTGCGATGCGCAAGGTCAAGAGCGCGTCGTGTGCTTCGCAGTCCGCTTCGCCGCCAAGGAAGCCGTATTCAAGGCGTTCGGCGAGGAGTTAGCTGACACGCTCAGTTGGCACGACTTCGAGGTCGAGACCGACGCCCCGGGCGTGCCGGCCCTCAAGCTGTCCGAGCGCGCCGCCGCCGTCTCCGACCGGCTCGGCATTACGCGCATCGCCCTGTCGCTCTCGACCACCGCCGCAAGCGCCTCCGCCATCGTCGTTGCCGAGAGGTAGCTCTCGTGTGACAACGCCGCCGTTGCCGGCCTCGATGAGCCGCGCAGCGGCGTCTGGTAGTAGCCTCGGGCGCAAGCCCGTGGGACAAGACGCCGCGCAACACCCTGAGCCCCTTCAGGGGCGATTGATGCCACTGGCTCGACGAACATCCCTCAACCGCCCCTGACGGGGCTCGGGACTCCTCATTTCGCGCTTCGTCCACGGGCTTGCGCCTGTCCGACGCGAAGCGTCGGCGGCTACTCCCAGTCGCCCCTGACGGGGCTTGGAAAGGTTGCCAAGAGGGGTTCCTACCTCCGCGAGAGGCATTCCTCGTCTACGAAATGAGCGTGTGCTCGACGGTGGCGCCGTCGGCAACCTGTGCGCCGGGGAAGACGAGCGCGTGGCGGACGGTGCAGCGGGCGCCGATGCGGCAGCCGCGCATGAGGTGCGCGTTCGGGCCGATCGTGCTGCCGGGGCCGAGGGCAACATCGTCGTCGACGATGCAGGGCGGCGCGAATGTCACGTACCGTTGTGGCGCCGGCGGCGGCGATGGGGTTTGGGCAAAGAAGCGCTCGTTGAGGGCGAGGAGGTCGTCGGCCGAGGTAAGCGTCGTGCGTCCGGAGAGCTCGAACCACTCGACGCGTGCGCCGTCGTCGATGAACGCCTGCATCGCATCCTGGAACTCGAGCTCGCCGCGCGGCGATTCGGTCACGGCGTCGAGGTAGCCGAAGATCCGTGGGGAGAACGCGTACAAACACGGCCCGGCGAACGGCGAGGCGATCTGGCTGGGCCTCGGCTTCTCGACGACGCGCACGACGCGGCCCGACCCGTGGTCGGGGTCCCCATTGACCACGACGTTGGACGAGGCCGTCATCTTCTCGGGCGGCACGCGGATTACCGCCATCGTGCCGTCAGCGCGGCTCGCGAGATGCTGGGTGACGAGGCCGGCGAGCTGCTCTTGCACGAAGATGTTGTCGCAGGCGCCGATCAGGACGTGCTCGTCGAGTTTTTCACGGCCGGGGACCTGCATAAGCGCATCGGCCGAGCCGCGCTGTTCGGGTTGGTAGCCGAACGCGACGCCGTAGCCGTGCTCGCGGGCGTGCGCCTCGACGAGCGGGACGATGTCGTGCTCGGGTGAGCGGGCGATGACGGCGATCCGATCGACGCCGGCGGCGCGGAACTGCTCGATGACGCGCACGATGATGGGCACGCCAGCAATCGGCAGCGCCGCTTTGCTCACGACGTCGGAGTAGGGCCGAAGGCGCGTGCCGAGTCCGGCGGCAAGCACGAGGCCGAGCACGGGCTATGCCTCGACCTTGACCCGCGGGCCGCGCTTGACGATCTGCACGGTGAAGAACTTCGCGCGGAACATCCCCTGGCACCGGGCCACGTCGCGTACGGCCTCGAGCACGTGGTCGGCCTCGCCCGGCCGCGGCAGCACGAGGACCGAGCCGCCGCCGCCGGCCCCGCTCAGCTTGGCGCCGAGCGCGCCGGCCTCGGACGCCGCTTCGATCAGCGTGTTGTTCGCCTTGCCGGCGCCCCACTCGAAGCCGCAGTCGCGCATGATCCCGTCGATGAGCGTGTGGTTCTCGTTCATGAGCGCGCCAAACTCGTCGAGGTTGCCGCGCAGCAGGCACACCTTGCCCTGGCGTGCCGTCTCGCCGATCGCCCGGAAGCGATCGAGGATCGACGAGGTGAAGGCGGAAGGACCGGCGGAAGGGCCGTGCGACCCGTTCTGCGCGCGCTCCCAGTCGACGAGGTAGCGGTCCCGCATCACCGAGTGGACGCCGCCCGAGTTGCGGCTCACGCCGCTGAAGCCGACGATGAACGTGAGCGGCGCGACGAACGCGTCGAGCCGCTCGTAGGTGGCGAGCGGCTCCTCGCCCATTGGCCGGTGCTCGAGCTTGTCGCGGTAGTCGATGTAGGCCAGCCCGCCGAGCTGCGGCACGTAGCGGTCGGAGAACCCGCAGGTCACGCCCATCTCGAGCTCTTCGATCCGCTGCGTCAGCTCGGCGATCGCGTAGTCGTGCAGCATGCGGCAGTCGATGCCGTAGTGGGCCCGGAGCGCATTGAGCAGCGCCAGCACGAGGACCGACGAGCCGCCGAGGCCGCTCTGCTTCGGCACCTTGGTCCAGAGCGACATCCGCACCGGGTGCTGCTCGAGGAGCTGCCGCATCGGCTCGTGGAACGTGATCAGCCCGCGGAGCGTGGCGACGAAGACGGCGTATCCGTCGTGGTGCCAGTCATAGATTTCGTCGAGCACTGGCACCTCAATGCATTTGCGGACCGCACTCATACCGGGGCCGTTGACGTAGCGGAACGTCAGCCGCTCGGACGGCTCGATCACGGCGCCGCCGTAGATGTTGACGGCGCCGCTGATCGTGTAGAAGTCTCCCTCGTTGCCGTCGGTGGGGTTGCCGAGGATGTTGACCCGGGCCGGCATCGTGACGCGGGTGATCAATGGAGCGCTCCTTCGCTCGGGGTGCCGAGAACGATCAGCTCGAGCTCGAGCCGCACGCCGAACTTGGCCTCGACACGGTCGCGCACGAGCTCGATGAGTGCCGTGACGTCGCCGTACGTGGCGTCGCCGCGATTGACGATGAAGTTGGCGTGCACGGTCGACACTTCGGCGCCGCCGACGCGCAGCCCTTTGCAGCCCGTGGCGTCGATCAGGCGTCCGGCCGCGTCGTCCGGCGGGTTCTTGAACACGCAGCCGGCGTTCGGGCGCGCGTGCGGCTGCGTCTCGGCCCGCCAGCCGCGGTACTCACCCATGCGCTGCTCGATCTCGGCCGGGTCGCCGTGCTCGAGCCGGAACGTCGCGCCGGCGATCGCCGCGGCGCGGCCCGGAAGATTGCTCGTGCGGTAGCCGAACTCGCACTCGTCGCGCCCGAGCGTGCGCAGCGCGCCGTCCGGCTCGATGAGATCGACCTGGTCGACGAACGTGCCGGTCTCGCTGCCGTGGCAGCCGGCGTTCATCACGAGCGCGCCCCCGACGGTGCCCGGAATGCCGACGCCGAACTCGAGCCCGGTGAGCGAATGGTCAACCGCGACCTGCGCCGCCTGCCCCAGCGGCAGGCCCGCGCCCGCGACCAGCGCGGTGCCGTCGACACGCGCGGTTCGGATCTCAACCCGCACGACGAGACCGCGCAGCCCGTCGGGGGGCACGAGCAGATTCGAGCCGTGGCCCATGACGAACAGAGGCAGCGCGCGCTCGGCGGTGAACGCCGCCGCCGTGCGCAGCAGCTCGACGTCGCGCGCGATCACGAACACGTCGGCCGGCCCGCCGATCCGGTAGAGCGTCTGTGCGCGCATCGGTTCGTCGAAGCGGACCGCGTTGCCGAACGCGGCGGTCGCTTCGGTTCGGACCTGGTCGAGCGCAAGCCTCATTATGCGAGCTCCTCGGCCCTGATCTTGTCGAGGATGCCGTTGACGAACTTGCCCGACTCGGCCGTCGAGAAGCGTTTGGCGATATCGACCGCTTCGTTGATCGACACGACGGGCGGAATCTCCTCGTCGTAGAGCATCTCGTACAGCGCCACCCTCAAGCAGGTGCAATCGATCAGCGCGATTCGGTCCAACTCCCAGTTGAGCGTGTACCGGCGGATCAGCGCGTCGATCGTGTCGAGGTGCTCGATCGTACCGCGCACGAGCTTCGCGGTAAAGGCGCGCTGCGACCCGTCGGCCGCGTTCATCGCCCAGAACTGCTCCAGGTTCTCCTCGAGGCTGCCCGGGTTGAGCTCGAAGCTGTAAAGGAACTGCATCGCGAGCTCGCGAGCGTGGCGCCTACTGCCCATCGGTCTCGCTCCACGCGCACTGTGTGCCGGCAGCATAGCGGCGCGCTCGCGCGGCGGCAAGCCAAAAGCACTTCCCGGCCCACGTGATTCGGGCTATAGTCGCGCGCGAGGCGAAGCGGCAACGAGGAGGGAGTCGATTGCACGCGGATCCGGTCAACCCGAAACGCACCCTGCACGACGGCCGCGACGACGGCCTCGAGCCGCTCGAGCCGCTCGATCTCGGGCAGGTCGGAAGCTGCTCGGAGCTCGTGCGCGGCATGGCCAAGACCGCCTTCGGCGGCCGGCGGCTCGGCGAGGCGCTCGACGTGCTGCTCGAGATGGTCCGCGACGAGGCGTGCCTGGTCGTCGGCACCTTCTCGGGCGCGATGACGGTCGCCAAGATGGGCAAAGTGCTGTCCGACATGATCGACCGCGGCATGCTCGACGTGGTGATCGCCACCGGCGCGCTGGTGACCCACGGGCTGACCGAGGCGGCCGGTCTCGTGCACTACAAGCACGAGCCGGGCATGAAGGACGCCGAGCTGTTCAAGAAAGGCTACAACCGCGTCTACGACACGCTCGAGATGGAGCAGAACCTCACCGAGGTTTACCTGCTCATGAAGGAAGCCATCGGGGATCTCGATAGCGAGACACCCTGGTCGTCGGAGACGATCTGCCGCGCGATCGGCAAGCACCTGGCCGACACGACCAATGAGCCCGGCATCCTCAAGAGCGCCTATCTGAAAGACGTGCCCTTCTTCATCCCGGCGTTCACCGACTGCGAGCTCGGCCTCGACCTGGCCTCCTACGTCATCATGCGCCGCCACGACCGGACGAACGCGACCGATCCCGAGAAGCTGTTTGTGAGTGAGCCCAGCTTCAACCCGTTCAAGGACCTCAACAGCTACACGCGCCGCATCGTCTCGGCCGAGCGGCTCGGCATCTTCACCATCGGCGGCGGCGTGCCGCGCAACTGGGCGCAGCAGGTCGGGCCGTACGTCGATTTCCTCAACTCGCGCCTCGAGCTCGAGCTCACGCCGCCGCGGTTCCAGTACGGCGTGCGCATCTGCCCCGAGCCGGCCCATTGGGGCGGCCTGAGCGGCTGCACCTACTCCGAGGGCGTCTCGTGGGGCAAGTTCGTCCCGACAAGCCAGGGCGGCCGCTACGCCGAGGTCTACGCCGACGCCACGATCGCCTGGCCGATCCTGATCAAAGCCGCCCTCGAGGAGCTGGGCTAGGCAGGTCTCGATGCCCGTCGAGTCGAAAGACGCCTCGCACGCGATCAGCACGCTGAATGAGGGGCCGCTGCATGCGGCGCTCAAGGCGTGGTATGCGCGACCGGACGATGCGCTCGAGGTGCTCGTCGACGGCTACCTCATCGACGTCGTCCGGGACGAGACGCTGATCGAGATCCAGACGGGCGGCTTCTCACCGCTCAAGCGCAAGCTCGCCAGGCTTGTCGAGGCGCACTGCGTCCGCCTCGTCTGCCCCATTGCGCGCGAGAAGTGGATCGTGCGCATGAAGGGGCGCGGCAAGAAGGTGCTGGGCAGGCGCAGGTCGCCCAAACACGGCGGCGTCGAGAATGTCTTCGAAGAGCTCGTCGCATTGGCGGCGCTGTGCGCGCACCCGAACTTCTCGGTCGAGGTGCTGCTGACGCAGGAGGAAGAAGTCCGCCGACAGTATCCCGATCGCGCGTGGCGGCGCAGGGGCTGGGTGACCGAGGAGCGGCGACTGCTCGACGTCGTCGAGAGCCGGGTGTTCGAGACGCCGGCCGATTTCGCCGCCCTGCTGCCCGACGCGCTCGCCGAGCCGTTCGACACCGCCGGCCTGGCTCACGCGCTTGACTGCCCGCGCTGGCTCGCGCAGAAGGCCGCTTACTGCCTGCGCGAGATGGGCGTCCTCGAGCCGGTCAGCAAGCGCGGCAACGCCGTCCTCTACGCCCGACGCGCTTCCTGAGACGCTTCCCTGTCAAGTCCCGACGGAACAGCGTGTGCGCGGTCGCTGTCTCAACACGTGGCCTCCGATCCGCACTTGACGGTCCGTGTGCGCCGAGGCGATATGCATGGGCAAGGAGAACGCATCATGAGGGAGAGCAAGCTTGGTGGCCGCGGCTTCTGGCGGTCGGCGTTTCTCGTCGCGGCGCTCTGCGGGCTGTGCTTCCCGCAGGCCCGGGCTGCTTCGGCGTCGGACGTGGTCATAATCAAAGACGTCCCGCACGTGCTGCAGAAGCCCGACTTCTGCGGCGAGGCCTGCATCGCGATGGCTCTGCAGAAGCTCGGCTATGACGTCACCCAGGACCAGGTGTTCAACATCGCCGGCGTCGACCCGATGCTCGCCCGTGGCTGCGTCACGCGCGAGATGGTGGCGGTCCTCAAGAGGATTGGATTCCGACCCGGCACGGTCTGGTACAAGATCAACCCGAGGCAAGCCGACGTCGGCCTGGCGTCGCAGTGGCGGGCATTGGAGACCGACCTGCGGCGAGGAATCCCGTCGATCATCTGCATGCGCACCAGCGACGAGCGCGGTGCCGCCGAGCACTTCCGCCTCATCCTCGGCTACGACGCCGGCTCCGACGAGGTGATCTACCACGAGCCGGCGCGCGAGAACGGCCGTTCCTCTCGGAACGGCTTAGGCGACGCTACTGCGTCGCCCGGCGCCTACCGGCGCATGAAGCGCGCGACGTTCCTCGATCTCTGGCCGCTCAAGTACAAGCCGACCGAGTGGTTCGTCATCCGCATGCGGCTCGAGGCGGGGCGGCTGTCCGTCGCGACGCCGGCCGCCGGGTTGACGCGAGCCGATTTCGCCCAGCACATGATGGACCTCAAGTCGCGCGTACCGAGAGGCTTCATCGTCGTCGTACAGGCGCCGTTCGTCGTGATCGGCGACGAGGCGCCCGCCGTCGTGCGGCGCCGCGCCGACAAGACGGTCAAGTGGTTCTGCGACAAGGTTCGCGCGTTGTATTTCACAAAGGATCCGCCGGCCATCTACGACATCTGGCTGTTCCGCGACAAGGCAAGCTACCGCAAGTACGCCAAGGAGCTCTTCGACGACGAGCCCAGCACGCCGTTCGGGTACTTCTCGCGGGCCAACGGCGCGCTCGTGATGAACATCGGCACCGGCGGCGGCACGCTGTGCCACGAGATCGTCCACGCGTTCGTGGCGTCGAACTTCCCCGACTGCCCGGCGTGGTTCAACGAGGGGCTCGCCTCGCTCTACGAGCAATGCGCCGAACGCAGCGGGCGCGTCGTCGGTCTGACCAACTGGCGGCTTGCGGGCCTCAAGAAGGAAATCCGCGCCGGCACCTTGCCGTCGTTCAAGGACCTGCTCACCACCACGACGCACCAGTTCTACAACGCGAGCGGCGGCAACAACTACGCCCAGGCGCGCTACCTGTGCTACTACCTGCAGCAGCGCGGCCTGCTCGTGAAGTACTACCACGCCTTCGTCAAGAACGCCGAAGTCGATCCCTCCGGCTACGAGACGCTCAAGCAGCTCCTGTCCATCGCCGCCGACGACGGCATGACGGCCTTCCAACGCCGCTGGGAGCAGTGGGTCCTGAAGCTGCGCTTCCCGTAAGATCAGCCTCTCTCTTTTCAGGACGGCGGGCCGAGGGCGACCCGCCCTACATCCGGACAGACAGCGCTTGCGAGCAGATGTAGGGCGGGTCCCCCTGGGCCCGCCGTCCTCGCCCCAAGGTCCGGACGGGCGGCGAGGCGTTGACCCTTCCTGCGGCTTCTGTCATGCTCGGTGGCCGGAGGAGTGGCCGAGTGGTCGAAGGCGGCGGTCTTGAAAACCGCTGAACCGCAAGGTTCCGGGGGTTCGAATCCCTCCTCCTCCGCCAGGGCTTCGGAGGATTTATCCTCCTGCGTGCTTGTCTCTGCGGGCCTTTCGTAGGATGCAGCTTTCCAGACGGCGTCTTGAGCGGCGGCAATGACGAAGACGAGGAACGTGCAGAATTACCTCAAGGCCGTCTTCTTCGACCGGCCTGAGTGGATTCCCTGCAACATCGGCCTTCCGCCGGCCACGTGGATGAAGTACCGCGACGAGCTCGACGAGCTTGTCCGGGCGCATGCCGACCTTTTCCCCGATTACCGGGAAGGAGGCGACTTCGACGCTGTCGACGACCGCCGCTACGAGCCCGGCGAGTTCACGGACAACTGGGGCTGCCGGTGGCGCAACATCGAGCGCGGCCTCGACGGGATCGTCGTCGGCTCACCGCTCGAGAGCTGGGACGCGTTCGAGGGGTATCGCGCGCCCGACCCGATCCGTGAAGGCGACGGCTGGACGGCGCCGCCCGACTGGGACGCGCTCGCGCGCGAGTTCGACGAGGTCAAGGCCCGGGGCGGCCTGGCGACCGGCGGGCTCCCGCACGGGTT
>CAZCQN010000070.1:0-14528 GCA_964500825.1 uncultured Verrucomicrobiota bacterium | reverse complement strand
TCGGCGGCACGACACACGTTGACCACCTCAACGCCTACTTCTACGGCCCGCTGGCGGCCGGGATGTACGACTACAAGGGCCTTGGCCCGACGTACGACACGGCCGCATATGTCCTGAAGATCCGTACCGACCGGGCCAACCAGGGGATGCCCAACCTCGCCGCGTGGGATGTCGGCATGGGCATCGTGGGCGCCGCCTCGTGTGGCGCAGACACGAGCGCGTGGGTTGCGGGGACGAAGGCAGAGATCGACGAAATCGACCCCGACAGCAGCTATGAGACAACCGCCCTGGCCGGCGCGGTCTACGGCCTCGCGTTTGTCGGCGAGGACTACACCCCGACCGCCGGCTGGTGCTGCGACGAAGGCTGCGGCAATCTGGGCGATATCGCCGACCTGCTCGTGACCCTCCAGGTAGCCGAGACCGGTGGGTTCACATGGGACTACCTTCATGTCGTGCCCTACGAGGCGAATGAGTCGATCCAGTACACGGCCTACGCCGTCCTGGCGCTCAACGAGATCGGCGGAATGAACGTGTACCGCAGCGAGATCACTGCGGCGATCGACTACATCAGCACACACCAGCTCTGCACCGGTGGCTGGATGAGTTATGTCGACTCGGCCAGTGAGAACAACGAAATCACCGCCGAGGCGCTCTGGGGCCTGGCGCTCGGCAACCTGCTCGAGCTGAACGTCCAGACGGCTTGCCTGTACGTGCAGCCGAGTTCGCCCGTCCGGATCGACATGGACGTGTCGAACCTGCTCCAGCTTGTCAACGGCTGCCAGGCGATCCTCGGCTTCGACTCGGGCTACTTGAGCGCGTCGGCCGGGTGTGTCGTGCCCGGCAGCGCGATCTGGGACTGGCTGATCTACAACACGTGGGACGTCGGCAGCGGCGTGCCCGGCGAGATCGACACCGCGATCGGCGTCTGGGCGCAGGGCGCGACGGGCACTGATGTGGATGCGCGCGTGGCCGAGATCACCCTGACCTCCGGCGCGACAGACGGCACCACGCAAATGGTGTTCCGCACCGACGTGAGCGACGTCGAGTGCACGTGGCTGAGCGACATGGCGGCCCAGGCTGTCACGCCGAACAAGGTCAACAGCCAGACGATTGTGATCGACGGCACGCCGCCGACGATCTCGATCGACTCGGCCACGCAGAACAGCGTCGAGCTGCTGATCGAGAACGGCTCGAGCACGAACGCCGTGCAGGGAACGGTCAGCATCACGGTAACCGCAAGCGACGGGCTCGCCGGACTGGATGGGGTTCCCGCCGTGACCGTGACGCCGAGCGTCGGACCGGCCGAGACGGCGAGCTTCGTGAACGAGAGCCCCTCGGGGACGTTCGCCTACACCTGGACGGTGACGGCCGGCACGCCGAACGGTATCGCAACCGTGGATGCGAGCGTGGACGACAAGTCGGGCAACACGCAGACCGCCACGTCGAAGACGTTCAACATCAACAAGCGGCAGGTCACCGGCACCGTCGAGATGGACACCGAGTTGACCACGGCGTACGGCTTCAACCGCGACGTGGTCTTCAAGGCAACCGACGGCGGTGGGGTCGTGCTCAAGTCGTGGACGATCACCGTGTCGTTTACGAACGACACCGTGACCAAGGTGGCTTCCGGCACGTACACACTGACCGACGTGCCGGCCGGCACGACGAACGTCAGCGCGAAGACCGCGTGGAGCCTTCGCCGGCGGCTGGCGGCCTCGTTCGGCGGCGACGATCAGGCTGCCGTCAATTTCACGGGGTCCGACAAGCTGCTTGGCGGCGACGTCAACGGCAGCAACGCGGTCAACATCCTCGACTACTCGATCCTGCGTGTGAACTGGATGACGACGAACGCGGTTGCTGATATCAACGGCAACGGACAGGTGTTTACGACCGACTACTCGATCCTGAAGACATACTGGTTCACGATGGGCGATCCTGAGTAGCGATGCCCGGGGGCATGGGCCTCCACTTGGGCGCACGTGTGGTCACTGCGGTCATGAATCGGCCGGGATGCACGTGCAGACGCAGCAGGATGGAGCTTTGTTCTTGACTTCTGTTGCGAAATGAGGTATATTCCGTTCACAGTATATGGAGTTAGCCTGTCTTAAGGGGGAACGATGAAGAAGGCTGTTCTTATTTGCCTTGGTGTGTCGGTTGCGCTTGCCTTGGGGATCTCCCCGGCATCGGCCCACGATGTGCTGGGTCCGGACTGGCGAGGGCTTTTCCCTGACCAGATGACGTACCAGGAATGGACGTTTGACGATGCCGACAATCCCGCCCCGCCCGAGGTGATCATCAACCCGTTCGGCGACGCCTCGGCCGACATCACGGTCGGCGACTTCAGCGAGGGATGGTTCGAGTCGCTCGGCGGCTTCGGCACTCAGACCGGCTTCTGGGACATCGGCGGCGTCGGTGGGCAGATCGTGCTGGACATTGACAACGCCGGCACGCCGAACCCGGTCAAGGAGATCTGGGTCCAGGTAACGTACTGGTGCGACATCCAGCAGGCACCGACCGTCGAGGTGCCGGGCGGCGAGCTGGTCGACTTCCAGCCGGAATACCTGATCGAGCACGCACCGGCAGGGGGCGATTGGCTGCTCGACCTCTGGGTCTTCCAGATCAGGCCGAACCCCGACCACGAGCAGATCGTGATCACGTCGGACCAGGATTTGGGGTCGGTCATCGATCAGATCGTGGTCGACACGTGGTGCGTGCCGGAGCCGGCGACCCTCGGTCTGGCGGTTGTCGGCCTGCTGGCGCTCATCGCCAGGGCGCGCAGGAAGTAAGCAACCTGTAGGACAATTGAGAGGCAGCCGGGAGCCGGCAAGCGCCCGGTTGCCTCTTTGTGTATTCGGCGGCTCCGGTTGTGGACCCAGAACGATGACCATCAACGGCAAGGCACTTGTTGCAGCGTTTCTCACCTGTGTCGCCTGCGGCACTGCGGCGGGGCTCGACTACGGGGTTGTTGATCTCGGCACCCTCGGCGGGCCCTGGGGCAAGGCGTGGGACATCAACGAGCATGGCCAGATCGCCGGTGCGGCGTACACGGACGAGTGGCTGGACCACGCGGCCTTTTGGCCCGGAGGTGCCCCTGCGCTCGATCTCGGGACCCTGGGCGGCGAGCACAGCCGGGCGTTTGCGATCAACGACGACGGCCTCATTGTCGGCCGCGCCGACACGGCTGACGGGCTCCAGCGCGCGTTTGTGTCGGACGGCGTCACAATGTCCGATCTCGGCGCGCTCGGCGGCGACCATAGCGGCGCCTGGGACATCAACAGCGCCGGTGTTGCCGCCGGCTACGCTTACACCCCCGGCGGCCTCTACCATGCTGCCGTGTGGGATGGTGGGCCGGCATATGATCTCGGAACGCTCGGCGGCGAGCTGAGCATCGCCTACGGCATCAATGCCGACGGCGTTGTCGTCGGCGTCGCCGAGATGGCCGATGGCGACGACCGGGCTGTTCTGTGGGACGAGAACGGGATTCGAGAGCTTGGCCTGTTGCCCGGCGGAAGCTGGTCCACGGCGCGCGGCATCAACGACCACGGTCAGGTGATACTCTGGGGCGATACGACGGGCGGCTACGGGCGCGCCGCCATATGGGAAGACGACACCATCACCTGCCTCGGCACATTCGGCGGAACCGAGAGCTGGGCGTTCGGGCTCAACAACGGCGGCTGGGTTGTCGGGTGGGCCGAAGCGGCTGACGGCACCTACCAGGCGTTCGTGTACGACGGCGTGGCAATGCACAACCTCGGCACGCTCGGGGGGTCGTTCAGCAGCGCGTACGGCATCAACGACCTTGGTTACATCGTCGGGCGAGCACAAACGGCCACGGGCGAGACCCATGCTGTGCTATGGATGCCCGTCCCGGAACCGACCGGCGCAGCCCTTGTGCTTCTCGGTCTTCTCGCCCTGGCCTTGTCGAAAACCTGCCGAGTCCACAGGCTCAGGCGAGCGCCGCTCTGACCGCGGTCACCATGTCCTCATAGAACGGCACTCTGAAGGCCCGTCCCGTAGCGTGGTGGTCCACCTCCCATCCCATGGAAGCTGATTCCGGCATTTGTTGCCGGTGAGGCGCTCCCCTATGCCGAATGTGCCTCCCGCCCAGACGAACGCGCGTTTGTGACGCGGAAGCGGCAAAGAGCCCCTTCTGGTTGCCCTCTCCGTCGAGAGGAGGCCGAGGCCACGGTCCGTAATCCTCGACGGCTGGAGTAAGTGCTTGCCCCTCTACCAGCAGTGCATGGCGTTGGCACAGCAGTTGCGCTCAGTACTGACGCCTCGGCATGGCTAGTGGCCGAGCGGGGTGATCGAGCGCGCTGCGTGCGCTGGCTTCGCTGAGACACAAGCGACCCGAGACTTCTTGAGGCAAGAAACACTGCCATGTTCCACGATCAAGAGGATCCTCGAAGCCAGCCGCCGATGCGTCAGATTCTGGGTGTATTGCTGGCGCGCCGGGCGGTGGTGGTGGGAGTGCTTGTAGTGACCGTTGGGGCCACAGCCCTCTACACCTTTTCTCAGCCGGACGTCTACCGCGCGACGGGGCGGATCATGATCGAGCCTCCCAACCCCGTCGTGATCCAGGTCCAAGACACGTCCAAGACAACCGACGCCGACAGGAACTACTACGAGACGCAATACCGCCTGCTCAAGGATCATGAACTGGCCCAGCAGGTCTTCCACGAGCTCGGGGCGGCCACACGGCCGGAGTACGCGGCCGTCCAGGATCCCGTGGCCGCTTTCATGCGCGGCATCCACGTGGCGCCGATCAAGAAGAGCCGCCTCGTCGACGTCGGATACGAGCACACCGATCCGGTGTGGGCGGCCCTGGTGGCCAACACCGTCGTCAGAACCTACATCGAGCAGAATCAGCGCCGCGACTTCAGCGCCTCGGAACGAACGCTCGCGGAACTGACGAAACAGGCCCAGGAACTCGAGGCCAAGCTGCAGGCGAGTCACGCCGCGCTGCAGCAGTTCACCGAGGAGACCGACCTCGTCGCAGTCGGTCGGACA
This sequence comes from uncultured Verrucomicrobiota bacterium, assembly GCA_964500825.1. Classification (GTDB taxonomy): domain Bacteria; phylum Auribacterota; class JABMQX01; order JAFGEW01; family JAFGEW01; genus CAYUZG01. Next base: position 9,518 of record CAZCQN010000070.1, on the reverse strand, counting down.
GAGGGCCCATCGAAGATCGCCCTCGGCCGGCTGGCTCAACTGGAAGAAGCGGTCACACAGGCACAGATCAAGCGGATCGTTCTTGCGGCCGGGTACGAAACGACCAAGCGGCTCGTGGCCGAGGACGGCGGCCAGCGAGGGCTCGCCTCGCTTTTCCAGGGCGACGGGCTGCGCGCCCTGCGAATCAAGCTGACCGAGGCCCAGCAGAAGCGTGCGGAGCTTGCCCAGACCCACCTGGCGAATCACCCCTCGGTCCAGGCTGTTGAGCGCCAGATCGCCGCGCTCAAGCAGAGCATCGCCGAGGAAGGCGAGCGGATACTGACGACCATGCGGGCCGAGCACGAGCGTGCCAAGTCCGAAGAGCAGAGCCTCCGGGAGGCCTACGAGGTACAGAAACGCGAGGTGCAGGAGATCGGCCGGCTCGCAAGCCGGTACGCGATCCTGGAGATGGAGGCCCAACGCTCCGGCCGCCTCTACGACGTCGTCCTCGAACGAGTCAAAGAGATCAACCTCGTCTCAGAGGTCGAGCGAGGCGGAACAAACGTCTTCTTCATCCACAAGGCCCGTGTACCCAAGCACCCCATCCAGCCGAACAAGCAAGCGAACCTGGCACTGGCGTGTCTCGGGGGCCTCGTGCTCGGTGCCGGCCTGGCGCTCACGATGAGCCGGTTCGACACCTCGTTCAAGAGCAAGGAGGACATCGAGGACGCCCTGAGCCTGCCGATCCTTGGCTTCGTGCCCGCCGTCAAGCCACGGAGGCGTCGCGGCGAGCGCTGTCCCGAACACGTCGGGCTGCACGATCCCGGATCGGCCATCGCGGAGACGTTCCGGGCAATCTGCGTCGGCATGATGCACCGCAACGGCGGCGAGCTCGCTCGGCGGGTGGTCATCACCAGCGCCGTTCCCAAGGAAGGCAAAAGCCTCATCGCCGTCAACCTGGCCGCGGCGTTGGCCCGTGGCGGCGAACGGGTGCTGCTCGTCGACACCGACATGCGGCGGGCCGGCCTCCGGAAGGTGTTCGATCTGCGCATCTGGGCAACGCTGACCAGCTACCTGAAGCCCGACGACGAAGCCCTCGCGCTCAACGAAGTCGTCTACGCGACCGGTGTAAAGAACCTCGACATCCTCCCATGCGCTCGGCCGACGAAGAACCCGGTCGAGTTGCTTGAATCACCGCGCATGAAGCGGCTTGTCCGCGAGGCGCTGAGCCACTACGACCGCATCATCTTCGACAGCCCGCCGTGCCTCGGTCTTGCCGACGCGAGCGTCCTGGCCGCGAACGCCGACGCGACGCTGCTCGTCGTGCGGGCCTTTGAGACGCCACGCCACCTGACGGAACGGGCACGGGAAGTCATCGACAGCGTGGCGCACAACATCATCGGCGTCATCGTCAACGACGTCGACGCCGAGAGCCGTGGCGGCTACTACGGCTACGGTCGCTACTACGGCCGGGCCGACTACTACGGGTGCGCCGACTACTGCGCCGAGGAGGAGGACGCTGTGACCAGCGCTTAGAGGAACCGAGGGCAACTCGGTGTGAGGCCAGAATCATGAGAACGTACATCGCCGTCTCCCTTGGCGCGTTCGTATTGGCGATGCTGATGACCCCGCGCACGGCCCGCCTGGCGCGGGCGATGGGAATCGTGGACGTGCCGGGCGTCCGCCGCGTGCATCGCGACGCCACACCACGGCTCGGGGGACTGGCCGTCGTTCTGGCCACGCTGACGATGCTCGTGCTCGTGCTGATGGTCGACAACGTCATCGGTCGGGCATTCCGCGGCGTGCAGACCCGGGTGATCGCCTTGGTGGCGGGCAGCCTGCTGGTCTTCGTCGGGGGCGTTATAGACGACATCCGCGGCCTGCGGGCGAGCGCCAAGCTTCTGTTCGAGGTGGCCGCTGCGGTCCTGGTGTGCGCGCTTGGCGTTCGGATCGGTTCAATCAGCATAGCCGGTGTCACGCTCGATTTGGGCTGGCTGTCGTGGCCGCTGACGATCCTGTGGATTGTCGGCGTGACCAACGCGATCAACCTTATCGACGGCATCGACGGGCTGGCGGCCGGCATCGCGTTGATCACCTGCGGGGCGATCACCGTCCTGGCCATCCACCTTGGGCAGCCCGTGATGGCCGTGCTCATGCTCGCGCTCTCCGGCAGCCTGGCTGGCTTCCTGCTTTTCAACTTCCATCCCGCCCGGGTTTTTTTGGGAGACGGGGGCAGTCTTTTCCTCGGCTTCACCATCGCGGCCGGGAGCGTGATGTCGGCCACGAAGTCGGCCACGCTGCTCGGCCTGGGGTTGCCGGCGCTGGCGCTCGGCGTGCCGATCGTCGACACGCTCTTCAGCGTGCTGCGGCGCGCGCTCAGGCGGCGGTCGATCATCGCGCCCGACCGCGGCCACATTCACCACCGCCTGCTCGCCATGGGGGTGAGCCAGCGACGAACCGCCGTGTTGATCTGGGCTGTCACGTTGGCGCTCACCGGGGTGGGCTTGTTCATGTTCATCGTGCGCGGGATGATCCCGCTGCTGGTCTATTGCGGCGTGGCGGCCTTGCTCATGGCGATCTTCTGGATTGCCGGAACGGTGCGCCTGCGTGAGGGTCTCACCCACATGAAACGCCGTCTCATGATCAGCCACGAGGCCAAGGGCCACAAGCGGCACTATGAGCGGGCCACGCTGTGCTTCGACGAGGCGGTTTCGTTCGACGGCTGGTGGAAGTCGGTGTGCACAGCGGCCGACGAGATGGACTTCACCGGGCTGCGGATACAGTGGCCGTGCCACGACGGCTCGGTGCAGACGCTAACCTGGCAGCAGCCGGAAGCCGACGTGCCGGCCGACCGGATGGCTCACATGAGCGTGCCCGTTTACCAGCGGCACCTCGGTCCGCCGGTCCGGCTCGAGTGCGACGTGGCGATAGGCAACTCGCTCGAATCGGCCAGCCAGCGGATGATGCTCTTCAGCCGCTTGATCGAGGAGTACAGCCCGGCGGACCTTCCGAGCGATTCACGGCAGCCAAGCGACACACGGGAGACGACGGAACTGGCCGGCGATCACCTTCCCCGCGACTCGGCCCCTGCCGAGCAGGGATCGTAACGCCGGCTCCGTGTGAGAGTGTCGATACGACGACCCGTTGTGAGAGTGAACAGAGCGACGACGAAGGCGCCCGTCGTTCGCAGCGCCCGCCCCCCTGAGCGAAAACGGAAGAGCAGTGAAGACTCCGATACGAGCAGTCGGCCAGCTTTATGCAGCCCTGCTGGCGGAACCGTTGCGCGCGCGGTTCGCCAGGGGCGCGTTCTGGGCAATCCTCGGGACGGTCATCTCGCAGGGCCTGCTGCTGGCCTCCTCGGTCGTGGTGGCTCGGTTCCTCGGCAGGCAGGGGTTCGGCGAGCTGGGCATCGTCCGCGCGACCGTTGGCATGTTCAGCATCCTGGCGGGTCTCCGGCTCGGGCTCACGGCGACCAAGCACATCGCTGAGTTCCGCACGAGCGATCCTGCCCGGGCCGGGCGCGTTGTCGCCCTCTCGTCCGTCGCGGTGACTACCGCGGCAGCGCTCGGCGCCGGGCTGCTTCTCGTCGTCTCGCCCTATCTGGCCACCCACACGATGCAGGCGCCCCACCTGACGGGGGTGCTCATGATCAGCGCCGGGCTGCTCTTCTGTAACGCCCTGACGGGCGTGCAGCAGGGCGTGCTGGCCGGGTTAGAGGCCTTCAAGGCCATCGCTAAGGTCAGCGTGATTCGCGGCGTGCTCGGCTTCCCGCTCATGATCGCCGGCGTCTACTTCTGGGGCTTGCCGGGTGTCATGGCAGGCCTGGTGGCCTCGAACGCCGCCGCGTGCCTGATCAACCACGCGGCCCTCCGGCGCGAGACGCGCAAGGCCGGCATCCATGTGACCTGTCGCGGCATCCGCAGGGAGTTGCCGATCCTGTGGACGTTCTCGTTGCCGGCGTTCCTGAGCGCCGCCCTCGTCGCCCCCGTGATGTGGCTGGCCGGCACAATGCTCGTCCGCCAGCCCAACGGCTACGCGCAGATGGGGCTGTTCGAGGCCGCCAGTCGCTGGGGCAAGATGCTCCTGATCCTGCCGGGACTCCTGGGTTCGGTCGCCATGCCGATCCTGTCCGAGCGGCTGGGCGCCGCCGACGGCACGCAGATGCGCAGGACACTGCGGATCAGCCTGCTGACAAACGCGGCGCTCGTCATCCCGCTAGCTGCCCTGCTCGCGGCGCTCAGTCCCTGGGTGATGTCACTCTACGGCACCGAGTTCGCGGCCGGGTGGCCTATCCTCATGCTCGTGCTCGGCGCGGCGGTCCTGATCGCGCTGCAAACCTCGGCCGGGCAGATCATCACGGCGACAGGGCGAATGTGGACAGGCGCGGCGATGAACTTCGGGTGGGCCTTCATACTGCTCGTCTCGTGCCGATTGCTTTTCGACGCAGGATGGGGCGGGTTCGGGTTGGCTGTGGCGTACTTGGCCAGCTACGGCGCGCACTCCGTCTGGATCTTCCTGTTTGTCCATCGGGTCCTGGGCGGGCGGACCCGTGCACGCGCCCAGTCGGGACGCCGCGATGCCGAGACACACGAGAGCGATCAAGACGTGCGTGATGAACCGCGCAGTGAGACAGCCGTCGCTGTCCGTTGAGTCGTGGAACGCTCACTTCAGCGAAGGCAGCAAAGTCCAGAGCGGCGAACACGCAGGCCAACAATTGCCATGCGAAACAGAGAAGCGATAGCGCGCGCGCCGCGAGCAGTGGCGTCTGTTGAACCCGGAGAACGCCCCGTGCTCGATGCAGCAGATACTGTGAAGTCGGCGCCGACTGGCGTTTCAGCCGTCAGCGCCCGTTGCCGCCGTTTGGCACGGCGTCACCACGAATGGATGGTGATCCGTGTCGTGCTCTTCGCTTTGGCTTGGTGCCTCATCACGGCGAGCTGGCCCGGCCGCGAGAGCCGGTCGCCCGGTGCGATCTACGAAGGCGACCTCGACCTTGCCATCAGATTCCAGATCGTCGCCTGGGCTCTTGTAGGAATCGGATCGGTGATCGTCTTGAGAGCTCGACTCGCTGCGGCTGTGCGGACGATCATGGCCTCGTCGCTTCGCTGGTACGCCCTGTTTGTGGTTGTGGCCTTGTGCAGCACGGCCTGGTCGGTCTCGCCGGCTCTGACCGCCTTCCGCGCCCTGCAACTGGGCGCGACGCTGCTGCTCGTCGTGCTCGTTGTGTGGGCAACCGACGAGAACCCGATCTACACGCTCTACTTCTGTTACGCCTGCGCGGCCGTGATGGCCCTGGCGGCGGGTGCCTGCTGGGTCCTCGTCCCCGGCGAGACGGGCAGTGCCCTCGGTCCGCCGCTCTTCCGCGGGACCCTGGCCATCGTCGCGGCCATCTGCGCCCTCGCCACAATCTCGCGCGCGACGTCGTCGGCACAGCGAAGGACCGGCCAGTGGGTCCTTGTGCTGCTTGCGCTCACCGCCATCGTGCTTGCCGGTCGGAGCCGCGGGATCGTCATCGCCTATGTTCTCGTCGCCTCGCTCGGCATGCTGCTTTCATTCAAGGGGCGCCTCGCGGCGCTCTTCGTGGCGACCGCGATTACGTGCACCGCCTTCGCCTACAGCCGGCAGTTATGGGATTACTTCAACCGCGCCGACATCGGTGGTGGCGACCTGCGGACGCTCAACGGCCGCCTCCCGATCTGGCGCGAGATCCTGAGCATGCGGCACGATCTGCCCTGGCTCGGCCGGGGCTTCGTCGCCGGCAGCCGCGACTGGTTCGTCGGGGAATTCATGGCCCGTGGCGGTGGCTTTGCCGCCCAGCACGCTCACAACGCATGGCTCAGCGCGCTGATTGAGACGGGACTGCCCGGGCTGCTCTGCATGCTCATGCTCGCCGGCGTCTTCGTCAAGTCGAGCGGGCGCATCATGCTCCATGCCGTGGCCCGCGAGCCGCGGTCATCGTCCTCAAGCCTCAGGCTCGGCTTCGCGCTTGTGGCTCTCTACGCGCTTGCCATCAGTATCCCATCTCAGGGGCTCGCTGCACGCGCCGGCCCGACGCTGCTCCCCATGCTGCTCTGCTGCTACTGGATCAGGCCGGGGCGTCGCAGCCCGGCAGCGTCGTCGCCTGCGGAGCCGCTGCGCACGACGGACACCGAACAACCCGGGCCGAGAGGTTTATCGAAACCGTGTGCGTCGTGACGCCACAACTGAAGGTGCTGTTCATTCATGCGGCCCTGACGCCGTACCGCATCGATCTGCTCAACTACCTGCACCGGCGCCTCGAGCTCAAGGCGATCTTCCTGCGCGCGAATCCGCTGTCCCAGGAGTTCGATCAAGCCACGCTGCGCAGCCAGCTCGAATGCGACCACGACTACTTGCTGCGCGGCTTCGAGATCGGGGGCCGGCTCGTCCGCCGCGGCGTCCTGCGAGCCGTGAGGAGGTTCGGCCCGGACGTCGTTGTCGCGCAGGAGTACTCGCCGACCACGCTCTCGCTGGCCCTCGCGCGCAGAGGCATGCTGCGCCAGCGCTGGGGCCTGACGATTCTGACCGCCGACAACGTGCGCATCGCGGGCGACGCCGGCGTCGTGCGGAGGCTGGCCCGACGGATGGTGCTCGGCGCCGCCGACAGCGTCGTCGCCTACACCGGCGGCGGCAAGGACTGGCTCATCGGCCGAGGCGTGCCCGCCGACCGTGTCTTTGTCTGCCCGAACTGCCAGGATAAAGCACGCTTCGACGCCGCGCTCGACGACGCGGTGCCGCTGGCCGAGCAATACCTCGTCGACAAGGGCCTGCGCGGCAAGCGCGTCGTGCTCTGCGTCGGGCGGCTCGTCGAGCTCAAGGGCGTGGACCGCGTCATCGGGGCGTTTGCCCGCACGGCACGCGTCGTGCCCGACGTGGTGCTGGTCGTCGTGGGAGACGGGCCGGAGCGCCGGAGTCTTGAGCAGGTGGCCGAGCGCGAAGGCGTCGCCGGCCGCGTCCGCTTCGAGGGCCAGCAGCAGGGCCGCGACCTCATGGCGTGGTACCTGGTGGGGCAGCTCGTCGTGCTTGCCAGCCGCTGGGAGTGCTACGGGGCGGTCGTCAACGAGGCGCTGCTGGCCGGCACGCCCGTGCTCTGCTCGAGCTCGGCCGGCGCGGCGGAGCTCATCCACGACGGCCACAACGGTCACGTATTCGATCCATACGATCTCGCCGTGCTGAGCGACCGCATGACCGACTGGCTGCGAGCCGCGGCGCCGCTCGGCGCCCAGCCGTTGGCGAGGCGCAAGAACCTGATGCCGCACGCGTTCGAGGAAGCCGCCCACTCGTTCGTTGAGGCAATCGAATTCGCGGCGCCGTCGTCGCGTCGTGTCCCCGAGGTGGCGCGCTCATGAGTGAGACGCTCCAGATAACCCGCCCGTTGCCTGCGGCAGGGGTGGTCGCGCCGGCCACCGCAGCCGATTGTTCCGACACTGCGTTCGTGCTCGAGCTGCTGCGGCAGTTCGGCCGACGGAGCATCCGCTACTGCGTTCTGCGCAACCACGAGGAACTCCTCGCCGGGCGCGTCGACGGCGACGTCGATTTGCAGGTCGAGGACGGGGCGATCGACGACGCGGCGCGCATCGCGGATCAGGTCGCCGCTCGATACGGCGGTGTCCGCATCGTCTTCACGCGATGGGCCGGCATGGTCCGCGCGTGCTACTGCGGCAGCGGCCACGGCACGTGGTGGGGCGTGCGGCTCGACATCACGCGGCGGCAGACCTACAAGGGCGTCGAGTTCTGCGAGAGCGAGGCGATCCTGCGCGACGCCGACCACCACGACGACATTCGCGTGGCCCGGCCTGCCGACGCCGCCGTGCTCGCGCTGCTCAAGGACCTGTTAAGCACGGGCACAACGAAGCCCGAGTACGTCGCACATGCGCGGCAGGCTGTCCGCGGCGACGAAGCGCTGTGGCGCCGGCGCCTGGGCGCACGCTTCGGTGTGCGGGCCGCCCGGTTGCTCCGGCAGTTCGTCGAGGATCCCGCCGCCGTGCCGGCCGTGCACGTCGCCCGCCGGTTGCGGCGTGGCTTGATGATGCGAGCCGTTCTGAAGCGGCCGCTGGCAACGCTGCGCGCTCGACTCACGAGCCTGCGGGACCGGCTGCGCCGGCTTTTCGATCGTCCCGGCGCGGTCATTGCCGTGCTCGGCACGGACGGCTCCGGCAAGAGCACGCTCATCAACGCCATCCAGCGCCCGCTCCGGGATGCACTCCGAAGCGAGGTGCGCCGGGAGCACCTGCGACCGAACGTGCTGCCGAGCATCGCGCGGCTCCTGGGCCGGCCCGTCGAGAACGGCCCCGCAACAAACCCGCACGGGAGCAGGCCGTCGGGGCCGCTCGGCTCGCTCATGCGGCTGGCTTACTACACGCTCGACTACGTGTTCGGCTACTGGCTCAAGGTCTACCCTGCCCTGGTCCGTTGGCCGTGCCTGTACGTGTTCGATCGGTACTTCTACGACTACGGCCTCGATCCCCGCCGGGCGCGCATCGCGCTGCGACAATGGGTCCCGAGGCTCTTCTCGCTCGTCGTGCCGAGACCCGATCTCGTGGTGTGTCTCGGCGGCGAACCCGAGGTAATCCACCGGCGCAAGCCCGAATTGCCGCTCGCCGAGGTCGAGCGGCAGGTGGCCCGCCTGCGCCGATTCCATGAGCGTGCGCGACGGGCCGTCTGGATCGACGCGACGCAGCCGATCGACGCGATGGCCGATCAGGCCCTCCGGGCCATCACGGCGCGGATGGCCGCGCGTTACACGCGGAGGCGCAGATGCTAGACGAACGCTCGGCATCGTGGAAACTGCTGGTCCCCGGTCGCCGCCGGGACCGCCTGCTCGTGCTGGGGCTCGACGCCGGGGGCGTCGCCGGCCTCGCACGCTGGTGGCAGCACGTCCTCTGGGTTCCCACGTCGCGCGAGGAGGTCCGCTCGCTCGACGCACCTGACGGCGGCCCCGACGAGCACCTGGCTCGCATCCATATCTCATCGAGCGTCAACGGCACCGAGGCCGAATACGACGCGGCCGTCATCGCGAACTGGCCGCATGGTGAGCACGCCGATGTGGCGCGCATCGCCTCGCTGCTCGCTCCGGACGGTGTGCTGGTCTGTCTGGGGTTTGCCGGTTCGCAGCTCACAGCGCCCGAACTGCGACGCTGCGGCCTCAGCCATGTCCGGAGCTATGCCGCGCTGCCGGCGAGCCGACCCCGGCTCTTTTTCTCGACGGCGTCGCCGGCGATGCGTTCGAAAGGCCTGAGCTTCCACACGCCCGGGAGCCGTCGAGCCCGGTGGTTGGTGCGAGCATCGCGCCGCCTCAGCGCGTTCGGCTTGCGCCAGCACCTCCAGCGCGGCGCCGTCCTCATCGCCGGCCGCGACACGGATCCGGACACTCGCAACGATCTGGCTCACTGGCTCTCGCAGCAGCTCGGTCGCCCACTGCGCGACCTCGTTGTCTACGCAGGCTCGGAGTCACCTGCCCGGAAGCTGACTGCACTGGCCGTGGCCGACGACGGGCACGACGACGTCGTAGCGAAGCTGGC
>CAZCQN010000069.1:2088-15237 GCA_964500825.1 uncultured Verrucomicrobiota bacterium | reverse complement strand
AGCTCTTCGGACGATGTGGGGAAGGTGGCGAGCCGGCCTTCGGCTTCGGCGGCCTCGTAGATGGCGATGAGGTAGTCGTCGAGGTGGGCTTGCGTGGCGACGTTGATGTCGTGGAACAGGACGACGATCACGGGCCGGCCCACGGCGATCTGCGTGCGTAGTTGGCTGCGGATGTTGGCCTCGATCGTGTCCGGACCGCGGCGGTGGTCGAGGGCGTCGCGGCTGTCAATGTGCCAGAGCAGCATGCGCAGGCCGAGCTTGCCGTAGACGGCGCGGACCGCCTCGTTCGTGACGCCGTAGGTGGGGCGAACGAGCGCGGGGTCGCTGCCCGTCAGTGTCTTGATCCGCTCCTTGGCGCGCAGCAGGTCGCTCTCGAGACCGTTGGCGCCGTCGTGCTCGTCGAGAACGCCGTCGTGGTTCCAGTCGTACGGCGGGCCGGCTGCGCGCTCGCGATGGTCAACGTGGTCGCGCGTGCTGCCGGTGTGGACGCCGACGACGTGGCCGTCGGCGGCCATCCGGGCGATCAGGCTTTGGCCGGCCTCGCTCTCGCCCCGGATGTCGACGTGTGTCTGGACGAAGAAAAGCGCTTTGACGTGGTCCTGGACGCTGTTGTGGTCGAGGGTGCGGAGGATGTGCTCGGTGTAGTTGCCGCCCGTGCCGAGCGGCCACTGGTGTGGGCCGTCGTCGAAGCTCAGGATGATGCGGACCTGATCGGCTTCCCAGGCGCGTTGGGTACGGACCGTTACAACGGCCCGCCGGCAAAAAAAGCTGCGTCCTCCGTCGCCCCCGCGAGCGCGCCCGGGAGCCGGTCGAAGCATCGGTCGATCCGGCCGGCGAACGAAGCGACGGGGCGGAAGCACACCTTGATGAGCTTGCCCGGACTGCCAAGCCGAGCCGATGGGGCGGCCGCCTCAGAGTCGGTGGCGCGCACGTGGGCAAGGGGCGGCTCCTGCGCGAGCGTGTCCTGCATCGGGGAGTCCGTCCCCGCCGACGCGCCCGGCTGCGCGGCGTCGTCGGTGATCTCGCACGTGCGCACGACGGCCCAGACAAGCCAGACCAGGGTCGCCAGCGCGATGATCACGACGCCGAGCGAGAGGAGCTTGTAAAAGACCGCTTCGAACAGCCTGCCTTCTTCGTTGTGCATCGTCATATGGCTCAACTCCTGGTTCCAGCTTGCCGTTGCATGAGTATAGCGGGTGGGCAGTCCCGGGCAATCGGTTTCTCAGGGCGGGGCCCCTCGCGGGCGAGCGGTGCGGAAAGGTCTTGAACCCGACGGCGGGTTGGTGTAGAAAGATTCTGAGGGTCCATTCGGTAGAAGCTTGGGCAGTCCGACTGGAAGGAGGCTGCATGAGGAAGCTCATCGTGCTCGCGGCGCTCGCAGTGTCCCTGTGTGCCCCGGCAGCGTTCGGTCAGGCCAGTGAGGAGCGAACCAACACGCCCACGAACCTGTACATCACGTCGATGTACCGGGTGCGCGTGTACCTGAACAACAGAGTTGTCGACATCCTGCCCGCAGGGAAGCGCGCCCAGATCATTCGTTCCAAAGGCAAGTGGTACTACGTGCGCTACTCACGCGCGGGCAAATCCTACGAGGGCTGGATCCGCCGGTAGGCCGGGTCGGCACACAGCCTTGCCCACCCGGCGACGGCGCGCCGCCTCGAGACGCTACCTTGTATCCTTTCGTCCTCGCACCTGCCGCCGGCAGTGCGAGCGCATCCTGCCACCCACTTCTCGTCGTGATACCGTGCTGTGCCTCGACTAGGACGACCGACTCGCGGGCTCGCGCGCCGATCGGCGTCGGCGCCGCTCGATGATGGCCGACACGATGATTGAGGCCTCGTACAGCAGGTACATCGGGCCGGCGACCATGAACATCGACGAGGCGTCGGGCGGCGTGATGATCGCACACACAACCAGGATGGCGATGATCGCGTGCCGGCGGAAGCGCCGAAGCTGCCCGATCGTCAGCACCCCGAGCCGCACCAGGACGGTGAGCACGAGCGGCAGCTCGAACGTCAGGCCGCTCACGAGCAGGAAACGGGTCAGGAAACCGTAGTAGCGGCCCACGGTCCACGTGTTCGACCAGCTCAACCCTTCGTAGAGCGACCACAGAAAGTGGAGAAGAAAGGGCGAGGTGACGAAGAAGGCGAAGACCACACCCGCCACGAACAGCAGCACACCAATGACGAGGCCGGGTGCAATGGCATGCCGCTCGCGCCGCGTGAGGCCGGGTCGCACGAACTGGGCGACGAAGTAGAGCGTGAACGGCAGGCTCAGGCCGACCGCGGCGCCGAGGGCGATGGTCACCAGCGCGGCGAACCCCTCCTGCGGCCCGAGCGTGATGAGCTCGATCGTCCCCGGATCGAGCCCCTTGCGTGCCTCGAGCCGGTCGAGCGGCAACCGCAAGAACTGCGAGACAGGCCGGAGCGCGGCAAAGCAGGCGACCGCGCACAGGACGAAGACGACGACGATCTTGATGAGCGTCAGCCGCAGCTCCTTCAGGTGCTCAAGAAACGGCTTTCGCTCAAGCCCGCCGGCCGGCTGAGCACGGCCGGGCGCTTCGTCGTCGGGAACGGCCGGAACACGGCCGTTCCCGCGTTCGGCGGGCGGGTCATTCATTGGTGCGGGTGGGCGGTTCGCGCTCGGCCTGCGCGTCGTCGCGCTCGGCCTGCGTGTCGTCGCGCTTCTCGGCCTCCTTCTTCTGCTCCTCTTCACCGGCGGCCTTGTCCATCTCGTCGTAGAGCCCGTCGGACGCCTTCTTGAACTCGCGGACCGACTTGCCCAGCGACCGGAAGAGCTTGGGGAGCGCCGTGGCGCCGAACAGGATCAGGAAGATCAGGAAGATCCAGAAGAACTCGCTCGGACCCAGGTTGAACAGCGCGAAGCCGGTGCTCGTCATGGCCAACGTCCACCTCCTAAGCGGGAAGCGCGATTTTCGCCTGAGTTTGAAGCCTACGCTCGCGTCGGCAGAGCGACAAGGACAAAATCGCCGGCCGCCCGGCCGGGTCCTCGCACGCGTTTTTCGCCTGCATAGGCTTGACTCGCGAGCCGATAGGGGCTATATAGCAGCCCTTCGCACCGCCCGGGCAGTCTCGCGGATGAGAAGGCCCGGGCGTCCCCGCCCATGAGCGGGCGGGCACAATCGGAGAAAGAAGAGATGTTTGCCGTAATCCAGACCGGCGGCCAGCAGCACGCCGTCAAAGAAGGTGACGTCATCGAGATCCAGCGCCTCACGGCGAAGGAGGGCAAGGACGTCAAGTTCAAGGACGTGCTGTACATCGGCGGGACCGACGAGCCGAAGATCGGCGCGCCGAAGGTGCCGAAGGCGCAGGTCGTGGCCGAGGTGCTCACGCACGACAAGGCGCGCAAGGTGCACGGGATGAAGTTCAAGCGCCGCAAGGGATACCGCCTCCGCCTGGGGCACCGCCAGCCGGTCACGGTCGTCAGAATTACGAAGATCGAGGCGGGCGCCTAAGGAGAATAGGGACAGGCACCTATTCTCGCCGAGGCCCAGCAACCAGCAAGAGGTCACGCAGTAGGGCGTTCATCGCTTCTGAGGACGAGCACAACGCGCGAAAATAGGTGCCTGTCCCTATTTTCCATTTTCCTAGGAGAAAGACCGATGGCGCACAAGAAAGGGATGGGCAGCTCGCGCAACGGGCGCGAGAGCCACAGCAAGCGGCTGGGCGTCAAGCGCTACTCGGGCCAGCGCGTCACGTGCGGCTGCATCCTGGTGCGCCAGCGCGGCACGCGCATCCACCCGGGCCTCAACGTCAAGCGCGGCGGCGACGATACGCTGTTCGCCCTCGCCGACGGCGTCGTCGAGTTCGACTCGAGCAACCCCGCCCGCAAGCGCGTCCACGTCCGCCCCGCGTCGGCGTAACCGACCCACCGACCGACGCACGATCACGGGTCCTGCTGAGGACGGATCGCGATCCCGCGGTAGAAGCGGTACTCCTTGAACGCCTTCGCTGCGCCGACGTTCGTCACACGGAGCTCACCGAGCGGCTCGAGCCGGTCGAAAAGCGAGCCGATGTGCGCCATCCACGCGTCGCGCCGGCCGGATGAGACTTCGGTCCACTCGACGACGACGAGCGCGTCCTCGCCTGCGCGCGCGCGCAGACCCGTCTCACCTCGTCCCCAGGCGTCGAACTGCGGCGCGCGCCCGTGCTTGCGGTTCCTGGGGTGATCGAGCGTGTAGACGTCGGCCTGGGCGTGGAGCTGAAACTCGAGGTTGGCGGCCAGGCAGTAGTTGTCGCCGACGAGGATCGCCCCGTGCCCGGGCACACCCAGCTCGGTCAGGTAAACCTGCGCGCGCTTGGCGACCTGCGACCAGCCGACGAACGGCTCGCGCACGTCGCCCAGCCCAAGCCAGCCGGTCCCCAGCTCGACCAAGACGAGGGCTACCACGACCGCGCCGACGCCAGGCACAAGCGCCACGGCCAGGGCTCGCACCCAGCGGCCGGCCCCCCGGAACAGGCGGCGGAGCACGGACGGCAGGTACACCAACAGCGGCAGGTAGCCAGCGATCGGCCAGTGCACGGTGATCAGGCCGCTCGACTCGAGGGGGCTGGCCAAGAAAAACAGGCCGAGGTGCGTCAGTGCGAACACGGCGAACAGCGCTGCCCGATCGTCTCCCCTTCGTGCCCGGCGGATCAGGACCGCCAAAACGCCCAGCAGACTGAGAAAAAGGAAGGGGCTGACGATCACGGCCTGAGCTGCAACGAACTCACCGAGCGCGCCCGCGCGGAAGCGCACGCTGTGACGCCCGCCGAGGTAGTAGCGCACCGGCGCGAAGTCGTTGCCGAGGTTGTGGATGATCGTCGGCAGGAGGCCGACGAGAAGCAGACCCGCCGCGAGCCACAGGCCGCCCTGCCGCCATTGCCTCCGCCCGTTCCGCGTGGCGACCAGATAGAGCAATGCTGCGAGCGGAGCGAGAACGAACCGGTAGTGGGTCGCCAGACCCAGGCAGCCGGCCGCACCAACCAGCAGCCATGCTCCGGCTCCGCCTTCGCGCGTTGCTCGTTCGAACCCGACGAAAAAGAGAGCCGTCGCCAGCAAGAGCACAACGTCCGGCACGGCCAGGAGCCCGAGATGGGCCGTGCCGAGCATGACGAGCGTGGCGCCGGCGGCCAGCCACGCGTCACGACGGCCGACGAGCGGCTGCGCCAGGGCGTAGACCACGAACGGGAACAGCCCGCCGACGCAGAGAAACAGCAGCCGCACCCCCAGGGGCGTGTCGCCCACGATCTCGGTCCCAGCCCGCACGAGCATCGCTGTGACGGGCGGATGATCGGCATACGCGATCGCCGGCCGTTGCGCACACTGCCAGTAAAACGCTTCGTCCCAGAACAGGCCGACCCGCGCGGCGATCAGGACCTTCACGGCGAGCAGGGCCAGCAGCGCGAGAAGCACTGCCGTCCTGACGCGCCCGCCGGCGTGGGCCGTATCGTCATTACGTCTGAGTTGATCAGAGTCCCCTCGCATCTCGAGCGGCAGATCAACACAGTCGGCTGCGCAGAATCAAGGAAGAAACCACACCCGCCGGCCTTGCGTTCAGCGAGGCGGTAGGCTAAAGCTCGGCGCATGAACGAGGCATGCAGCAAACAGCTCGGCGTCAAGCGCGGAAACAACCAGACGCTCTTCGCGCTCGTGGAGGGCGTCGTCGAGTTCGATAGCGCCAACCCCGCCCGCAAGCGCGTCCATGTGCGGCCTGTCTCGCCCTAGCACCTCTCGCAGCGCTTCGATCAGTGCTCAGGCGGGGGTAGAGACAAGATCTGTCGTTCGGGCGTTTCGACGGTATAGGTCTTTCCTCGGCTCATGTACTTGACAAAGAGCTTCTTCCTAACGCCCTTGTGTGGATCTCCGGCTATCTCGTTCAACACCTTGACCTGAAGCCTTCCGTTTAGCACCATGCTCGCCAGATGTTCTGTCACGTCAATGTGTCTCTCATGTGTGCCGTAGTTGGCTTGTAGGATGACGAGCTCCTCTGCGGACTCATCTTGGGGCGCAGTACCGTGCGCATCGCTCTCGGCAGGAAGTCTCTTCCTTATGTTCGCCACCACCCTTGAAACAGACCGACGGTTACACAGCCACAGGAGAAGCAGCACCAACCCGAGACTCGCGCCAACCGCCGTGAAAACCACGAAAGCCATGTATGCAGCACCGTCTTTCGGCGGCGCTGTCAAGAGCGTTACTAAGCAGGTGAACGCGACGGAGAAGAAGAATATGGCGAAGTTGAGAGAGACGGAGATCCAAGATCCCTTCTGGAGGATATCGAGTTCGGAGTCGGTCACGGCGTGGACCACAAATGTGTCAACCCGTCCCCACCTGATCTCGGGCTTCCGATCGTCTTGAACGTCACGCTGGTGCTCGCGGCCGCACATTCATTGTCCCTCGACGACCCTGGGGGGTACCCAATACCTCCAATCCCGGACTCACAGGCTCACCTCGGCTACCCTGGCAGAGATTCCTGTGATGCAGAAGCTGGACGTGAATGAAGTTAAGGCAACGGCATGTGCCAGTCAAACCCGAAGTTGTGCCGCTTAGCTGGCCCCATGAGTTGGTCTGTGGACTAGCCAGTGTAGGCTGAGCTAGGCTTGTGCCTCCGAACCTCGCGCAAACGCCGCGCTCTGCGCGAGGCCATGACGCGAGCCGGTAGCACTGCACGGGAGGTGTGAAGGGCCAAAGGCCCGCCGGATGCTAGCCCGGTCCGTCAGGGCCGGGGACCGAGAGCGCGCAGTTCCTTTGGAGCGCCGAAGGTGCGATACAAGGACGCTTGTGTCGCACCTTCGGCGCTTGCATTGCCTCGTTTGCGACATCGTCCCGGCCCTGACGGACCGGGCTAGCATCCTTCGCGCCTTCGGCGCTTAGCTCTCGAACTTCGAGAGAGGCAGCGGTCCACTTGGTGATAACCCGGCAGGACAGTGTGCCGTCGATCTCCCGGGGCCATCAACCACAGCCTCAGCCTGCACGTGTGCCAGCAGCGAGCTTGCGCCCGAGGGGGCGCGTGCGTTACACCTGCTCGCATGGACGAGGCATCTAGCAGACACCGGTTCCGCGCGTACGTGCTGGTTTTCCTCGCCGTCGGCGGCTTCCTGCTGGTGTTCCGTGTGGGGGCGAAGGGGTTCTGGCCGTCGAGCGAGGACCGCACCGCCGAGATCGTGCGCGAGATGTACGAGACGGGCGACTTCCTCGTCCCGCGCATGGGCGGCCGGCCGCTCGTGACGAAGCCGCCGCTGCTGCACTGGACGATCGTCGGCACGACGTCCGCGTTCGGCCTCAACGAGTTCGCCGTCCGGCTGCCGAGCCTGTGCTTCGCGCTCGGGACGGCCCTCGTGCTGTTCCTCGTCGGGCGGAAGCTCGTGCACGAGCGGGCAGCGTTCCTCGCCGCCCTCGTCTTCCTGACGGCGCCCATGCTGCTGCGCCATTGGCGGACGGCGAAGATCGACGTGCTGCTCACGCTGCTGACGACGGCGGCGCTGCTGTCGTTCCTCGCGGCCATCCGTCGAGAGCGAGCGCGTGCTCCGCTCTTTGCGGTGTTCTTCGGGCTCGTCGGCCTGGCGGGGCTGGCGAAAGGGCCTGCCGGGATGGGGCCGCCGTTGCTGGTCGCGGTCGTCTACCTGGTTTTCACGCGGCAATGGCGGACCCTCCGGCGCGTGCCGTGGGCGTGGGGCGTGCCGTTGGCGCTCGTCGTCGGGCTGTGGTGGTATGGCGCGATGGTGGCCCGGCTCGGCGGATGGAGCGGCGTGCGCGCCATCACGGGCGGCGGCGCGGGCACCTACTTCGGCTGGCAGCACGAGATCGCGCCGGCGGTTTCCTGGTTCTATATTCCGCGGATCCTGGCCGACTTCTTCCCGTGGAGCTTCCTGCTGCCCGCGGCCATCGTGCTCGCCATTCGGAAGATCCGCACGCACGCCAATCCGGTGTTCGGGCTGCTCGTGGCGTGGATGGCCGTCTACTTCGTCGTCTTCTCGCTGCTCGGCAAGAAGGCCGGGCGGTACATCCTGCCGCTCTATCCGGCGGCCGCGCTGCTTGTGGGCGTGGTGCTGCACGAAGCCTTCGACAGAGCGCTGAGCCGGGGCCTCACGCGCTGGCTGCACGTCGGGGTGATTGCCGCAACGATCGTCGCCGTCGTCGGGCTCGCCCTCATTGCCGGGCTTGCAGCCAAGCTCGACTACGAGTCGTGGTACGTCACGCGCCGGTGGACCGAGTCGAAGGACCGGCTGATCCTCACGGAGGTTTCTGGCCTGATGCAGCAGCACCTCGCCGCCACGGTGCTTGTCGGCGCGGGGCTCCTCGCGGCGTTCGCCGGCGGCGCAGTGCTGTGGCGACGACGGCGCGTGCTCGCCTTCGGCCTCGTCGCGCTTGGAGCCGCCGGGAGCAACGTCGCGTTCGACGCTGCCGTCGTGCCGGCGCTTGACCAGACGCTGTCGCCCCGGCACTTCGCGCGCCGCATCGCCGCCCTCGTCGCCGACGACGCGCCACTCGCGGGGTACTGCGAATCGAGCGGCCGGATCGACGACTGCACGCACTTCTATATGAACCGAGTCGTTGAGGTCCTGCCGACGCGACGAGTGCTCCGCGACTGGGCCGCGAAGCCGATGCCGCGTTACGTCTTCATGCTCGACGAGGACGTCCGGAAAGCGACCGGCGTCGTCTACGAGTGGTTCGAGCTCGTCGACGAGCGCGCCTCGTACCGGGGCCAGAATGTCCTCCTCTTCAAGAACCGGCCCGAGCACTCTTCGCAGCCTGAGCACCAATGAATCTTGCCACCGGCTTGAGCCGGTGGTTTACTGGGTCAAGCATTGCCTCCTTCAGCCCGCTTCGAGCGGGCTTCTCGACAAGCGCATTCATGCCGGGATGGCTGAAGCCGGCCGTCGAGAAGCCGACTGAAGTCGGCTCACAAGGTCATGGGCAATCATATCCCACCGGCTGAAGCCGGTGGCAATACCCATCAGGACAGGTCAACGGGCACACGGTGCATGGCAGGCCTCTTCCGCCGGTGGGGAGAACTGGGGAACTCCGATGTTCATCGACGAGATCACAATCGAGGCGAAGGCCGGCGACGGCGGCAACGGCTGCATGAGCTTCCGGCGCGAGAAGTTCGTGCCGCGCGGCGGGCCGGACGGCGGCAACGGCGGCGACGGCGGTGACGTGCTTCTCGTCGCCGACGAGAACGTCGATGACCTCACCGCATTCAAGTTCAAGCCCCACCTCGTCGCCAAGCGCGGCCAGCACGGCAAAGGCAAGCTGATGACGGGCGCCCGAGGCAAGCAGGCGAGCGCCGCGGTGCCGCCCGGCACGATCGTGCGTGACGCGGCGACGGGCGAGCTGATCGCCGACCTCGTCGAGCCCGGCCAGCGGCGCATCATCGCCAAGGGCGGTCGCGGCGGTCGCGGCAACGCGGCGTTCAAGTCGTCGACGAACCGCGCGCCGCGCGAGCACGAGGACGGCCGACCGGGTGAACAGCGAACGGTCGCGCTCGAGCTCAAGGTGATCGCCGACGTCGGCCTCGTCGGCTTCCCGAACGCGGGCAAGTCGAGCTTCCTGGCCACGACGTGCGACGCGCGGCCGAAGATTGCCGCCTACCCGTTCACGACGCTGGCGCCCAACCTTGGCGTGCTGCGCGCGAGCCCGGGCGACACACTGATCAAGGTGGCCGATGTCCCAGGCCTCGTCGAGGATGCGCACAAGGGCCGCGGCCTCGGCCATCGGTTCCTGCGCCACATCGAGCGGACGCACGTGCTGCTGATCATCGTCGACGCGGCGGGGCTCGACGGACGCGACCCGCTCGGCGACTTCGCGGCGCTGCGCGGCGAGCTGGCCGCGCACGATGCCGCGCTCGCGGCCAAACCGTACCTCGTCGCCTGCAACAAGATGGACCTCGACGAGGCTGCGGCGCACTACGAGCGCTTCTGCGACGCCGCGCCGGCCAAAAAGGAGTTGATCTTCCCGATCTCGTGCCATACAAGGGCGGGGCTGGAAGCGATCACGGACACGCTGGTGCGGTTTGCGATCGAGGCCCGCCGCATGGCTCAGGCTGCGCCTGGGCACGACACTCCTGACGACGAGAAACCGGCAGCCCGATGAGAATCGGCGTTCTGGGCGGCACATTCGATCCGATCCATGTCGGTCACCTCATGATCGCCGAGACGGTGCGGGACGAGATGGCCCTCGATAAGGTGCTGTTCATTCCCGCCGCCGCACCGCCGCACAAGCAACAGCAACCGATCACGGCCGCGGCCGACCGGCTCGAGCTGGTGCGGCTCGCCGTCGAGGGAAACCCCGCGTTCGAGCCGAGCGACATCGAGATCGAGCGCGGCGGCGTCTCGTATACGATCGAGACGGTCGAGGCGCTGCGCCGCTCGCACGGCGACGACGCGGATCTGTTTTTCATCATCGGCGCCGACACCGTGCCCGAGTTGCCGACGTGGAAGGACATCGACCACCTCGTGCACCTGTCCTCGTTCGTCGTCGCGGCGCGGCCCGGTCATCGGATCGAAGATCTGCTGAGCGAGGCGATCGGCCTGGCGCCCGAGACGCGGCAGCGTGTCTTGCGCCACTACATCGACGCCGTGCTCGTCGATATCTCGTCGACCGACCTGCGCGCCCGGCTCGCCGAAGGCAGGTCGGTCCGCTACCGGCTGCCCGAGGCGGTCGAGCGCACCATCCGAGCGAAAGGGCTCTATGGCACAGAGAAAAGCAGGCCCGCTGCCGAGCGGTGAGGAGATCGCCCGCCGAAGCCGCGAGTTTCTTGGCGAGAAGCTGGCACGCGACATTGTCATCCTCGACCTGCGCGGGCTGTCGACGATCACCGACTACTTTGTCATCTGCAGCGGGGAGTCGCACCGGCAGATCAAGACGCTCGCCGCCTACTGCATGGAGCGATTCGAGCAGGCCGGCCTGAAGGCGACGCACGTCGAGGGCCTCGACGAGAGCCGATGGGTCGTGCTCGACTACATCGTCGCCATCGTCCATATCTTCGACACCGAAGCGCGCGAGCTCTACGACCTCGACCGCCTCTGGGGCGACGCCCCGCGTATAGAGTAGCCACACAACAGCACGTCAGAAACCGTCCAGCCCCGTCAGGGGCGTCTGGGAGTAGCCTCGGGCGCGAGCCCGTGGACAAGCGTCGCGGGCAACATCAGAGCCCCTTCAGGGGCGATTGACGCAGACCCGACACGGTGGTTCAATCGCCCCTGACGGGGCTCCAAGGCGGAGGGTGGCACAGCGAACCACGGGCTTGCGCCCGAGGCTACTGCGAGTCGTGCCCCGTCGGGCACTCTCCCGAAGGGAATGCGGAAGCTGTGAAGCCGATTGTGACACGAGAGGAAATCGAGGAGGCCTTCAACAAGGCTCTCGACGAACTTGTGGCCGAGCGCAAGATTGCGACGAAGCCACAGATCGTCCTGGAGGAGCCGAAGGACGAATCGCACGGTCATCTCGCCTGCAACATCGCCATGCGCCTCGCGAAGTCGGAGAAGAAGAAGCCGCGGGAGGTAGCCCAGCTGATCCTGAACAAGCTCGCCGAGTTCGGCATCAGTGCCGGAGCTTCCGTAGAACCGCAACCCCAATTGCCGCAAGAAGGCCAGGTCTATGCAACGGATGTTGTGACAACCGAGGCGCGCGTCGCTGGTCCGGGCTTCATCAACCTCACGCAACCCAACGCTGCTTTTCACAGGGCGTTGCAGAAGGCGCTGGCGGCAGGCCAGGACTACGGCCGGTCGGAAGTCGGCAAGGGGAAGCGGGCCAACGTCGAGTTCGTGAGCGCGAACCCGACGGGGCCGCTTACGGTCGGCCACGGCCGGCAGGCGATCCTTGGCGACGCGATCTGCCGGGTGCTCGAGTTCTGCGGCTTCGACGTCGAGCGCGAGTACTACTACAACGACGCCGGCCGCCAGATGCGCGTGCTCGGCGAGTCGCTCCGGCTGCGCTACCTCGAAGCGCTCGCCGACTCAGGAGAGTCGGGCGAGAAAGCCGAGTTCCCGGACGACTTCTACCGCGGCGAGTACCTGGCCAAGCTCGCGCGCGAGCTCGTCGACGACCACGGCGACGCGCTGCGCGACAACGAGTGGGAGACGTTCAAGTCGCTCGCCGAGAAGCGCGTCTTTACCATTATCGAGGCGACGCTCACGCGGCTCGGCATCACGTTCGACCGGTTCTTCAACGAGTACGACCTCTACAAGTCCGACGAGGTCGCGAAGGTCGTCCAGCGCTTCCGGACCCGTGGCGACGCCTACGACAAGGACGATGCGGTCTGGTTCCGGGCGAAGAAGTACGGCTGCACCGACGACCGCGTGATCATCAAGAGCACGGGCGAGCCGACCTACCGGCTGCCCGACATCGCCTATCACCTCGACAAGCTCGGGCGCGGCTACGACCGGATCATCGACGTGTTCGGCCAGGACCACCACTCGACCGCGCAAGACGTCCAGGCCGGCCTCAAGGCGATCCTCTCGTACACCCACCGCGCGCACGAGCTGGAGCGGATCACCGTGCTCTTGCACCAATTCGTCACGCTCACACGCGGCGGCGAGCAGGTGAAGATGTCGACGCGCCGGGCCGAGTACGTGACGCTCGACGACCTGCTCGACGAGATTTCTGCGCAGATCGGCGAGGAGCTACGGGAAAAGGAGGACGCGGACAGCAGTCCGCGCGTGGTTGGGCCGATCACGCCCGAGCGGCTCGACACGATGGCGCGCGACGCGGTGCGCTACTTCTACTCGATGCGCCGGATGGAGAGCCACCTCGAGTTCGATCTCAAACTGGCCGTGAGCCAGTCGATGCAGAACCCGGTCTACTACCTGCAGTACGCGCACGCGCGGATCTGTTCGATCTTCAAGAAATGGCGTGAGCGCGGCGGGGATACGTCAACGGACTTCCGCTCACTGCCCGAGGCCGTGATCGCCCGGCTCGTCGAGCCGGAGGAGCTTCGGATCAGCAAGCTCGTGGCGCGCTTCCCGAAGCTCGTCGAGCAGATCGCCGATTCGTACGAGACGCACCGGATCAGCGAATACCTGCACACGCTCGCCCGCGAGCTCCAGGGCTATTACGAGAAGCACCGTGTGCTCGGGGATGATGAGGAGCTGATGCTGGCGCGGCTGGCGCTCATTCATGCGGTGCGGACGGTCCTGGCGAACGGGCTCG
>CAZCQN010000069.1:0-1988 GCA_964500825.1 uncultured Verrucomicrobiota bacterium | reverse complement strand
CTGGCGCGGCTGGCGCTCATTCATGCGGTGCGGACGGTCCTGGCGAACGGGCTCGGGAAGCTGCTCGGGATCAGCGCCCCGGAGTCGATGTAGCCTGTCTGCGGCAGGCTGGCCAGCCTGCGGCAGGCAGGGCGGGAACCGGCTCAGCGCGAGAACAGGCCGCGGCGATGCTTCCTGGCCTTCCCGGCGCGCGCAGAAGCTTCCGAGTAGGCGCGGCGCACCCACTCCATCCCGGTCATCACGTCCGTGAAGCTATTCATCACGAGCTCGACGAGTTGGTCGTGCCGGCCGGGCTTGTTCTCGCCGAACTGCCGCGCGTTGGGGAAGCGAAGCAGGGAGGTGCGCTCGGCCTCGCTCAGCTTGAGCACGAGCCCATCGTCGGAAATGAACGCAAAGACGTCGTCGCCGACCGCGTAGGAAGCCCCTTCGCCGCGCTTCATGCGCTGGACGCCGGCCCGATTGAGGAAGTCGTTGTCGATGCTCTTGGCGAGCTGCTCGCGGTACGGCATAGTCCGCCCTCCTAGTGAGCTGCACCCTCTCAGGGCTACACGGGCGTTAAGTACCTCATAGCACCAAAAACGCGTTCCGCCAAGAGGCAGAGCAACAGGGAGCGCGCGGACAGAGGCCCGTTCAGTGTGCGCCCATCCTCACAGGTGTAAACCCCTTGACCCGCCTGCGCCGTTCCCCGCATGCTGTACGCGAACCTGTCCAGCATGCCCGTTGCCGCTGGTCCCCGCTGCCCCGTCGGTCACAGCAGCATCGTCCGGTAAGACATGATCAGCATAAGCAAGCTCATCTCCGGAACCAAGTCCTGGGGCGACCGCGTGCGCTACGAGGGCGCCCCGCGCGACCCGCTCGAACGGCGGCCGGTGGTGGTCTGGACGATGACGCGGCGCTGCAACCTGCGCTGCATCCACTGCTACTCGGACTCGCGCGACCAGGCCTACCCCGGCGAGCTCGACGACGCGGCCGCGCGTAAGCTTATCGGCGATCTCGCCGACCTCGGCTGCCCCGTGCTGCTGTTCAGCGGCGGCGAGCCGCTCATGCACCCGCGCCTGTTCGAGTACGTCGCCCTGGCCAAGGACAACGGCCTGCGGCCGGTCGTGAGCACGAACGGGACGCTCATCGACGGGGACGCGGCGAAGCGCCTCGTCGAGGCGGGCAGCGCGTACGTCGGGATCAGCCTCGACGGGCTCGAGGCGGTCAACGACCGCTTCCGCGGCACGAAGGGCGCATTCAAGCAGGCGATGCGCGGCTTCGAAGCCTGCCTCAAGCACGGGCAGAAGGTCGGCCTGCGGCTGACGCTGACGAAGCGGAACGTGGCCGACCTGCCCAAGGTATTCGACCTGATCGAACGCGAGGGCATCGACCGGGCGTGCTTCTACCACCTCGCCTACGCGGGCCGGGGCGCGCGCTTGCGGGACGTCGACGTGACGCACGATGAGGCGCGCGCGGCCGTCGAGCTCATCATCGAGAAGGCGCGCGCCTACGCCGACAAGGGGCTCGAGAAGGAGATCCTGACCGTCGACAATCACGCCGACGCCGCGTTCCTGGTCATGAAGATGCGGGCCGAGAAGCATCCGCGGGCCGACGAGGCATACGCGCTCTTGCAGCACAACGGCGGCAACCAGAGCGGCATCGCGATCGCGTGCGTCGACAACGTTGGCCACGTGCACGCGGACCAGTTCCTCCAGGGGATCTCGTTCGGCAACGTCACCGAGCGTCCGTTCGGCGAGATCTGGACCGATACCTCGGACCCGGTCCTGGCCGGGCTCAAGAACCGCGGCCCGCTCATCAAGGGCCGCTGCGCGCCCGCGAGCTGCCGGTGGTTCGACATCTGCAACGCCAACCTGCGCGCCCGAGCCTACGCCGTCACCGGCGACGTGTGGGAGAGCGACCCCGCCTGCTACCTGACGGACGCCGAGATCGCCCTCTAGCAGGGTGCTGAAAAACCTCGCCGGCGCCAAAAGAGTGCCGTTTTTCGCGAA
>CAZCQN010000068.1:0-15314 GCA_964500825.1 uncultured Verrucomicrobiota bacterium | reverse complement strand
CCTTTCTCATTCCCTCATGCTCCCGATTCGCGGCCAGCCGGGCCGTCGTGTTGCGGTGCCGAACCTGGCTTGGTCCGGTCGTAAGCTCCTAGCACCATCATACTAGCACCGGCCCCGAGCCGAAACAAGGGGTTTTTCGCGTCTCCTGGGGCCTGGGGCCGGGTTGGGGCCCTCAGAACGCGCCGTCGCCGTCGTAGTAGCAGCCGGTTACCCGGCCGACGGCGCGGCGCTCGCGCTTCTTCTGCCTGAGCCATCGGAAGGCGGCGGGGAGGGCTTGAACAAGATCAGTGGCGATCAGGCTGGCGGGGTCGCCCTGGGCGGCGGCGATGTCGCCGCTAAGGGCGTGGAGCAGGACGGCGAGCCTCGCGGCGGCTTCGGCCGCAAGTCCTTGGGCGAGAAGCGATCCCATGATGCCGGCCAGCACGTCGCCCACGCCGCCCGAGGCCATACCGGCATTGCCCATGATGTTGACGTATGGGCCGATCTCCGCGCCGCCGCCGCCCAGGCCCGGTTCGGGCGGGAGGGCGATGCAGGTGTGCGCGCCCTTGAGGACGACGGTGACGCCGAGGTTGTGGGCGGCGCGGCGGGCGGCGTCCCAGGGGTCGGACGTGATGCGCGAGAGGGTCTGGCCCGTCAGACGCGCGAGCTCGCCGGGGTGTGGCGTGATGATGAGCGGCGTTCGGCACGCCTGGAGGGTGTCGAGGCGGCCGGTGAGGCAGTTCAGGCCGTCGGCGTCGATCACCGTGGGGAGCGTCACCTCGCTGAGCAGGCGCCGGACGAGGGTGGCCGTGCGCTGGTGCGTTGAGAGGCCGGGGCCGATCACCAGGGCGTCGCAGTCGCCGAGCCGCTCGCGGATCGTGTAGTACGCGTCGTCGGACGTTGTGCCGCGCGCGGTCTCGGGCAGCGGGACGGTCATCGTCTCGGTGCACTTGGCCTCGAGGATCGGGTTGAGGCTTTCGGGGATGCCGAGGAAGACGAGGCCTGCGCCGGCGCGCATGGCGCTGTTGCAGACCATGGCGGCCGCGCCCGTGTAGCCCCTCGATCCGGCCAGGACGAACAGCCGGCCGTAGGTGCCCTTGTGCGACAGGCGATCGCGCTCGGGCAACAGCGGGGCGATCTCGCCGGGCGTCATCAGCTCGCCGCGGCTGCGCGCGCCGGCCTCGATGTCTCGGGGGATGCCGATGTCGACGATGCTGAGCCGGCCGAGGCCGTTGACCGCCTCGCCGAGGAAGCAGCCGCACTTCGGGAGCGCCATCGTGACGGTGAGATCGGCGCGGACGAAGCAGCCGGCCACGCCGTCCGGGTCGCTTGGCGCGCCGGTATCGCCGCTGATGCCCGACGGGATGTCCACGGCGACGACGGGCACGCCGAGCGAGTTGATGAACCGGATCGCGTCGGCCATCACGCCCTGCGCCGGGCCGCTCAGGCCGGTGCCGAGCAGGCCGTCGACGACGAGGCTGGCGTCCTCGCACCGTTCGCGGAGCGCTTCGAGCTCGCGGGCCGTGGCCGCGTGAGTAATCTCGGCGTCGAGCTCCGACAGGTGCCGGTAGTTGGCCAGCGCGTCGCCCTTGAGCTCGTCGGGCGCGGCGCCGACAAGGACGGTGAGCGTCTCGACGCCGTCGCCATGGAGCAGCCGCGCGACAACGAAGGCGTCGCCGCCGTTGTTGCCCTTGCCGGCGAACAGGATTGCGGTCCGGCGTAGGCCGAGGCGGTCGAGCGTGGCGAGAATCTCTTGGAAGGTGCCGGTGCCGGCGCGTTCCATCAGGTCGAGGCCGGGGGTGCCGCGTTCGTCGATCGTCTCACGATCGAGCGCCGCCATCTGTCGTGCGGTAACGATCTTCATTGTGTCAGCCTCTGTCTCCGTGACGATGAGAGCGTGTAGACACGCGAAGGTAACTCGACGTGCGGAGCCCGCGCAGCGGGCGGCATCTGGGTTGCCTCGTCGTCGGACATCGTCCCCTGCGGGGGCTCCGCTCCGCAGCGCTCTGGCATTCCACGGGCTGAGGCCCGTGGCTACAAAACGTCGTCCCCTGCGGGGACTCGGCTTCGACGACTGCGCTTCGGAGATCCAGCTCGTCCGTGCCCGCCGATCCACTACAGACTGAAGGCGCCCCTCTATCTGCTTGATGCTGCGGCCGCCGGGCGGCCATCTGTCGGGCAGTCACGATCTTCATGGCGACCTCGTTGCGTACGGTTCGGTCAGCCGGGACGGGCCAGGAGCGCGAGCATCTCCTTGACGGCGCGCTCGATGCCGACGAACACGGCGCGCGCGATGATGCTGTGGCCGATGTTGACCGCCTCGATGTGCGGCAGCGTGTGCATCTCGACGACGTTGACGTAGTTCAGGCCGTGGCCGGCGTTGACGCGGATTCCGGCGGCCGCGGCTTGCTCGGCGGCGCGGATGAGCTTGGCGAGCTCGCCCTCGGCGGTTGCCTCGTTGCGCGCGTTCGCATAGGCGCCGGTGTGCAGCTCGACGAACTGGGCGCCGGTCTGGGCCGCGGCGGCGACCTGCGCCTCGTCGGGGTCAATGAACAGGCTGACGATGATGCCGGCCTCGCTCAGGCGCTTGACGGCGTCGGCGATTCTTGGAGTGTTGGCTGCCACGTCGAGGCCGCCCTCGGTGGTGAGCTCCTCGCGGCGTTCGGGCACGAGGCAGGCGTCGTCGGGCTTGAGCTCGCAGGCGATGGCGGCGATCTCGTCGGCGACGGCCATCTCGAGGTTCAGCTTGGTCTGCACGGTCTCGCGCAGCAGGCGGACGTCGCGGTCCTGGATGTGGCGGCGGTCCTCGCGCAGGTGGACGGTGATGCCGTGCGCGCCGGCGAGCTCGGCGATCGCGGCGGCAGCGACGGGGTCGGGCTCGGTCGTGCGGCGCGCCTGGCGGACGGTGGCGACGTGGTCGATGTTGACGCCGAGCTTGATCATCTGCTCATCCTCCTGGCGCGATGCCGAAACAGTGGGAGCCGCAACCCGGTTGGTGCGCGTTGACTATAGCACAGGGCGCCCGAGCGGCAAGAGGTCGGGGTTGCGCCCTGTTCCGGGCTCGGGCATGCTTGCGCCATGTGAGTGCGAAGCCGCGCCTACGGCGCTGGGGTGGGCCGGTTGGCTCGTGCGCGGTACGTGCGCGAGCGAAGGTGCTCTGTGCTCTACAGCTCGGGTTGGACGGATACGTGAAAACAGGGGCGCGGATAACGATACGCGGCATCGTACAGGGCGTCGGGTTCCGGCCGTTTGTCTACGGGCTGGCCGAGCGGTGCGGCGTGCGCGGCTCGGTGCGCAACGACAGCCTCGGCGTCGAGATCGCCGCCTTCGGCGAGGCGGACGCGCTCGATGCGTTCGTTGCCGGGATCCGCGAGGACCATCCACCGGCGGCGCGCCTCTACGAGCTGCGCGTCGAGCCGATCCCGTTCGAGGCGCGCGACGCGTTCGTCATCGAGCCGAGCGAGGTGCTCGACGAGCGGTTCGTGCCGCTGTCGCCCGATCTCGCGACGTGCGCCGACTGTCTCCGCGAGCTGTTCGACCCGAACGATCGGCGCTACCGCTACCCGTTCATCAACTGCACGAACTGCGGGCCGCGGTTCACGATCATCCGCGACATCCCGTACGACCGGCCGAAGACCACGATGGACGTCTTCCCGATGTGCCCCGACTGCGAGCGCGAGTACCATGACCCGCGCGACCGCCGCTTCCACACGCAGCCGAACGCGTGCCCGGTGTGCGGGCCGAGGGTAACGCTGCTCGACGAGAACGGCAGGGACACGGGCTGCGACGACCCGGTCCGGGCAGCCATCGACCTGCTGCTCGCGGGCAAGGTCGTGGCGGTCAAGGGCCTTGGCGGTTACCACCTGGCGTGCGACGCCACGAGTGACGCGGCCGTCGGCGCGCTGCGGTCGCGCAAGTGGCGCGAGGACAAGCCGTTCGCGGTCATGATGCGGTCGCTCGACGAGATCGACCGGTCCTGCGTGCTCGACGAGACGGCGCGCGAGCTGCTCACGAGCGTCCGGACGCCCATTGTGCTGCTCGACAAGCGCAGCGCGCCCATCGACAAGACGGGGGGCCGGGGGCGACCCGCCCTACAAGCTCCCGAGGTGCGGCTGCTGAGTGAGCAGGTGGCGCCGATGCAGCAGCGGTGGGGCGTGATGCTGCCGTACACGCCCGTGCACCACTTGCTGATGGACGGCGTCCAGCGACCGCTGGTGATGACGAGCGGCAACGTGAGCGACGAGCCGATCGCGTTCCGCAACGACGACGCGCTGGAGCGGCTGCACGGGATCGCCGACGCGTTTCTCGTGCACAACCGCGAGATCCGCACCCGGTGCGACGACTCGGTCACGACGGTGTTTCGCGGCCGGCCGTACATCCTGCGTCGTTCGCGCGGCCACGTGCCCGAGCCGCTCATCCTGCCGGTCGCCGCGCCGAAGCACCTGCTCGCCGTCGGCGCGGAGCTCAAGAACACGTTCTGCCTCGTGCGGGAGAACATGTACTTCGTCAGCCACCACATCGGCGACCTCGAGAACGTGGAGACGCTCGCCGCGTTCGAGGATTCGCTGGCGCACATGAAGCAGCTGCTGTACGTCGAGCCCGAGGTCGTCGTCTACGACCTGCACCCCGACTATCTGGCGACGAAGTATGCGCTGTCGCTCCAGGGCGTTGAGAAGATCGGCATCCAGCACCATCATGCGCAGGTGTTGAGCTGTGTCGCGGACGCCGCCGCGCGTGACGCGGCGGGCGACGAGCGTTCGCTCGTCGACGCTGAATCGCTCACATCGGAGCGGGTGATCGGCGTCGCGTTCGACGGGCTCGGCTACGGCGACGACGGGCACATCTGGGGCGGCGAGTTCCTCGTGTTCGATGCGCTCGGGTATCGGCGCGTCGGCCATCTCGACGAGGTGCCGATGCCGGGCGGGACGAAGGCGATCCTCGAGCCGTGGCGGATGGCGGTGGCCCATCTGCGGGCCGCGTTCGGCGACTGCGTGCCGGCGTTGGGGATTCCGTTGACGGAGACGCTCGACGTGGCCGAGTACGAGGTGCTGGTGCAGATGATTGAAAAAAGCGTCAACTCGCCGCCCACGTCGAGCATGGGGCGGCTGTTCGATGCCGTCTCGGCCGTCGCGCAGGCTACTGCCTGCGATGACGAAGCCGGAGGCTTCGTCCAAGCGACGCGAAGCGTCGCCGGGGTGCGGCGCGCGATCCACTACGAGGGCCAGGCGGCCATCGAGCTGGAGTACTACACCGACCCGGCCGTCGAGGGCGCGTACCCGTTCGACATCGAGGCGATTGCCGACGGCCGGCTCATCGTCTCGGCGGCGCCGCTGTTCGGCGCGCTCGTCAAGGACCTCGAGCGGGGCGAGCCGGTCGCGGTTCTCTCGACGAGGTTCCACAACGGCGTTGCGGAGATGATCGTCGCGGTGTGCGAGCGGATCCGCGACGCCGAGGGTGTAAGCACCGTGGCGCTCAGCGGCGGCGTGTTCCAGAACCGCTACCTGCTGACGCGTGCGGTCGAGCTGCTCGAGCAAGCCGGTTTCCGCGTGCTCGTCCATTCGCGCGTGCCGGCCAACGACGGCGGCATCGCGCTTGGCCAGGCGCTGCACGCGGCGGCCGTGCTGCAGACGAAGGATTGATGCCTCACGCATCCTCCTCCGCCAAGGCTGCGGACGACAGGAAGGCGCAAAGCCGCCAAGACTCAGTCTCCAGACGCCTTGCTGCCCTTTGTGGCCAGGTAGACCTTGTGGCGGGTGGTCTCGCGCACGATCTCGACGCGGCGAAAGGATGCTTCGAGCCGGGGCGCGTACTTGAGGTGCGCGTTGGCGACGAGGAACAGGCGCCCACGCGGCTTGAGCAGCCGGGCGCTGTCCTTGATGATCTGCTCGGCGAAGACGTACGAAGCCGAGCGCTGGTCGTGGAACGGCGGGTTGGTGACGACGGCGGCGAACTTCTTCCGTGAGACCGGCTTGGTGCAATCGCCCAGGAGCACGTCGGCGTTGGTGATCGCGTTGAGTTCGAGCGTGCGGCGCGTGGCTTCGGCGGCGCGCGAATCGACGTCGATGGCCGTCACGCGGCCCTTGGTTGCCTGGCGCGCGGCGACGAGGCTCAGGACGCCCGAGCCGCAGCCGACGTCGAGGACGCGGCTGTTGGCGTAGAGGGGCTTCTCGAGCAGGGCCTCAATGAGGACGCGCGTTCCGTCGTCGAGCGCGTCCCACGAGAAGAGGCCGGGCTTGGAGAGGTAGCGCAACGGCTCGGCGCCCACCTGGGCTGTCACCTCACGCCAGCGGTAGTAATCGCTCGACGGCAGCGACACGTCTTTCCCTTTCAGAGCTCGGATGACGCGGCAGCCGCCCTTGTAGGCGACGGCTTGAGCGTTGCCGAAGACGCCGTTGGTGAACCGCTCGGCGCTGCGAATGCCGAGCTTGTTCGCGCCGGCGATGTAGAAACGACCGCCGGGCTCGAGTCGCGCGGCGGCATCGAGAATTGTCTGCTCGCGAACGGCCCGCTCGCGGGGACACAGCGCGAGCACGACGTGGAAGCGGCGCTCGCCGACCGGCTGGGCGCAGTCGCCGAGCAGCACGTCGGCGTTCCGGACGCCGTGTGCCGCGAGCGTTCGGCGCGCCGCCTCGACGGCGACGCAGTTGTGATCGACGAGCGTGACGTGGCCGTCCGGTGCGAGCATGGCCGCGACAGCGCCCACGACGCCATGGCCGGCGTGCAGGCTCAGCACACGGGCGTCGTCAGGAATGGCCATCGCCTCGGCCAGAAGCTGGGTGGGCAGCGCCGCCTGCCGCCACCGGCCGAGCGATGCGCGCGTGAAGAGCATAAGCTGCCGATCGCGCACACGCAGGTGGAGGCGCTGAAACTCGTAGTAGCTGCGTGCGGCCGTTCTCGTGTTGGCGGGTCTGGCTGGCATGCGCACGAGTGTAGCAGCATGCGGCGCGTGCGCAAAGGAGCGGGCTACTGGGGCTGCTTGGCCTTCTCGAACTTGGCGCGCTGCTGCTCGTAGTAGATGAGGTGGCGTGGCTTCGGGTCTTGGGTGAGGGCCTTGTTGATCCACTCGATCGCCTCGTCGTGCTTGCCCATGCGGAAGTAGATCTCGGCGAGCGTGTCGAGGTACTCCGGGGTGTCGGGTCGAAGCTCGAGGCTCTTCTGGGAGAGCTCGAGCGCTTCGTCAAGGTGCTCGTCGTGGATGGCGAAGTGCCAGGCGAGGCCGTTGTAGGGCGACGCGTCGGTCGGCCTCGTCTTGATCCAGTCGCGATAAAGTTCGACGCACTTGGCGTGGGCCTCGTGCGCCTTCGCGTCGTCGCCGGCCTTGGCGTAGGCGTCGCCGAGCATGCTCCGGAAGCCGGCGGCGTCGGGCGTCATCTCGACGGCGCGTTCGAGGGAGGCGACCGCCTGCTCGGTGTCGCCGAGTTCGAGGTGCGCCTCGCCGATGGCGTAGCGGCTCCTGGCGAAGGCGGGCCGGGTCACGTCGTCGAGCTCGTCGGGCTCGAAGGCGAGTGCGCGTTCGTTGGCGGCGATCGTCTTCTCGTGCTCGCCGCGCAGCTCGTGGGAGCGGCCGAGGTCGAGGCAGGCGTAGGCGGCGTCGCGGTAGATGAAGGGCAGGTTCGTGCGCGGCGTGGGCGGGCCGAACAGCTCAAGGCACTGCTCGTAGTAGCGGACGCCGTCCTCGAACCGTTCGAGGCCGATGTGCGCGACGCCGAGCCCGAGCAGGAAGCTGCCGCGGGCGTAGTCGTCGTCGGCGTGGGGCAGGCCGTGGTCGAGCTCGGCGATCGCGGGCTCATAGAGCCTGTGCTCGAGCAGGAAGAAGCCGACCGACATGTGGTACCTGGCGTCGGCCGGTTCGTGTGCGAGCGCCTCGGACGCAAGGCGGTCCGCGTCGTCGCTGCGGCCGAGGCGGCGCAGGGCGATCGAGCGCAGCCACCACAGCTTCGATGGGTGCTTGTCAGTGTCGCCGAGCCAGGCCTCGTAGTCGTCGAGGAGGCCCAGGACAAGCTCGGGATGGATTTTCTTGACGAGCGCCCTGCACGCGAGCCAGTCGCCGTAGGCGACGGTGCGCCAGTGGAGCTGCTCGTCGGCCGTGTGCAGGGCGAGCGCTTTGCGAAACATCGCGATCGCGCCGGCGTAGTCGTCGTTGCGGTGCAGCAGGTCGGCCGTCTCGAGGATCGAGCGCAGGCGCTCGTCCTCGAGCCCGGCGATGGTTTCGTCCGTCGGCTCATCGGTGGCCGCGGCGCGGACGACGCCGGGCGAGGCGAGCAGCGCGACGAGACCGGCGAGTGGGATGGCAAGAAGTTGCCTCATGGTCTTCTCTTCGGCACTAGAGACAGTATACGCGGGCGCGCGGTTGCTGGGCAAATCCCGATGCGTTGTTGAGCGCATCCAGGAGACGGCGGCGCGTCCTACTCGGCGCCCTTTTTGGCCTTCTTGAACTTGTCGCGCTGCTGCTCGTAGTAGACGAGGTGGCGCGGTTTGGGGTGGAGGTCGAAGACTCTGTCAATCCACTCGAGCGCCTTGTCGTGCTGGCCCAGGCGGGAGTAGATCTCGGCGAGCGTGTCGAGGTACTCGGGGGTCTCGGGCGCCAGCTCGACGCTTGTGCGCGACAGCTTGAGGGCCTCGTCGAGCTTCATGTCGTGCGTGACGAAGAACCACGCCAGGTTGTTGTAGGCGCCGGGGTGGGCCGGGTACTCGGCGATCACGTCGCGATGGATCTTCTCGCACTGCTCGTACGCTTCTTGGGCCTTGGCCTCATCGCCGAGCTGTGTGTGGGCGTCGCCGAGGCTGCCGTGGATCTCGGCGGAGTCGGGCACGAGCCGGTTGGCGCGATCGAGGTATTCGAGCGCTTTCTTTGGCGTGCCGAGCTCGAGGTAGGCGTCGCCGATCGCGGTGAGGTTCTGCACGGTGAGTTCGTCGAACGCCCTGTCGCTGTCGTCGATGATGAGCGAGATGGCGCGTTCGTTGGCGGCGATCGTTTTCTCGTGCTCGCCGCGCAGCTCGTAGTAGCGGCCGAGGTGGTACATGGCGTAGGACGCGCCGCTGAACAGCCGGTCGTAGTCGAACGGCCAGCGGCGCTTGCGGGCGAGCTCGACCGCCTGCTCGTACAGGTCGGCGGCGGTTTCGTAATGCTCGAGCATGAGGTGCGCGGCGGCGATGGCCCAGGCGTAGGCCGGCCGATCGTCGTCGCCGGCAGCGCCGAGCGCGATCTGGTACTCGGTGATCGCCTCCTCGTAGAGGGAGGTGGTCAGCAGGAACTCGCCGACGCGGCGGTGGTAGTCGGGATTGGCGGGCTCGTGGTCGAGGGCGTCCTGGCGCAGCGCGTCGGCCTCCTCGGTCCGGCCGAGCCGGTGGAGCGCGGCGGCGCGGTGCCACCAGAGCGCGGTCGGGATGGGGGAGTCCTGGCCGACGTAGGTCTCGAACTCGCCCACGAGCGCGAGCAGCGCGGCGGGGTCGGCCTCGTGGGTCTGCGCGTAGCCGAGCAGCTCGATGCCGCGCTCGATCGTGCGCTCGCGGGCCAGCGGATCGGCGGGCGCGATCGCCAACGCCTTGCGATACAGGTCGATCATCCCGTCGACGTCGCCCTTGGCTTCGAGCACGTCGAGTGTGGCCATGATCGTGTTGAGCAGCTCGGCCTCGAGCTCGCCGACGTCGGCGGACGTATCCTTGTTGTCTACAGTCACGAGGGCCGTAGCCGGTCCGGCGAGCACCATCGAGAAGACCGTGAGGGCCAGGAGCCAAACGTCCACGCGCATCCGGTGTCCCCTTGTTCGTCGTTTTCATCAGACAGTGTAGCCGCCGCCCCCGTTCCTGGGCAAGGCAGGAGTGGGCCACGGATCGTCAGGGATCTAGGGCTGCCCGCCGTGCAGTGCTGCGCTGCTGCGCGGCAGCCATCGTCTCGCGCAGGGTCTCGAAATCGCTTGCTTGAGGTGTGGGGTGCAAGTAGGATCCGGCGACTGTTATCCGCGTTCGCCAGGGGTGTTGGCGGAGGCGGTCGCTGCGTTGGGTCTACATGTGGCTGGTATCAGACTGCTCCTGCGTGGTCCCATGCCGGAGGGAGGAGGAGCGTATGCGGTTCCACTGGTACACGGGCCAGGTCGCGTGGGTGCTGCACCGCATCTCGGGCCTGGCTATCGTCCTGTATCTCGTCCTGCACATCTGGTCGATCAGCAAGCTGACTGATCCCACCACGTTCGACGCCGAGATGGACCTGTATTCGAAGCCGCTGTTCAAGTTCGGCGAGGTGGCGGTGCTGGCCGCCTGCGTCTTTCACGCGCTGAACGGGATCCGCATCCTACTCGTGGACTTCGCCGCCGGCGCCCGCTACCACAAGCCGCTGTTCTACGCGGTGTTGGCGCTGAGCGTGGTGGTCATCGCCGTCGGCGCGGTCCCGATCCTGAAGCACGTGTTCGGGGGAGGGGGCTGAGATGAACGGCTACAAGTACGGCGGCTCGAAGAACACGGGGTCGATCGGCTGGCTGCTGCAGCGCATCACGGCCGTGCTGTTGCTGTTGCTGTTGCTGGCGCACTTCGTGGTGATCCACTACTCGGGCACGGGCGACGTGAACTTCAACATTGTCAAGGACCGGCTCATGCACCCGGTGTGGGGGCCGGTGTGGCGCACGCTCACGCTGCTGCTGCTCGCGACGGCGCTGTTCCACGGGCTGAACGGGGTCTGGGGCGTGCTGCTCGACTACATCAAGAAGGGCGCGCTGCGGATCTGGCTGTTCAGCCTGATCGTGACGATCGGGCTGATCCTGGTGACGCTCGGCAGCATCACGATCCTGTCGTTTCAACCGCCTGCCGAGGCCGGGACGAACGCTGAGGCGGAACTCGTCGAGCAGGGGGGCGGGCAATGAGCGTGATCAAGCATGACGTGGTCATCGTCGGCGCCGGCCTGGCCGGCTCGATGGCGGCCGTCCAGCTCGCGGGCAAGTACGATGTGGCCTTGCTGGCCAAGTGCTATCCGTCACAGTCGCACTCGAGCGCGGCGCAGGGCGGCATTGCCGCCGCCATTGGCAATATGGAGGAGGACCGGCTCCACTGGCATTGGTTCGACACCGTCAAGGGCGGCGACTACCTGACCGACCAGGACGCGGCGAAAATCCTGGTGCACGAAGCGCCTGAGACGGTCTACGAGATGGAGCATATGGGCTGCCCGTTCAGCCGGACCCCCGAGGGCAAGATCGCCCAGAGAAAATTCGGCGGGCACACACGCAACTACGGCGAGGCGCCCGTGCTGCGCGCATGCTACAGCGCCGACCGCACGGGGCACGCGCTCCTCCATACGCTGTTCGAGCAGCTCGTTAAGCATCAGGTGCACGTCTACCCGGAGTGGTACTGCGTTGACCTACTTGTCGAGGACAACGTCTGCCGCGGCATCGTGGCGTGGAACATGCGCGACAGCGAGCTGCACGTGTTCCACACGAAGGCGGTGATGTTCGCCACGGGCGGCGGCGGCCAGGCGTTCCTGATTACGTCGAACGCGTTCGCCAACACGGGTGACGGGCTCGTGGTGGCCTACAACGCTGGTGTGCCGCTCCAGGACATGGAGTTCTTCCAGTTCCACCCGACGGGCATCTGGAAGCGCGGCATCCTGCTGACCGAGGGCGCGCGCGGCGAAGGCGGCACGTTGATCAACGACGCCGGCGAGCGGTTCATGGAGAAGTACTCGCCCAAGCTGATGGAGTTGGCGCCGCGCGACCTGGTGACGCGCTCGATTACGACAGAGATCATCGAGGGCCGCGGGATCGGCGGCAAGGACTACGTCTACCTCGACCTGCGGCACCTCGGCGCGAAGAAGATCATGGAGCGGCTGCCCGAGATCCACAGCTTCATCCGCACCTACCTTGGCATCGACTGCATCAAGGACCCGGTGCCCATCCAGCCGACGGCCCACTATATGATGGGCGGCATCCCGACCGACGTGGACGGGCAGGTCAAAGGCGGCGACGCCAAAGACAAAGACGTCGTCGGGTTCTTCGCCGCAGGCGAGTGCGCGTGTGTCAGCGTCCACGGGGCCAATCGGCTGGGAACGAACTCGCAGCTCGAGACCTGCGTCTTCGGCAAGCGCGCCGGGCGGCGCATGACTCAGTGGCTGCAGGATGCCACGTGGGCGCCGCTGCCGAAGGAGCCGTTGGCGCGCATTCGCGAGCGCATCGCGCGCTTCAAGGCGGCCCCCGGCGGCGAGACGCAGGGGGCGGTGCGGCGCGATCTGAAACACCTGATGCGCGAGCACTCCGGCGTGTACCGCACGAAAGAGGGGCTCGATGAAGGGCTCCAGATGCTCCAAGAGCTCAAGGCGCGGTTCGCCACGATCAAGCCGATGACCACCGACGGGCAGCCGTTCAACCTCGACCTCAAAGAGACGATCGAGCTCGGAAACACGCTGACCTATGCCGAGGTGATGCTGACGGGCGCGCTCGCACGCGAGGAGACGCGCGGCGCGCATGCGCGGCGCGACTTCCCGAAACGCGACGACGTCAAGTGGATGAAGCACACGATCGCGCACAAGCAGCCCGACGGCACGATCCGGCTCAGCTACT
The DNA here is from genome assembly GCA_964500825.1 of uncultured Verrucomicrobiota bacterium. GTDB lineage: Bacteria > Auribacterota > JABMQX01 > JAFGEW01 > JAFGEW01 > CAYUZG01. Next base: position 2,793 of record CAZCQN010000068.1, on the reverse strand, counting down.
CGCCGGTGACCCTCGGCGAGTTCGAGCCGAAGGAGAGGAAATACTAGGAACTCACCGCAGAGCGCGCTGAGCGCGCAGAGCCGAGACAGTGCTCCGCGTGCTCTGCGATCTCAGCGGTGAAATCAAGATCGATATCAGCCAACCGCGCAAGGCGACGGCGCGTCCAGGAGAACGCGCGTTCAGGGAGAGCGCGAGCGATGAAGGTCAAGTTCAAGATTCAGCGGTTCGACCCGACCAAGGACAGGAAGCCCTACTACAAGACCTACGAGGTCGAGGCGGCCGGGACCGACCGCGTGCTCGACTGCCTCCACACGATCCTGTGGGAGCAGGACGGCTCGCTCGCGTTCCGCCGCTCGTGCAGCCACGGCGTGTGCGGCTCCGACGCGATGCGCATCAACCGCAAGAACCGGCTCGCGTGCCAGACGCTTTTGCAGGACCTCAACACGCGCCGGCGCATCATCATCGAGCCGGTGCCGTACCTGCCGATCCTGAAGGACCTCGTCGTCGACATGAGCGACTTCTTCAAGAAATACGAGGCCATCAAGCCGTACCTTATCTCGAAAACGCCGCCGCCGCCCAGGGAGCGGCTGCAGTCGCCGGCCGAGCGTGCGCTCATTGACGAGGCGGCCAAGTGCATCCTGTGCGGCGCGTGTACGACGGGCTGCCCGTCGAACTGGAGCGATCCGAGCTACCTCGGCCCCGCCGCGCTGCTGAAAGCCTACCGCTTCATCTTCGACAGCCGCGACGAGGGCGCCGCCGAGCGCCTGAGCGTCATCGACGACCAACACGGCCTGTGGCGCTGCCACAGCATCTTCAACTGCATCGAAGTCTGCCCCAAAGAGATCAACATCACCTGGCATATCGCCCAGCTTAAAAAAGCCGCCGCGCTCCGTGAGACGTAGGAGCCGCACGTTCCACGCGTGAAGAGGACCGGTCACATGCGGTCGTCAACTCGGGGCCATTCTCGGGAAGGTTGTTTCAGTGGTTTCTTGAAGAGGCATTCCTATCTCTATAGAGTGCTTCTTCAACAACTGCTCTCACGCCCAACAGACAATTGACTCCAGAGGCACGCATGAGTAATCCGAGATTGGCCAATGCCGCCGTTGTGTTTGTGACGCCGGACGTGCAGAAAACCGCAGAGTACTATCGGGACGTACTGGGATTCCGAGTAGCAGAGCATTTCGACAAAGAGGAGAAACTCGCAGCCCTTTACCGGGATGCCGTCGAAATCATAGTCGTACAATCTAAGCATGGCACAGTGCTCTCGAATCAGGAACGGTATGGCGCGCGCTATGATGCCTACCTGGACCCTGAGGAAGTCGAGGACGTGGATCCTCTCCACGCGGAATTGAAGGAAAAGGGAGCGAAGATCCTGTCCCCACCGAGCCTTACATCCTATGGGTGTTATGAATTCGTATTGGAGGATATCGACGGGAGAAGGATTGGAGTTGGAAGGATTAAGCAGAACGACGTGTTGTTCAGGAGTGGGGGCGAGTAGTCAAGAAACTCAACGGAAGCCCGACCATCACTTGGTGCATCGCCCAGCTCGAGAAAGCCGCCGCGCTACGCGAGACATAGGATCGACCGCTGATCCCCAGCGATCGGGACGGGTGGTACTACGGTAAGAGGACGAAGCCCGATGAAGCCCCGGGTGCGCAACAAGCGCCTCTGGTGTGAGAAGTGCGGTCAGAGGACCGAGCATGTGCCGCTGGGGCGGCCGGTCAGCCGCGGCGAGCGCGCTCGGGCCATCTGGCTGGGACTGGCGGCGTTTGTTGTGGTCGTGTGTGTGCTTTTCGGGTTTGTCCAGCTCTACGACGCCTACCTCAAGGAGTACTTCGCGCTGTTGCCTCATCTGCTCAGCTGCTTTGTCCAGGGCGGTATCGCGGGCGGCATTGGAGTCGGCGTGCTGTTTGCCCTCCTTGGACCACACCGCGTGCAGATCGTCCAGTACGGCCAGTGGTTCGAGTGGCAGTGTTCGCTGTGCTGGCGCATCCGCCCGCCGAAGCGCTGAGAGATCGGTGCCCGTTTTCCGGCTTGCTTGCGGTCGCGGTTGGGTGTAGAGAAGGGGTCCGCGTCGCGTCGTCGAGCCGACGTGACGAGCGTGGGGGTGTAGCTCAGTTGGTAGAGCACGACGTTCGCAATGTCGGGGCCAGGGGTTCGAATCCCCTCACCTCCACTGACTTCTGATCTGACGTTCCCCTCCTTGGTTTCTCTGCGAGCTCTGCGTCTCTGCGAGATGTGGTATATGTCTCTCGCAGAGACGCAGAGCCCGCAGAGAGGAGAACATGGCGAAAAAGACGGCGAAGCGCGAGGCGAAGAAAAAGGCATCCAGGAAGAAAAAGGCGGCGAAGGCGGCCGAGGTGTTGTTCGCGCCGCTGGCGTTCGAGCTGGCCGAGGCAGGCCAGACGCTGCCGGTGCGGTTCGAGCGGCTGCTCGACCAGCTCGACTTCGGCCCGGCAATGAAGGGCAAGCGGGTCGCGGTCAAGATGCACCTGGGCGGCGGCGTGGGCTATACGACCGTCCACCCGCTGTTCGTCCGCATCCTTGTAAGAAAGATCAAGGAGGCCGGCGGCAAGCCGTTTGTGACCGACCTGATACGCGACGTCGCCACGGCCGTGGCCCGCGGCTACACCGAGGAGGTGCTCGACGCGCCGCTCGTGGCTGCGGCGGGGCTGACCGAGACGTTCTTCTACAGCGAGCCGGTCAGTCTCGATTCGCTCAAGGAGATCCAGATTGCCGGCGAGATCCACGACGCCGACGTGCTGGTGAACCTCTCGCACGTGAAGGGCCATG
>CAZCQN010000067.1:0-15742 GCA_964500825.1 uncultured Verrucomicrobiota bacterium | reverse complement strand
CTTCGGCGGGCAGGCGCCCCGGGCTACCCTCTGCCGGGCCTCCGGCCCTTGACCTGCACAAGTCGGGTCAAACGCCTTTTCCAGCACCCTGCTAGGGCGACATCAGTCGCCATCCTGTTCGACCGCAAACCGTGCCCTGGGGTTCGTCGACCGCGAGACCCGATGCGTCGATTCTACACCAGGCCCGGTTCCGGTGCAACCGCATCGCGAGCAGCCGGCTCAGGTGGACCTGGTCTTCTTGTAGGCCCTCATGAACTCGCCGATCTCGCGCGAGCCCACGAGGTGCGACAGGACAACATAGACGATGAGGCCCGCGCCGGTCGCCCCGAGCACCACGAGGAGCTGCCCCAGGTCCAGCCCAAGGAGACGCGCGTCGATCCCGGCGCCCGAGACAATCGCAGCCAGAAGCCGGGCCGCTCCGTAGGTGGCCGCGCCCATCCCGAGCGCGGCAGCAGTAATCCGGCCAATTGAGAGCAGCATGCCGCGCCCCTCGATCGGCCCAAGCCGCCGGCGGAGCACGACGGCCAGCAGCGCGAGGTTACACGTGGCCGAGATCGCCGTTGCCAGCGCAAAGCCCCGCGCTGCCATCCCAAGCGCGATGCCGAGGAGGATATTGAGCCCCAGGTTCAGCCCGGTCGTAGCGATCGAGATGCGCATCGGCGTCTTCGGGTCCTGAAGCGCCAGGAACCCCCGAACCAGCACCTGCATCGCCGCGTACGCGAACAGGCCGAGCGAGTAGAACATGAGCACCGCCGAGACGATGCGCGTCGCCTCGGGCCCAAACTTGCCACCCTCGTAAATGAGCGCCACGATCGGCCCACGCAGCACGATCAGGCCCACGCCCGCCGGTATGGCGACCGCCAACGTCTGCCGCAGCGAATACGAAAGCGTCGCCTTGAACGCGTCCACCCGCCCCTGCGAGCGCAGCTTCGACAGCGTCGGCAACGTCGCCGCCGCGATCGCGACCCCGAACACGCCAAGCGGCAGTTGCACGAGGCGGTTGGCGAAGTACAGGTGCGAGCTCGCCTCGTCGCTGACGACGTAGCCGAGCAGGTAATCCACGACCACGTTGAGCTGAACGACAGCCAGCCCGACCAACCCCGGCAGAAACAGCGCGAGCACGCGCCGAAATCGTGGATCCCTCAGGTCGAGCAGCGGCCGGAACCGGAAGCCGAACCGCCCGAGCACAGGCACCTGGACCCCAAGCTGCAGCATGCCGCCGAAGATCACCGCCACCGCCAGGCCGAAGATCTGCTGCTCCGGTAGGCCGCCGAACAGCCGCACCACGACGAGCAGAGCGGTGATCAGGACGACGTTGAGCAGCGCCGGCGAGAGCGCAGGCACGGCGAAGTGGTTGAACGAGTTGAGCACGGCCATCCCGAACCCCGCCAGGCAGATGAAGAACACGTACGGGATGAGAACGCTGCCGAGCCGGGCGATCAGGTTCACCTTGCCGGTGTCGACCAGCGCATCGAGCAAGCCGAATGCAACCCAGGCAACGATGATGACGCCAACAAGCACGAGGCCCACGGCGGTCGCCACCGTCCGGGCAAGCCGCAGCGCCGGCTCGCGCCCTTCCTGCTTGAGCTGCTCGGTGAAAACCGGCACGAACGCGCCGGCCAGCGCGCCCTCGGCAAACAGGCGCCGAAACAGATTCGGGATGGCAAACGCGAGCGCGAATGCCGACCACGCGAGAGAGGGACCGAACACGCGCGAGACCAACATGTCCCTGACGAGCCCGAGCATCCGGCTCAGCGCCGTCGCCGAACCGAAGACGGTGGCCGCGCGCGTAATCCCGCCCTTCCCGAGCGCCTGCTCCTCAGCACGAGCGTCGCTCGCGGGGGAAACAGGTTGTTCCTGAAAGGGCGAGGCAATCATATCGGCTCCCGTTACCGTGCGCGTCGCATTCTAGCGGCGCGCGACGTTCCCGGCAAGCCGCCTGCACGCCGCAAGTCGGCAGATAAGAGTCCACGCGAAGGCTCGTAGACAAGTGCAAGCCCCGCCAGGGGCGTCTGAGAGTAGCCTCGCGCGTAAGCGCGTGGGACAAGACGCACCCACAACACTGAGCCCCTTCGGGGGCGATTGATGCCGCCGTCTGGACGAGAAACGCCCCTTCACCTCCGATCAGGGCACACGCACCGTCCCGAGCGCCCTGAATATCGAGCTCGGCGCCTCGTCTATCCGGGGTGGACAAGGCGGCACCGACAGATCGGGCCTGGACGAGACGAGCCCGGCCGGTTCAGAGAAACCGCTGCCGGGCTCGCCGGAGTTGACAAGCCCGCCCATCGGGGAAATAATGCCGCAGCGTGTGTACCGCAAGGGGAGTCGCGATGATGAATGTGCGACCAGTTCGGACGTGGTGCCTGGTGCTTGCTGCTGCACTGGCGACCACGCTGTCGGCCTTCGCCGAGTTCTCACAGCGGACGGTGACCGTCACGGGCGAGGGCGAGTCCAAGGACGAAGCCACAACGCGCGCGCTGCGCGCGGCCGTCGAGCAGGGTGTCGGGGTGCTCGTAAGCTCCGAGACCCTGGTCCAGAACAACCAGCTCATTAGCGACACGATCTACAGCGAGGTGACCGGCTACGTCAGCACCTACGACGTGCTCGGCGACAACGGCGGCGAAGGCGGGCTCTGGGAGGTCACGGTGCAGGCGACGGTCTCGTTGGCCGAGCTGCGCAAGGACCTTCAGGCGATCAAGATCCTGATCGAGGAGAAGGAGAACCCGCGCATCGCCGTCATCTTCCGCGAGTACGTCGACGGCGGCGAACTGCCGGCGCCCGTCCTGCAAACCGCGTTCGAGAAGTTCTTCGTGGAAGCCAAGTTCGACCTGATCGACCCGGCGCAGCACGAGTTGATCCGCGAGCGCGATGCGACCCTCCACTACGACGACCCGATCGAGGCGGCCGCGCTCGGCCGCGAGTTCGGCGCCGACGTGCTCATCCTGGGTGAGGCGTCGGCCGAGATGGGCGAAGCGCGCTCGGCCCACGGCGTGAACATCTACTCGTACCAGGCGAATGTGACGGTCAAAGCGATCAAAACCGACACGGCGAAGGTGATCGCCATCGTCGAGGACTCGGCGACCGCCCGCGGCGGCGGCACCAAGGGCGAGACCGCCATCGCGCGCGAGGCGCTCAAAGCCGCCAGCGACAAGGTCACCGAGAAGCTCATGGGCAAGATCGTCGAGGTCTGGCGCGACGAGGTCTACAACGTCCAGACCGTCCAGGTCGTGCTGTTCGACGCCGACGGCGATGAGCGCGCGCTGTTCGTCGAGGGCCTCAACGCGATCGACGGCGTCGAGAAGGTCGTCGAGCGCATGGTCGAGGAAACCACGTCGATGTACGACGTACTCGTCGCCGGCGCGATCGCCAAGGACCTCGCCGACAAGCTGCTCGCGATCGAAGGCCTGCCGCTCACGCTGCGCGGCAAGACGGCGAACCGGATCAGGGTGACCGTCGAGGAGCAAGAATAGCCCCGTCCGCCGACGGGTGAAGCCGAGGACATAGTAAGGTCCAAGCTCTGAGGAGATGGTGATTATGTGGCGCTTCTTCTATACACGCATACTGCTCGTGCTGCTCATCGGCATGGTGGCGCTCGGCGTCGCGTGCAGCCGCGCGGCGGCCTTGGCCGTCATCGACGAGGATGAGGAAGACACGGGCGGCCGCAAGACCGGCACGATCAAGGGCCACGTCGAGGAAGGCGACCAGAGCGGGCTGCCGCCGCTCAAGGGCCCGAAGAAGACCGTCGCCGTCGGCAAGTTCGAGAACAAGACCGACTTCCAGGGCCAGTTCCACCTCGGCGAAGGCTTCTCGGACATGATGGCGAGCGCGCTTGACAACACCGAGCGCTTCATCGTCATCAACCGCTCCAACATCGAGGACGTCCTCGAGGAGCAGGACTTCGCCGCCTCCGACCGCACGGTCACCTCGACGGCGGCCACCACCGGCAAGCTGCTCAACGCGCAGTTCTTCATCATCGGCGCCGTCACCGAGTACGAAGAGACGACCCAGGACGCCGGCGGCGCGGTGCGTATCAAGGGCTTCGGCGTCGGCGCGCGGGTCACCAAGTCGCACATCGCCGTCGTGCTCCGGATGATCGACACGACGAGCGGCGAGGAGTTCACCCAGCGCGTCGAGGGCAGCGCCCAGACGACGGGCGTGGCGGCCGACTATAACGAGGCCGACTGGGGCATCGGCGGCCAGTACTTCCACAAGAGCCCGCTCGGCCGGGCGGTCCAGAACGCCATCGACCAGGGCGTCGTCCTGCTCGGCACGCGCATCCTCGATGCGAAGTGGGAAGGCAAGGTCGTCATGGCGAGCGCGGACAAGGTTTACATCAACGCCGGCGAGCGCGAAGACATCCAGGTCGGTGACACGTTCACCGTCTACCACCGCGGCGAGGAGCTCCGCGACCCCGACACCGGCGAACTCCTCGACTTCATCGAGGAGAAGCTCGGCACGATCAGCGTGGTCACGGTCAAGGAGAAAGTCTCGATCTGCATCGAGGAAGAGCTCAAGGACGGCGCCGAGATCGAAAAGGGCGATGTCTTGAGAATGGAATAGCAGTCCTCGGACAGAATCGCTGTCTGTTCAGCCGGGAGCTCGCCTACGGGTTCCCGGCTTCGCTTTGCCCGCCAGTGAAAGGGCGAGAATTGGACAACAGGAACAGGCACCTACCCTCACGGCCATCGAGCACCCCCACATGCCTCACAGCCCATCGACGTGAAGCATCAGCCTACATGCCTCACAACCAATGGACATCGTGTCGCCCCGTGTGAGCCGCGCAGCGGCGATTGGGAGTAGCCTCGGGCGCGAGCCCGTGGAATGAGGCGACCCTCAAGATGAACAGAGCCCCGTCAGGGGCGATTGGAACAACGGCACGGCGTTCTCAATCGCCCCTGACGGGGCTCCGGATGTTCTCTGAAACCGCTTACCACGGGCTTGCGCCCGAGGCTACTACCAAACGCCCCTGGCAGGGGCTACGAGACAACTGCGCGCGAAGCGGTCGAGGACCCATCTGCCTTAGCCGCCGGCGTCCAGATGTCTCCGCCTTTCGGGAACACGAGCCCGGCTCCTATTCTCCCAGAGAGCCAATCGTCTCGTGGAAGCCTGGGAAGCTCGTCGAGATACAGGCCGTGTTTGAGATTCGCGTCTCGCCCTCGGCGAGCATGCCGGCGATCGTGAACGCCATCGCGATCCGGTGATCGCCGAACGAGTCGAGCTCGGCGCCCCGGAGCGCGGCCGGCCCCTCGACGATCATACCGTCGTCGGTCTCTTCGGCGTTCGCGCCCATCGCACGCAGGTTGGCCACCGTCGTCGCAATGCGATCCGATTCCTTCACGCGCAGCTCGGCGGCGTCCTTGACCACCGTGCGGCCCGAGGCCAGCGAGGCCGCGACGGCGAGCACCGGCAGCTCGTCGATCGCGCCGGGAATCTCGTCGCCCTCGATTGTCGTCGCCTTGAGCGCCCCGCCGCGCACGACGAGGTCGCCGCGCGGTTCCGAGCCGCCAGCGCCGGCGGTATTGTCCTCCTCGATGCCGATCGCCGCGCCCATTCGCTCCAGGATCCGCAGCGCGGCGACCCGCGTCGGGTTCAACCCGACATGCCGGACCGTGAGCGCCGCGCCCGGCGTGCACGCTGCCAGCACGACGAAAAACATCGCCGACGAGAAATCGCCCGGAACGACGAAGTCGAACGCACGAAGTTGTTGACCGCCTTCGAGCGCGACCGTCAGGCCTTCGCCCGCCACCTCGACGCCGTAATCGGCCAGCATGCGCTCGGTGTGGTCGCGCGATTGCCGCGGCTCGGTGAGCGTCGTCGCACCGTCGGCGTAGAGCGCCGCGAGCAGCACGGCCGTCTTGACCTGCGCGCTCGCCACGGGCGAGTCGTAGTCGATCGGCTTGATGCGGCCGCCGTCGACGGTGAGCGGCGCCGTATCGTTGGGCGGCGTGCCCTCGACCACGGCGCCCATCTGCGTCAGTGGCGTGATGATGCGTTTCATCGGCCGGCGGCGGAGCGAATCGTCCCCGTCAAGAACCGACCTGAACGGCTGCGCCGCCAGCAGGCCAGCGAGCAGGCGCATCGACGTGCCGCTGTTGCCGCACCAAAGCGTCTCGCCCGGCGCCTTCAGGCCGCGGAGGCCAACGCCCTCGATGCGCACCGACGTGTCCGACAACCACTCAATCGGCACGCCGAGCGCCCGCATGACGTCAACCGTGCACCGGACGTCCTCGCCCGGCAGCAGGTTGTCGATCGTCGACGTGCCCTCGGCAATCGACGAGAGGATGACGGCGCGGTGTGAGATCGACTTGTCGCCCGGCACCTCGACGACGCCGCGCACGTGCTTCGGGCGGCGCACGACGATCGGGTCGGGCGGCGCTACAACCGGCCCGTGTCGTCCTGTTGGGGCATTCGATTCCTTCAGTCGCCGTGCCTCGGCAAAGAACGAGCGCAGGCCCTCGGCGTCGCACGCTTCAAGACACTCGACAAACCGCCCCGCCTCGTCGCGCAGGTCGCCTGCAGCGGCGAGGAGCGCGTCGCGGTTGCCCATGCAGATCTCGGTCCACATCTCGGGCGAGCTCGCGGCGACGCGCGTCACGTCGCGGAAACTCGGTCCCGCGCACCGCATCGCCGTCTCCGGATCAGCGGTGCGGCCGATCGCGTTCACGACCGCTGCGGCCGCCACGTGCGGCAAGTGGCTCACGAGCGCCACCGCCTCGTCGTGCTCACCCGGTCCAAGCGCATGGACCGTGCAGCCAAGCCGTCGCCAGAACTGCGTGACCTTCTCGAGCGCATCGGCGTCGGTGTGCTCGGTCGGTGTCACCAGGCAGACCGCGTGGCGGAAAAGGTCCGGCTCGGCGTGGGCGATGCCGGCCTGCTCGCCGCCGGCCATCGGGTGCGAGCCGACGAAGCGGCAGACGCCGCCCAGGGTCTCCTCGAGGCGGCGGACGATGTCCGCCTTGACGCTCGCCACGTCGGTGACGATCGCCTGGGCCGAGAGCGCGGGCGCCGCCTGGTGCGCGAGCTCTGGGATCGCCTCGACCGATGCGGCGAGCACGACAAGCTCGGCGCCGGCGACGCCTTCCTGCAGGTCGAGCGTCACGTCGTGCGCCGCCTCGCGTTCGCGCACCTCGGCCATCGCCGATTCGCGCCGCACGACGGCCATCACCTCGCGTGCGAGCGCATGCCGCACGCAGGCCATCCCGATTGACCCGCCGATCAGGCCCATCCCGACTATCGTGATCTTGCTAAACATAGTGCGTTCTCAGTCGCCGCACGCCTCGTCGGTCAGCATCATCTGTGGGAATCGACGCGTCACCGGCACGCGTCAGACGGTTCGGCCGACGGCCTTGGCGACGGCGCGCACCTTGCGGACCATCTCGGCGAACTGCTCGGGCAGCAGCGCCTGCTCGCCGTCGCTCTTGGCGTGTTCCGGCTCGGGGTGCACCTCGACCATAATGCCGTCGGCGCCGGCGGCAACGGCCGCGAGCGCGAGCGACTCGATGATGTCGTCGCGACCGGCGGCGTGGCTCGGATCGACGAATACGGGCAGGTGGCTGAGCTGCTTGATGACCGGCACAGCGCTGATGTCAAGCGTGTTGCGCGTCTCGGTCTCGAACGTGCGGATCCCGCGCTCGCACAGCACGACGTTCATGTTCCCCTCGGAGCAGATGTACTCGGCGCTCAAGAGAAACTCCTTGATCGTCGACATCATGCCGCGCTTGAGCAGCACGGGCTTCTGCATCCGGCCGGCCTCTTTGAGCAGCGTGAAGTTGGACATGTTGCGCGCGCCGATCTGGATCATGTCCGCGTACTTGTCGAACAGCGCCGCGTGGCGCGGGTCCATCAGCTCGGTCACGACGGGCATACCCGTCCGCTCGCCCGCCTCGGCCAGGTACTTGAGCCCCTCCTCGCCGAGGCCCTGGAACGAGTACGGCGAGGTCCGCGGCTTGAACGCGCCGCCGCGCAGGATCTTCGCGCCGAGCGAATGGACGCTCTCGGCGATCCGCAGCGTCAGCTCGCGGCTCTCGACCGAGCACGGCCCGGCCACGATCGTGAACGTGCCGCCGCCGATCCGCACCCCGCGCACATCGACGATGCTGTCGTCGGGCTTGAACTCGCGCCCGACGAGCTTGAACGGCTTGAGGATCGGCAACACGTTCTCGACGCCCGGGTACGCCTCGACGGGCACCGTGCGGATCACATCCTCGGGCCCGATCACGCCGATGATGGTGCGTGCCGCGCCGACCGAGACGTGCGGCTTCAGCTCGAGCCGCTTGATGTCGTTGAGAATGTGGTCGATCTGCTCCTGGGTCGCCTCAGGCTTCAATACGATAATCATTGCCGGTGTACCTTCTCCGAATTCGCCGTTCAAACCCGTGAGTCCCCGTGCGGCGCCGCCTAGCCCTTGGCCGGCTTGAAGCTCTTCGGGTAGCTGCCAAGGATCTTGACGAACTGGCACTGATTCTCGAGCCGCTTGATCGCCTCTTCGACTTGCGGCTCGGTGACGTGCCCGTCGAAATCGGTGAAGAAGTAATACTCCCACGCCTTCTTACGCGACGGGCGCGACTCGATCATCGACAGGTTGATCCCGCACTCGCGGAAGATCCCCAGCACTTCGTGGAGCGCGCCAACCCGATCCTTCGTCGAGAACATGAGTGAGGTCTTGTCGTCGCCGCTCGGCGGGCTGTCCTGCTTGCCGATCACGAGGAAGCGCGTCACGTTGTGGTGGATGTCCTCGACGTTGCGCTCGATGACGCGCAGCTCGTACATCTGCGCCGCGAGCTCGCTCGCGATCGCCGCGGCACCCGCCTCGCCGGCCGCGCGCTCGGCGGCGACCGCCGTGCTCGCGACCTCGACGATCTCGGCCGTCGGCAGGTTGGCTCGCAGCCAGTGGTTGCACTGGCCGATCGCCTCCGACTTGGAGTAGACGCGCCGGACGGCATCCTTCGGCTCGTTCGAGATGAGGCAGTGCGCGATCTCGTGATGGATCTCCGAGCAGACCTTGAGCGTCGAGTGGCTCAGCATGTCGAGCGTGCTGTTCACCGCGCCCTCGGTCGAGTTCTCGATCGGCACGACACCGTAGTCGGCATGCCCGGTCTCGACCTCGGTGAACACGTCGCCGATCGTGTGCACGGGCACATAGTCGACCCCGACGCCGAAGCGCGCGAGCGCCGCCTGCTGGGTGAACGTCGCCGGGGGGCCGAGGTAGGCAATGAGCACCTTCTTCTCGAGCGCGATGCAGCCCGACATGATCTCGCGGTAGATGGCGTGGAACACCGACGAGGCGAGCGGGCCCTTGTTGACCTCCTCGATGCGCGTGTAGACTTCTTTCTCCTGCTGCGGGTGAAAGATCTCCATGTTCTCGCGCGCCTTGATCTCGCCGATCTCGACGACCACCTTCGCGCGCGCGTTGATCAGGTCGATAATCTGCTCATCCAGCTCGCGAATGCGGTCGCGCAGCGGCTGGAGCTCGTTCTCGACGTGTTCGTCCGCCATCGGTCCGTTCCCTCATTTCAGGTCGAGCGTGCCCTGCTTCGGGTCGGCAGCGCGCAGCTCGCTGATGTGCGGCAACTCCTCGGTGTCCTTGAGGCCGAAGTGCTCGAGGAACAGCCGCGCCGTCTCGTACAGAAACGGCCGGCCCGGCACCTCCTTGCGGCCCGCGATGCGCACGAGGCCGCGATCGACCAGCGTCTGAAGCACGCCGGACACGTCGACGCCCCGGATCGCCTCGATCTCGGCCTTCACGATCGGCTGGCGGTAGGCGATGATGGCCAGCGTCTCGAGCGCCGGCTGGCTCAGGCGCTCTTCGCGCGGCTCCTTGAACAGCTTGAGGATGTACGGGGCGAACTCGCTCGCGGTCCGGAGTTGGTAGCCGCCGGCAAGCTCGACGAGCCGGAAGCCGCGCCCGTCACGCAGGTAGCTGATGCGCAGCTCCTCGACGATCGTCGCCACGTCCACGTCGCTCAGCTTCACGTCGTCGCTGAGCGCCCGGCGCACCGACGCCGTCGTGAGCGGCTGCTTCGAGACGAACAGGAGCGCCTCGACGGCCGCCAGGAGCTGCTCGCGCCCCGTCGCTTCCTGCTCGAGGGGCTGTTGCTCGCCGGCCTTGACGTGCGGCTCCGCGTCGCGTGCCACGTCCGTCGTCGTTTCGACGTCGGGCGCGCCGGTACCGCCGTTAGTCATCGTGTCGTTGTCCGTGCCCATCACCACTCCTATGGAATGAGCGCCAGCTCGATCGGCCCGAACACCTGGCGTTGGAACACCAGGATCGCCTTCTGGCGAATGAGCTCGAGCATTGCCAGAAACGTGGCGACGATCTCCAGCCGGGTCGACGCGGGCCTGAACAGATCGCCGAACCGCACCACGTCGGTGTGCTGCACGAGCTCGCGAATCTCGCGGATCTTGTCGGCCACCTTCACCTCGTCCCCGAGGATCTCGGCGACCGGCGCTTCGGCCGCGCGCTTGAACACCTCGTTGAACGCGGCGAGCAGGTCGAAGATGCTCACCTCGGCGAGCGGCCGCTCGACGGTAGGCAGCAGCGACCGATCGTCCTCGTTGCGCGAGAACGTCGTCGCTTGCTGCACCTCGAGCGTGTGCAAATCCTCGGCCACTTCCTTGAATCGCTTGTACTCGAGCAGTTGGCGCACGAGCTCGAGCCGCGGGTCCTCGCCCGGCCCTTCGTCCTCATCCTCGGGCCGCTCGTCGGGCGGCAGCAACATGCGCGACTTGATGTGCATCAACGTCGCCGCCATGAGGACGAACTCGCCGGCGATGTTCAGGTCGAGCATCTTCATCAGCTCGAGGTACTCGACGTACTGCTCGGTGATCCGGCTGATCGGGATGTCGTGGATGCTCACTTCATCCTTGCGGATCAGGTAGAGCAGCAAGTCGAGCGGGCCCTCGAAGATCTCGAGCTCGACCCGGTAGTCGTCGCGTGTCAGGAAGCTTCCCATGGCGTCTCCGCACGGCGGGCCGCGCTACGGCCGGCCGAGAAACAACTGGTCGAAATGCTCCGCGTTCAGGCCGAGCGTGTGCCACACCCATCTCAGGGGCGGCAGCAGCAGCTTGACGAGGCCGCCGGCCATGATCGCCGCGACCGCGAGCGCTGCGATGAACCCCACCAACACGAACAGCTCGTGCCGAAGAATACGGATCGCGTACCGCTCTGGCAAGAGCCCGATGATGAGCCGCGAGCCGTCGAACGGCGGCACCGGCAGCAGGTTCACCAGTCCGATCAGCAGGTTGAAAAGAATCACCCAATAGACCAGTTCAATGACGAGCCGGCCTACCCTGTTCTCCATCGGGATCAGGCCCGAGTGCACAAGCAGCACCAACAGGCCCGCGATCGCCAGATTGACCGCCGGCCCGACAAGGCCCACCCAGATCATGTCGGCGAACGGCCGCCGCCAGCACCGCGCGTAGCTGCGCAGCCGCAGCGGGTTGACCGGCACCGGCTTGGCGAAGCCGAAGGCGAACCTGCCGAGCGTGGCCACGTAGAGCAACACCGGCAGCACGAGCGTGTACTTCCAGCTCAGGTGCTTGAGCGGGTTCAGCGTGAGCCGGCCGCGCTCCTTCGCCGTCGGATCGCCCAGCTTCGACGCGACCCAGCCGTGGCTGAACTCGTGCGTGCTGACCGTCACGAGGATCAGCGGCAGCAATAACAGATCTGTGAACGAGAACTCCACGAGGACCTCCAGCCTTCCCCTGCCACACAACTTATTATACGGCCAGCCGCGCCGATAGGTCAACGAAAGCGCCACACCTCTGGCGGAACATCCAGGCGCCTCCGGTGTCAAAGTCAACAAGAGAGCCGGCCGCGCACGCAGCCACGGTCGAAACGAGGAAGCCACCATGCGAGAACTCATCTTCACAATCGTTCTGGTCGGGGTCGCCGCGCTTCTCTGCGGCCAAAGCGACGGCTCGTATCTCGATAGCGACCCGCCGGGCGGCGACGACGGCGACGTGCGCATCGTGCCGCCCCCGAGGCCGCGTGGGAATGAGGTGACGCGCCTCGTCGGCCGCCTGATCGTCGGCCGCCCCCATACTGTTCGCAATATGACCGTGTTCCCGCTGTACGTGGACGGCGCGGCCGATCGGATCCGGTACGCCACGCTCGACGAGGCACTCAGGCACAGCTGGCTCCGCATCTATGAGAAGGGCGAGGGAGAAGTCCAAGAGGTGCTCGTCCGCAACAGCTCGCGCCACCACATCTTCCTGATGACCGGCGAGATCATCAGCGGCGCGAAGCAGGAGCGCGTGATCCGCACCGACACGCTGCTTCGGCCTCACGGTCCCGAGGTCGCCGTGCCCGTCTACTGCGTCGAGAAAGACCGCTGGGCCGGCCGCAGCATGGCGTTCCGCTCCGACAGCAGCGTGGCCAGCAGCAGGCTCCGAAGCAAGGCCCAGTCCGAAGAAGGCCAGGACGCCGTCTGGGACGAAGTCGATCGCGTCGCCGAATCCGCCGGCGTGACATCGGACACGTCAAGCTTCCAGGACGTCGTCGACGACGAGAAGGTGCGCAGCGCGCTCGGCGAGTATGACAAGTGCATGGCCGTGCCGCCAAGGCGCTGCATCGGCGCCGCCATCGTCATCAACAACGGCAGTTCCGAAGGAACTGCTTACGCGACGCAAGCGTCGCACCGGATCGCCGGCGTCGAGGTTTTCGCCAACGAGGCGCTCTTCGCGGCGCTCTGGCCCAAGCTGCGGCGCGGCTACGCACTCGACGCATACCTGCCGACGCGCCGGAACGCATCCGACAGGATCCGGCCGATGCGGCGGCGCATCAACAGCGACGACATCCGGGCCTTCCTCGACCGCACCCTTGAGGCCAGGTTCACGAGAAAGGGCGCCGTGGACCTTGGCGTCATGCTCACCATCCGCGGCCACGGGGTCGCCGGCGAAAGCCTCATCTTCGGAACCAGTGTTGTGCACGTGAACTTCGCGCCTGAGCGCTACGCTGTCCTCCACAAGAAGTCCGTCCGCGAGCTCGATCGCGGCAACGACTCGCCCACAGAAGGAGAATGAGCCATGAGACACGTCACATGCGGCGGATTGACCCTGGTGCTGCTGCTGGTGGCCGGCACCGCGCTGGCGACCGGGATGATGATCCCGACCGACGAGAAGGTGCCGCCGCTCGCGGTCAAGTACCTGCGCGTCGGCACCGCGATCACCGACGGCGTGGCGACCACCAAGGTCGAGCAGGTGTTCATCAACAGCACGAACCGCCAGCTCGAGGCGAACTTCGTCTTCCCGCTGCCGAAGGACGCAGCGATCGCCGAGCTCGCGATATACATCAACGGCAAGCGGATCACGGCCGAGCTCATCGACGCGCCGAAGGCGCGCAAGATCTATGAGGACATCGTCCGACGCGCGCTCGACCCGGCGCTCCTCGAGTACATGGGCAACGAGCTGTTCCGCCTGCGCGTCTTCCCGATCCCGCCCAACGGCGAGCAGCGCGTCGAGCTCGAGTACTCGCAGACGCTCGACTACGACGCCGGCCTCTACAAGTTCGTCTACCCGCTCCGGATCGGCGAGCGATTCTCGGCGACGCTCGAGGACTTCTCCCTGAGCGCGACGATCGAGTCGAAGGTGCCGATCACGTCGATCTACTCGCCGAGCCACACGATCGGTATCGATCGTGTAAGCGGCAGCGGCGGCGACCACGAGGCCATCATTGGGTTCGAACAGGAGAAAGCCGCGCTCAACCGCGACTTCGTCCTCTACTACGGCATCAGCCAGAAGAACTTCGGCCTCAACATGCTCACCCACCGGCTGGAAGATGAGAGCGGCTACTTCATGCTGCTCGTCTCGCCCAGGCACGCGGTGGACGAGCGCGAGATCGTCAAGAAGGACGTCGTCTTCGTCTTCGACACGTCCGGAAGCATGGCGGGCGAGAAGATCGAGCAGGCGCGGCGCGCGCTCACCTTCTGCGTCAACAGCCTCAACGAGGGTGACCGCTTCAACGTCGTCCAATTCGCCACGACGGTCAACGCATACCGCAGCGAGCTTGTGGACGTTTCGGACGACTCGATCAAGGCGGCACGCACGTTCATCGCCGAGCTCGACGCGACCGGCGGCACCGACATCAACGCGGCACTCACAACCGCCCTCGGCATGAAGCCGAAAGAAGGGGCCAGGCCGTTCATGATCGTCTTCCTCACCGACGGCAAGCCGACGATCGGCGAGACACAGCACGAGGCGATCATCAACAACGTCGCCGCCGCGAACGCCGAGTCGGTGCGCATCTTTGTCTTCGGCGTCGGCTACGAGGTCAACACCCACCTGCTCGACCGCGTCGCCCAGGAAAACCACGGCACGAGCGACTACGTCGACCCGACCGAGGACATCGAGGTGAAGGTCTCGAGCTTCTTCGCCAAGGTCTCGCATCCCGTGCTTGCGAACGTGCAGCTCGCGTTCGGCGAGGTGGTCCGCGTCTACGACCTGTACCCGCGCGAGATGCCCGACCTGTTCAAGGGCGTGCCGCTCCAGGTCTTCGGCCGCTACAGCGGTGCGGGCGACGTGGCGATCACCCTCTCGGGCGAGGTCAACGGCGAGAAGCGCTCGTTCACCTACGAGACGACGTTCGCCAAGAACCTCAACGAGAACACGTTCATCGCCCCGCTGTGGGCCACGCGCCGCGTCGGCTACCTGCTCGACGAGATCCGCCTCCACGGCGAGAACCCCGAGCTCGTCGACTCGGTCAGGACGCTCGCCAGGACCTACGGGATCGTCACCCCGTACACCTCGTACCTCATCGTCGAGGACGACCCGGTTCGGCGCAACCTCGCCTCGCGTGGTCGCACAGAAGTACTCTCGGTAGGGTATAGATCCGCACGCACGCGGGCCGGCGAGCCAGAGGAAGCCGATAGCACCGACAGCAGCCTGGTGATCGGCGGCAGCGAGCTGCCGGGAGAATCTCGGGAAAGCGAAGCCAAAGGCTCTTCGCCTGGAAAGACCCTCGACGCGACAGATGTCGCCGCCGGCGTAACGCTCGACCTCGACGACGACGTAACCGTTGACGAGCTGGTCGGCGCGACGGTCCACGTATGGACCGCGCGAAACGGCGGCTCCATAATGGCCGACGGCGAGGAGGCCGTCGCCCTCGCGCGCGAGCTTGGCAGGCTCAAGCAGCGCGCGACGGCAAAGAACGACAAATCGGCCGCGGCACTTCGGAACGTCGGTCGCCGCAACTTCTACCGGATCGCCGACACGTGGGTCGACGGCACGATGCGGGCCGACATGCCGACGCTCAAGGTCAAGTACGCCTCGGACGCCTACTTCGCCCTGCTCACGTGGCGGCCCGAGCTGAAGCAGTTCCTCGCCATCGGCGACAAGCTCATCCTGGTCGTCGACGACCACCTGATCGTCATCGGCGAGGCCGGAGAGGAGACGCTGACCAAGGAGGCGTTCGACGAGTTTCTCACCTCCACGGCCGACACGGCCGAATAGACCTCCTGTTCCCTCGAACGGCGCGCCGTCGCCACCTCGCGGCGGCGCGCTTCTCTGCCGGCACGATGTTCTGCCCAAGGCAGAAGAAAGATACCTCTCGCAGAGCCGCAGAGCTCGCAGAGAGTTTCTGCCTCTGCGAGCTCTGCGTTCACGCGCGTCCTCGCGCGCGCGCTGCGAGAGGAGTTCTTGACAGCTTTCCCGCCCCGCAGTATCAACGGGTACTGCTCTGACTCATCGTCGACGGAGAGGTGACTGAGTGGTTGAAAGTGGCGCCCTGCTAAGGCGTTGTACCTTA